>CAYRRA010000155.1:0-10695 GCA_964426355.1 uncultured Anaerolineaceae bacterium
GTATCCTAGGCGCAGGGCGTATCTCTTTACGCAAAAACCTTGCTTGCAGTACCTGCCGTTGTAAATGAAGGGGATTGTATCTTTCACTCTGCAGGAAAACCTTTCTGTTGTCAAATGTAAAACAATTTCATTACACCTGTTGACATCGATCCTGGAAAACCGTATAATACAAATAACTTTGCAATGCAAAGACATTTGTATAAATGAAATGAGGATATGATGTCATCTCAACTTGACCTGAAGGAAATTGAACGCAAGGCTTTCCGCTCCACCCACCAGGATGGATTGTGGGATATGTATTTTGGGCTTGTGATTATCTGCGTGGGGGTATTTACCTATCGCCCCCCAGAAGGCTACAGCCCCTTGAACCTGGTATTGACCCTGACTGCGTTGTGCCTGGCATACGGTCTTTTTTGGGCCGGGAAAAAATTTATCACCGTCCCGCGTTTAGGCCAGGTGCGTTTTGGAGATGCTCGCAAGAAACGCGGACGCTCATTGGCGATCATTCTTTCTGCTGTTGTTTTGGTACAACTGGCTGTGCTTTTGTTCACTGTGGGAGGGTGGCTGAACGAGGATTTTGCCGCAAAGCTCAACAGATTTCTGAGCACCAAGAACGGCCTGATGGACCTGACCGTTGCCATCATCGGTTCGTTGTTTGTGGGACCCAGCATGATTTTGATGGCTTACTTCAATGATTTTCCGCGCGGCTACTATATCGCCATCATGACCGCGCTGGCTGTTTTTTTGATGATCTGGTTGAACAACCTGCTTTATCCGTTGATGATTGGACTGCTGGTGGCATTACCTGGGTTGGTTCTGTTCGTGATTTTTTTGAGGAAATACCCACACCAACAGGAAGACAAGCATAATGGATGAACCAGAGTTGAAGGATTTTTCCTCCATAACCGATGTAAACCGCCTGATCCATGAACCTGCCAGGCTGGCGATGATGGCTTTGCTTTATGTTGTTGAATCTGCGGATTTCACTTTTTTAATGAACCAAACTGGACTGAGCTGGGGTAATCTCTCTGCACACATGAGCAAACTGGAGGAGGCCGGTTACCTGGAGGTGGAAAAGAGCTTCAAAGGGCGGCGTCCAAATACCAACTTGCGTCTCACCGCTAGTGGTAGAAGCGCGTTTGAGCAGTACCGCAGCCGGATGAAACAAATGTTAGATGGATTGACGGAATCGAGTTGAGAATGCTTTGCATCGGAAGGCGTTGGGTAAGCATACTTAGAGAAAAGATTAATGTTGGCTAAGAGCTAGTGGTCTGTCATGCATAAAATCAAAACCAATAATCACATTTGACGAACACTAGATCATTTGAACACAAAGTTTGTCCGTTTTGTGTATAATAATATTTGACAAAGTCATTTGGAGCAGATTGTCAACCGATTGATGGCAGCAATACCCGGCAGTTTTTTTGCAGCCGGTATGCCGCAAAGACCATTTGCTCAAGCGGCCTGTCATCTTTCCACACCCAGATCGTTATGTTCAACCATTCCAAAAGAATGAAAGGAGGTGCGCATGTCAGAACTGAAAGACGGTTGTGTAAAACCCGTACGCGGGCCCATTTTGCCTGCAGCCGCTAATCAAGCCTCTCCCGCGGGGACTGTTCAATCTCAGGAGGTACCGAAAATGTTAGCACGTGTTGGCAAGGAAGCGATTGATTTTGAGGCGTCTGCATTTATTGCAGGCAAAGGCTTCCAACCTGTAAAGCTCTCAGATTACAAGGGGAAATGGATTGTTATTTGCTTCTATCCAGGTGATTTCACCTTTGTTTGACCGACCGAACTGGCAGCGGTCGCTGCCTTATATGATGAATTCAAAGCACTGGGGGTAGAGGTTTTAGCACTGAGCACAGATAGTCGTTTTGTTCACAAAATCTGGCAAGAAGAAGAACTGTCAAAGATGGTGGAAGGTGGAGTACCCTTCCCAATGTTATCCGACAGCGGCGGAAGAATTGGCACCATTTACGGCGTCTATGATGAAGAAGCGGGTGTGAATATCCGCGGCAGGTTTATCATTGACCCGGATTTTGTCATTCGCGCGATGGAAGTACTCACCGCCGAAGTTGGCAGGAACCCCGCAGAGTTGATCCGACAGATCAAAGCTTATCAACATGTGCGCGCCACCGGAGAGGTGACACCATCAGGCTGGCAGCCGGGTGGGGCTACACTCAAACCCGGACCGGACCTTGCAGGAAAGGTCTGGACAGTCTGGAAACCCTAGTCGCCTGAAAAAATGATGTGTGGAGCTGCCTGAATCGTTTGAGTGGTTCAGGGAGAGAAGAGACAGGAAACAACCGATTCACCCCTGCGCTGCCTGAAAATATCCAGGCAGCGCAGCGCGTATGCTGGCGTTAGCAAGCTTTTCAATTTTGCAAAGCAAGATAAAATATTCGAATTTTGGAATATCGGCATGGTATAGTATCAGTATTCTGTAAACTGATCGAACAATGCAGAGCGCTACACTTTTCCCGATTTTAATCATGTTTTTAGCGGCAACTATTGCCGCGTTTTGCGCTATTTTGGGGTGGTCTCGCCGTGAAGCCTCAGGCGGGGTGTATTTTTACCACCTGATGATATCGATTGTTATCTGGTCATTGGCAAACATGGCGGAGTATGCCAGTTTCAACCCAGCAGTAAAGCTGGTGTGGGCAAAATTATCTTACCTGGGAATTGTTAACTTGCCTGTATTATGGTTTCTGTTTGCTGCACATTACACCCAGCGTGAAACCTGGTTGCCCTTGGGTAAAAAGGCGCCACTCTGGCTGATTCCCCTTTTCACCCTCTGCCTGGTACTCACCAACGAATGGCATGGTCTGATTTGGAAAAACATCACTTCTGTATCCACCAATAGCAGTAGTATGTTGTTGTACGAACACGGTCTGGGCTTCTGGTTGCATACAACTTACTCTTACATTCTTCTCCTTTTTGGCACCTGGATGTTAGTAAAAATGGCGTACCGTTCACATTGGGTTTACCGCTCTCAAGCGATAACACTGACCATCGCCGTGCTGCTTCCCTGGGCAGGAAATATCATTTACCTGTTGGTTTCAAACCTGGGTATTCCTTTTTATCAAGGTTTTGATATTTCACCCGCTGTTTTTTCCATTTCCGGTCTATTATTGTCGTTTGGTTTGTTCCGGTTTAAGGTCTTTAAACTGATGCCAGTGGCGCGTGATGTGGTCATTGAGCGGATGGATGGCGGTGTACTGGTGTTAGACATAAATGACCACGTATCCGACTTGAACCCTGCCGCTCTTCAAATACTTCAGATGAAATCGGATGACGTCATTGGAAAGCCTGTCTCGGTTGTATTTCCTACACTGGCAAGTTTAGTGATCGAGTCGGTTGAGCATCCAGAAACCCATTTTCGTAGAGATGTCAATATTAGAAATCAACAATGGGTAAATCTACAAATTACACCCCTTCTTGACCGGAAAAACCACCTTGGCGGGTATTTGATTGTCATGAGTGATATCAGCGAACGTGTTGCGCTTGAAACCAGGCTGACCGAACAAAGAAATTTCTTCGAGCAGGTGATGACTGCCATTCCAAATGGTATCACGGTGGTTAGCAAAGAGGGCAGGTTTGAATACATCAACCCCGCATACGCTCGCCTGCTTGGCAGGGATGTGGATGTGCTGCTTGGAATGACCCCCTGGGATGTGACCGCACCGGAAGAATTTGAAAACCTGGGCAAAGCGCGCGAAGATCGTGTAAAAGGCGTCACTTCCTCTTATGAAACCCGCCTGGTACGCGCGGATGGAGAAATCATTCCGGCGTTGGTTACTGCAGCGCCGCGTTTCGATGGGGAGGCATTCAATGGGAACATCGCAGCAGTCACCGATTTACGTGAATACAAGAAGATCGAGCAAGATTTGTTCTACCGGGTTGCTTTTGAGCAAGAGCTGAGCCAGCTTTCAAAAGAATTTATCCAGTTGGATACACAGGAATTGCCCAAAGCGATTGACCATGCGCTTGAACGTATTGGGCGGTTTTGTGCGGTTGACCGTGCCTATATCTTCCTCTTCGATTACAGCGGCACCATCATGGACAATGAGTACGAATGGTGCGCAGAAGGAGTTGAACCGCAGATCGATCAATTAAAAGGATTACCCGTTGATATCTTCCCGCAGTGGATGGCAACCCTGCGCCGTTTTGAGAATATCCATATCGACTCGGTTTCCGATTTACCGCCAGACTGGCAGGGGGAACGCGATATTTTGGAACCGCAAGGCATCCAGTCGCTGGCGGTAGTCCCCATCGTTTATGCCCAGATGCTGCTGGGTTTTGCCGGGTTTGATTCGGTGCAGACAAAAAGAGAATGGAGCGAGGAAGAGATTGTCCTGCTGCGTTTCCTGGGCGATCTGTTTGCTGGAGCCTTCACGCGCATGCGTGTTGAAGATGAATTGGTGAAGACCAACCGCCAGCTCCTCGTATCTGTTGACCTGGCGAATGAAATGGCACTGGAAGCCGCTTCTGCGAATTACGCAAAAGATCGCTTCCTGGCGAGTATGAGCCATGAAATTCGCACACCGATGAATGGGGTTATTGGGATGGTCAATTTGCTGCTTTCCAGCGCACTCTCTCCCGAACAACGACGATTTGCAGAAAATATCCATATCAGCGCCAATATGTTGATGGCAATCATCAATGACATCCTCGATTTTTCGAAGATCGAAGCCGGAAAAATGGAAATTGAGAGGATCGATTTTAATCTGCAAACCTTACTGGAGGAAATTGGCGATATTTTTGGTTTTCGCGCTCAAGAAAAAGGCATTGAACTGGTGTGGCGGGTTTCTGCAGATGTGCCGGAGTGGCTCAATGGCGATTCACTGCGCATTCAGCAGATTTTGAATAACCTGGTGGGAAATGCCCTCAAATTTACCCACAAGGGCGAGATTATCGTCCATGTTGAAAGAGAACCATCGGATGAGCCCAATACGGTTGTTCTGTGCTTCACCGTCCAGGATACCGGCATTGGGATTGACCCTGAAAAACAAGATACATTATTCAAACCTTTCACTCAGGTGGATTCCTCGATGTCCAGGCGTTATGGGGGATCGGGGCTGGGTTTGTCGATCTCAAAAAGCCTGGTGGAAATGATGGATGGGCAAATCGGTTTTGAGAGCAAACCAGGGCAAGGTTCCAAATTCTGGTTCAATTTACCGCTGGGATTACCCATCGAACCGCATATTCCCGATGACCCTGCCCGGTTAAATACTGAAGGTTTGCGCATCCTGGTTATGGTGGATTCCCCCGTTCAGCAAGAGGCTGTTGAGAAAGCACTTCAAGAACAGCTTTGCTGTTGTGAACAGGCTACGAGTGCGGCTGAGATGCTTCAAATGCTGGCGGATGCATCGCAGAATGGAGAGCCTTACCAGGCGGTTATTTTCAGCAAATCGCTGCCGGACATGGATGGTATCAGGCTGGCAAAAGAAATCCGTTCTAGCACAGCGTTTCCGCCCGTTCACATGATTCTGTTGGTTTCAGCAAATGAGTATGGGGAAAGTGATGTTTATGAGGAGGTCGGCTTCCTGGGGATTATTGTAAAACCGATCCATTGGCGCGAATTACGACGTCTCTTGAGAAATGCTGCTGGCGGAAAGGGGAAAGATATGGGTGCCGAACCTGCTTTTGTTCAGCATTTGCCAAAAGAGAAAACATATTCGGCTTTTCAGCGTGAATTGCATGTGCTACTGGTTGAAGATAACCTGATTAACCAGGATGTGGCTGCTACCATCCTTCGTAAAAACGGAGTGGATGTTTACGTGGTCAATAATGGCAAAGAAGCATTGCAGGCTTTAGAAAAAGCGAGGTATGACCTGGTTCTGATGGATGTTCAAATGCCGGTAATGGATGGCTTTGAAACCACGCGTATCATCCGCGATCCCCAGTCTGCGGTGAGTGATCATGACATACCTATCATTGCGATGAGCGCGCATGTGATGAAGCAGGATCGGGAGAATTACAGTGCTGCGGGAATGAATGACTTCATCAACAAACCCTTTGACCCTGCCGATCTGCTTGCAAAAATCGACCAGTGGGCAAGCGGTGATGGGGATTCTTCCGGGGAGAGTCCCCCGCAAGTTATGCCTGCGGTTCCTCCGTGGCAGCCCGCGGTTGAGCCTGCCGCTTTGTCGGTTGTCCTTTCAGAGGATGTGTTGAGTGTGATCCATTTTGAAGGGCTTCAGAGGCGTGTTTTGGGTGATACTGAAATGGCGCTTGACCTGATTCGACGAGCCAAAGAAAGCCTGGAGCCTGAAATGAAGCAAATCAAGCTGGCACTTGAGGCGGGAAAACGGGATAGGGTGAGAGAGATTTCCCACAAGGTCAAAGGTGTGGCAGGGAATTTGTCGGCGGAACCGCTGCGCCAGGCATGTGAAAACCTGGAAATGGCTGCCAGGGAGGTAGAGGGAGGCGGTTCGCTGGCAGAGGCGTTTGAAGTTGTTGTGCTGGAAGCAGGGCGTTTTCAACAAGCCGCGCATGATTTGCTGACGAGAAACCCCTCGGATGTGTGAGTTGAGATTATTTTGAGTTTTGAGTTGGAGCAAGGGCAAATATGAAAATTCTTGTTGTGGATGATGATGAGATCGCTCTGGCTATTGCCCGTAAAGTGCTGACCAGTGAAGGGCACAAGGTTGTTTGTGCCGCAGATGGAGTTGAAGCGCTGAAAATTTTGCAGCAAAACGAGATCCAGGTTGTCATTTCCGATTGGTCGATGCCCAACCTGGATGGTATTGAGCTCAGCCAGCGCATTCGCAAGGACGCATCGGTGGGTTATATTTACATCATCATGGTCACGTCGCGCAGCAGCAAACAAGATTTGCTCACTGGACTTTCGGCTGGAGTGGATGATTTCATCACGAAGCCATTCGAGCCTGCTGAATTGCTGCTGCGGGTGCGCAACGCCGAACGCATCATTTCATTAGAGACGACCTCTGTAACCTTGTTTAGCCTTGCCAAACTGGCAGAATCAAAAGATTCCGATACCGGCTTTCACCTGGAACGCATCCGATCCTATTGTAGGGTATTGGCGGAGAATATCCTGGCAAACCCGCAAAACAAACTGGATGCCCCTCCACGCTTTGCGGAACTGCTCTACCGCACCAGCCCACTGCATGATATTGGCAAAGTGGGTATCCCGGACCATATTCTGCTTAAACCCGGCAGCCTGAATGACGAAGAATGGCAGGTGATGAAGCGTCACACAGAAATTGGGGCACAGACGCTGGATGCTGTGTTACAGCGTTATCCGCATGCCGATTATTTGCGTGTGGGTCGCGACATTGCCTGGGCGCACCATGAGCGTTGGGATGGGAGCGGTTACCCACGTGGTCTCAAACAGCTTGAAATCCCGCTTTGTGCCCGGATTGTCTCACTGGCAGATGTGTACGATGCGTTGACGATGAAGCGTGTGTATAAGGCTGCCATGTCGCACGAAGTGGCGCGCGGCATTATCCTTGAAATGGAGGGAAAGCAGTTCGACCCGATGGTCGTCCGCGCTTTTAGACAACTGGAACCGCAGTTCCTGGAGATCAAGGAAAGCTACCAGGAATCTTAGTTACCCTCCCACTCGTGGGCGGCAGCGATGGCGGTTTTCAGGTTATCCCAACTGGTGCCGGCAGGCACGGTGCAGTCGGCGCCGAGGATGAAGCGGTCAGGGGCTTTTTGCAGCACCTCGTGCACTTCCTTGCGGATGGCTTGCGGGCTGCCTTGTGCGAGCACGCCGAAGCGGTCTAAACCGCCCATGAAGGGGCGTTTGAACATTTCTGCCACTTCTTGAACCGTCATTTGGCGGTCGACAAGCTGTAAATTGGTGTTGACGATGTGCCCGGGATAGTCGATAAAGGGCGTCAGGTCGCGGTAGGGCAGGCGGTAATCACAGACGTGCAAAATGTTGAAGATGCAGCCTTTCTCAATTTCATCCATCAAGGCGAGATCGTACGGACGGATGCATTCGTCGAAGAGCGAAGGGTCAGCCAGCCTGCCTTCCTCGCCGCCCTGGGTGGAGTGGTAGAAGCCGTCCACGCCCAGGCGGATTGCTTCTCTGACAAACCCCAGCATGCTGTCGGTGATGACCTGCATCCCCTTTTTTACCCTCTCCGGGTTGGTGTGAATATGTTCTAATAACTCAGCTTCACCGGCAATTTTGGTGGCGCACATGAACGGCGAGTAGAGTGTGAGCAGTATCAGGGCTTCTTTTTTGGCAGCTTTCACCAACCCCTCGATGGCACTTAGCTGCCCGTCGTAAAAATCGAGACCGAAAAAGGGCATTTTCTCCCAGTCTTCGGGCTTTTGGATTTCCTCCAGCCGAGGAAAATTGCTTTCGTATTGGATTTTGACAAAATCCATGTCGGTGTAGCGGAAGAACTCAAGGTGTTTATCAACGGCTGCCTGCCCGGCATGGTAGGCAGGGTCGAAATGCAGGAAAAAAGCAGCAGGGACGTGCTTTGGCTTTTGGTTCTCATCGAGCAAGCTTAACATATTTTCACGTTTATTCATTTTTACCTCTTGAACTTTTTTGTTATGAAAACTGCGCTGGTCTGGTATTTAGCATGGTTCGCCTTATCTTCGCCCTGCCTACGCCCATGAGGAATTTCCGGCGAGGTCAGACCAGTATTGAATTTGGCTATCCCTTATTGTATCCCGGTTTCTGCCAGGATGGGTTTAAGGTCGTTTTGCGGCTGAACGTTATTCGGTTAAGTGCGCTTTCCTCTGCAGCGGCTCGCCTGATATAATCATTTATATATTATCCAACATTTACATGACAGGAAGCGTACATGCCCGGTCGAACGAAAACCTTTTGTTTGTTGATCATCAGCGCATTGGCTTTACTGGCACATGCCTGCACCACAAAACAAACCGCAACAACCGCCACACTGACCACCGCGGCGACAGTTCAGGCGGAACCTTTACCCGGCGAAACTACATCGCCCGTTCAGCTCCCCTCGGCGCTGCTGCAGCAATTCGATTGCATCCCCGATGATCACGAGGTTCAGGTCGGACGCGTCCTTGAGGTGTTTGACGGCGATACGATTTCGGTGAAAATTGGCAGGCTGATCTACAAGGTGCGTTACATCGGTGTAAATTCCCCCGAACACGATGAGCCGCCGGGTCAACAGGCTGAAGATTTTAACCGCTCATTGGTAAAGGGTGCCCGGATTTACCTGGTAAAAGATATCACTGAGACCGACCAATATAGCCGGTTGCTGCGATATGTTTTTACAGAGGATGCCTTTGTGAACTATGAAATCATCCGCAACGGGTATGCCAACCAGCTCAGTTACGAGCCGAATACAGCTTGCGCCCGGCTTTTCGCCGAGGCTGAAATCGCAGCTCGGGAAAGCCAACTGGGTATCTGGGGACCGGCAGCGGGCGAGCAGGCGGTTTACGAGGGCATACAGATCAGCGCCTTGATTTTTCGAGGTGTCAAAGGGGTCAATGAACCGGACGAATATGTGGAGATTTACAACGCCGGCACACAACCGATCGACATGGAGGGCTGGTATCTGAAAGACCAGGCTACACACCGGTTCATTTTCCCGGCTTATGTGCTGGAGCCCGGGCAAAGCTGCCGGGTCTATACCAACGAAATCCATCCGGATACGGGTGGATTTAGCTTTGAAGAAAGCGGTTCGGGCGTTTGGAACAACGGCGGTGATTGCGCCTTTCTCTTTACGCAAGCCGGTGTACTGGCTGCCGAAATGTGCTATTGATAGTAATTACTCGCATCAATTGAACCGGGTCTTCTATGGAAGTACTATGAACGGAAAATCATCTGAACTGAAAAAGCACCTGGCAGCGATACTGGAAGAAGGTGGAGACCTTCATCAGTGGGTGCTGGAACTGCGCAGCACGCTGGAAAAGACTCAGGAACCAGAGGAGAGGATAAGCCTTTGCGAAATTGCATCTGATGCGTACACCGCGCTTTGTGCAGTCCAGGAAGGGCAGGGCGATCTGACAGCCGCGCTGGCGAGCTGTAGAGCGATTCAACAGATGAAGGAAGAAGCATTTCGGCTGAAGCTGGAAGCCCTGGCTGGTGAGCATGATACGCTCGAGCGGCGCTTTAAGGAAGCCAGCCAGCAAAAAACAGAACTGCTGGAACGTGTGAGCCAGCAAGCCAAACTGTTGCAGCGCCAGGCGCGCGAGGATGTGCTAACTGGTTTACACAACCGGCGCTTCCTGGACGAGCAGCTCTGGCTGGAATTTGAGCGCGCCCGGCGAGACCAGCAGCCCTTGTGCGTTTTGATGATTGACATCAACCGTTTTAAGAAAATTAATGACCTTTTTTCCCACAAGGTGGGTGACGTGGTCTTGCAGAACGTGGGGAAGATTCTGCGCGCTGCCCTGCGGCGCAATGATTTTGCCGCACGCTACGGCGGTGATGAGTTTGCTGTGTATTTGCCGGAGACAACTGGTGAGGAAGCTGAACGTATTTGTGAGCAAATTCACGCGGCTGTGGCAGCTTTCCCGTGGGGAGAGGAGCATCCCAACCTGGAGGTGTCGCTCAGTATTGGCTGGGCGGACAGCCAGGGGAAAGAGGATTACGAAGCTTTGTTGCACGCCGCCGATGAACAGTTGTACCGGGTCAAAATGGATCGGAATGACCATCCTTCGGGGGGAATTGAAATGCAACCCGGTTTGTCATCCTGAACGGCAGTGAAGGATCACTATTGCCGCTGC
>CAYRRA010000156.1:0-10652 GCA_964426355.1 uncultured Anaerolineaceae bacterium
CCATCGTGAAACGATCTCGGACAAGCGTCCCCATTCATTCAGATAAGGGCTTATCCGGAAGAGACTCCAACCCAGTTGGAAGAACAGCAGTAAAATAGCAACTGCCCAAACCCCTTTGACCCAAATTTTGTTTTCGTTGTGGTGATGTCCCCCCTTCCATGCCGTTAATGCCTCCGGGAAGCAAAAAAAGGCAGAGAAAAATGGCAGTAAAGTCGGAAGCCAGTAATGATAATTCTTAATGGCAACAAAAGTAAAGAGGTAAAAAGCGGTCAGCAGCACCCAGCCGGCAAGCAACCCGTTCACCAGGCAGTTCTTGCCTTTGAGAAAACCGAAGAGCATTGAAAGCGTGCCGTACACCAGCAGCGCACGCAGCGCATAAGCATCCTCAATTGCGGGTAAGGTGGCAAGGAAACCTTTCTGGTAAACCTGTTCAGGGTCAGGTTCGTCATAACCGAATTTCATCTCATCAGCTTTCAAACCCATCATCCACACCAGTCGCTCGCGGGCGCTAGAGACGAAAAGAAACGGGTTGGAAAAGATAATCGTCCCAAACATCATGACCAAAAAAACAACCGATACCAGGCTGGCGCGCCGGAAGACGATTTTTTTCTGCCAGAGGGCAGTCAAAATGTAACCGGCAATGCTCAAGAAGAAGAAAAAACCGAACAGTTTGATCGCAGAAGCCAGCCCGCACATCAGAGCCGCCAGGAAGAAGTTATGCCCAAAGCGCCATCGGTCGCGCTGCAAAAAATAAATGGTCAGAGCCACGCAGAGTACCACCAACCCATCCGGGTGCCAGAAGCGCAGGTTGTATTTTACAACCGCAGGAAGGAGAAGGATTAAGACTAAGAGTGCAACCGATTTCCAGCGGGAGCGGAAACGGGTTTGTAGATAGACCAGCACACCGGCTGCCAGGATCATGGGCAGAACCGAGACAAACTGGCGCAGCAGCAGCAGGTTGATCTGAGTTTGTGCTGCAAAATCAAGCCCAAAAATCAGCCGGGAAGGCAGCAGAACCAGCATGGAAAGCACGTAAAACGGATATCCGTAGTGATAATCCTCATACACGAACCATTGATAAACCGTTCCGGCAAACGTATCCGCTGGGGTGAGCATCCAGACGACATACGGGTAAGTAATATTTTCATCTCCGCCCTTCAGGAAAAGCTCGTGTGCATCGCGTGCGTCCAGTGCATTGGGGATGCAAAAAGCGAGGAAGTAAAACACCCCAATCGCGAACAGAATCCAAAACGTGCGTTTTTGTCCTTGCTCTAACTGGTTCCATTTTGGCAGGATATTCAACGGCGCATAGAAAACCTTACTGGTGAAACGGGAGCGATAGGCAGTAAATAAAATGAGCAACGTTTGAATGCCAATTAACACCAGCCACATCAGGATCCAGCGCAGATGTACCGGGATAAACAGGTAAGTGAAGAGCCAGCCGCCCAGGCAAAAAATAACAACAAATAACACCATCAGACTGAACGTCAAAAGGTGCTCATCGCGGGACAACCATTCATCGATAGTGCGCAGCAGGCTATCCAGTTTTTGTGATTTTCTGTAGCTGAACACCAGCAAAGCAACCAGCGCCAGCAAAACCAGGCAAAACCCCGCTCCCAGGATCCAACGTTGGAGAGAATACCCCCAAAGAAAAGAAACCTCGGATGGCGACTGGAAAAGGGAAGCGAGCACCCCTATCCCTTCGACCAGACTAAGCGCTAACCATACCCTGCTGAGCAGTCGATTCATCGCGCTAATTTTCTTCCAACTGGTAAATAACAAAATCATCGTTTTCGACGATCAGAGGGAAATGTTCGTTCAGATAGCTTTTTAGATCCGCCTGTGCCTCTAATTGCGACAACGCCGTGATAACAAAATAATCTTTACCGGCAGTCAGCTCATCAAAATACGCCTGGAAGTTATAGGCTTCGGTGCTGCTGAGTTCCTTCAAACGGATATCAGCATCCGTGATCCAGTTCGCCCCGACTCTTCCGCCAAAATAACGCAGGCGCATCCCATAATCCGCTGTCAAGGCAATAAATGAAGCATCAACCGGGATTGCCTCTGCCACTCTTTGCCAGCCAGCGGGCTCAAAACGGTAATCCCTGGCGATCAGGATCGAGCGCGAAACATAGAACGAGTAGAAGGCTGAAAAAAGGATTACCCCGGCGCAAATCACCCGCCAGAACCACGGCTGTTGAATCACCTTCTCATAAATGGGCTGAAAAACGAACGGCAGCGAGAGGGCGATTAATGCCACCAGCGGCAAATGATAATACTCGTGAGTCACGTATTGGTACGGAAACACCAACCCGTAAAGCAGATACCCTATCCAACCGCCCAACAGCCAGGGCTTTATGCTTTTCTCTGCCAGCAAGACTCCCAAAAGCGCTAACACCAGCGTCATCAACCCGGTCAACGATTTTATCATTGCCAGCCAATCACCGTAAAACTCGGTCGTTGCAACCATCCATGACAGCGCCCCCACCCAGAAAGAGAGGAAGGAAGAGGATCGTTCCTGATGAAACAAAAGGTAATATAACAACGTTGGCAGCGCAATCAAAAAGCCGATTACCCAGGCTTTTGGCGAACGAAAGAACCGTTTCCAACCCAGGCTTGCCAGTGTAACCAGCGCAAACATGGGAAGTACAAAAAAACCAGCCACCACCTTCACCAGGATGGCAAAACCGCCCATCAAACCGGCTGCCAATGCCCACTTCCATGCATCGCTGTTCGCCCAATGCTGCAGCGCCCAGGCGGTCAGCAGGATCCACATCACCATCCACGGTTCAGGCTGAAACGACCGGCTGGCAATCACGCTGAAGGGCAGGAAGAAATAAACCAGCAACCCCACAAGGATCGGAACCCGCCCAAGCCGGCGCCTCAGCATGTCGTAAATTGCCAGCCCGCCAATCGCCCAGAAAAGCGCGTTAAAGATGCGCGCATACCAGACCCGTTCCTCACCGGAAAGCACGTAGCTCCAACCGACAATCTGCTCAAGAATCGGCGGTTCATACACCTCCAGCGAAGCCATGTCGGCTGCCAGGTCACGTTCCGCCTGGGAGACCGTTTCGCTGTGCTGATAGTACACCGAGCGTGCAATGAGCGCAGAACGGAGCTGCCGTACCGGGTGAAAATCCAACGGCGGGTCAGTAATGTCAAATAACCGGATTGCAATACCCAGCAGCAGCACCAGACCCACAAGCCCGGCTGTCCACCACCGGCTCTCAATCATTCGTTTGAAGGTCATGCGAAATGGAAAATTTTTCAACTCTTACTCCTGCCTCTCCGGCTCAACCACATAGACCCGGTTGCTTCCTTCAGCTGCACTAAACACCTCGGTCAATCCTTTTCCAGTCTCCGCCTGGATCAGTTCCCAGAAATACGGTGCATGATTGGAAATAGAGTAATCCAGGTAAATCACTTCGATTCCTTCATTCAGCAGCCACTGATGGAAATCTGCGCTTTGTTCAAAAGCGGGCACATCTGCTCCAGTAATGGCGGTAAACTCCTGCTTTGCCATCCAAACCACACCAGGAGAACCGGCTCCCACCTTGGTTTTGGGTGGAAAGTTTTCCATCAAAAAGACCGCCGCCTGCTCATCACCGTTGCTGCCCAGGTGTTGAATCTTTGGGGCAGAAAAATTCCCGTGCAGTACCAGCCCGAATACCAACATCACTACCAGGCTGATGGGCTTGATTTGAGGCAGGTCGCGGTAGCGCCACCTCAGCCAAATCACCGCCCACAAACCAACAAGAAAGAGGGATGCCCCATAAAAAATCGCCAGTTTGTTGAAAACCAAGCCAAAAATCACCAGGACGGCAAGCGCTACGCTCGAAACGATTTTTTCGGCTTTTTTCTCCAGGTTGTCAAATAATGCTGTGAACCCTATCATCGCCAGGAGGAACAGAAGAAAAAATGGTGTCCGCAGGTAACCCTCACGGAAAAAGGTGAGGAAATAGGTCAGCAGATATGCTGCCCAGGCAAAAATGACCAGCAGAAGGTCGAACTTCCGCTTTCGCATGAGTTCATACACCCCGCGCAACGCGAGGAGAAAGACCAATGCTGCCATTTTCTTGTTATATACCGTCAGGATTTGCTCCGGTAAACGGGTGATGATTAGTTTCAGGCGCGCCAGGTAGGCAGGTGGGTTGCGCCGGATGGCATTGAACACCGAATAATTATTTTCCTGCGGCGTGCCGAATTTTTCCCTTGCATCCAGCATCGCATTGATCGTCGCGCTATGCGCCCCACCGCCCTCATACACCCCCTCGTGACCCTGCTCAAAAGCCAGGTAGGAGCGCTGCATAATGGTATCGAGCGAAAAATCACCCGTTACCAACCCGCTCACCCCCAGGTAGCCGCCCACCAGCAGGAAGAACGGGAGAACGCTCAGCAGGACGTTTTTCAAGTTGAGACGCGGACGAAGGTTGAGCAGCACCCCCAAGACAAAAAAGATAGCAAATAAGACCACGCCATCGTTGCGCGAAAGCGCTGCCAGCCCAACGAAAAAAGATGCCCAGAGCAAATTTTTCTTCTGCCGGTCGCGCCAGAACATCAATAGCTGCCAAAAGGCAAATCCTGACATGGCAGTGAACATCGAATCACTGGGATTACCCAGGATTTCCGTTAGCAGCGGAGAAACCAGCAGAAAACCGGCAAAAAATACGCTCTTGGCGTATTTCTCAAGTGTGCGTGCAGACAGGTAAGCAGAAAGCCAGATCAGGCAGAAGAAAATCAGTCTTCCCAGCGAGCAAATCTGCACAAGCCAGAACGGTGACCGGCTGAAGGGCAGGTATAGAATGGCATAGAAAACAGCCATCCACGGGTTTTGCGCAAAAGTAGGTAGTTCGCCCTCAACCAGAAAACGCCCCAGGTTGACATAACCGGCTTCATCCCAAAAATTGATGTCCTTCAAATTAGGCAGGAATTCATAAAATACCAGCAGGAAATGCACCAGGAAGAAGATCAGCAGCAAAGCAGCCTGGTGATCGCTGTTCAATCTCTCCCAGGTTCTGTTGAATACATTTTTTCCGCTTTTCTTCAGGATTTCTCGTTCCATCCTGCTCCTTATTTTGACTGTATCACTTACCCTAAGCCGGTTGTTACCCAATCCAATTAAAACTCGTTTTCCATAAACGAGCATGAAAACGGGTTTGTTTTCTATTTCTTCGCTGAGGTCACCACCTGACTGTGAGCCAGTGTCACCAGGGCTGCTTCACCCTCACGATTCAGCTTTTCTTCAACCAGTTTTTCAATCCAGGCATACGTGCGGGCAAGACCATCTTCAAGCGAGATCTCTGGCGACCAGCCGAGGACCTTACGCAAGCGCGAATTGTCCGAGTTGCGTCCACGCACACCCATCGGACCAGGGATGTGTTTCACATCCACCTTAATTCCCGCAATAGCAGCCACAATATCGACCAACTGGTTGATCGAGACCATTCGATCCTGTCCCAGGTTGAGCGGCTCATGATAATCTGAACGCATCAGCTTGTAGATACCGGTCAGGCAGTCATCGATGAAGCAGAAAGAACGCGTCTGTTCGCCATCGCCCCAAATCTCAATTTCATGATTTCCGGTCAGTTTGGCTGTGGCAACCTTGCGGCAGATGGCTGCCGGCGCTTTTTCCCGCCCACCCTGCCAGGTGCCTTCTGGTCCAAAAATGTTATGAAAGCGCACCGTGCGCGTCTCAATGTCATAATCTTCATGATAGTGCATTGCCAGGCGCTCGATAATCAGTTTTTCCCAGCCATAAGCATCCTGTGGCATCGCCGGATAAGCATCTTCTTCCTTCAGCGGGGTGACATCGGTTTGTTCCTGCAAATATTCCGGGTACACACAGGCAGAAGAGGTATAAAGATAACGTTCCACACCGTTCAAATGCGCTGCTTCCAGCGTGTGAATATTGATCAGCGTGTTGTTATGCAGGATGCGCGCATGATTGGATTGAATAAAACCCATTCCACCCATATCGGCTGCCAGGGCATACACTTCTTGCACGCCGCGCGTTGCCTGAAGGCAGTTATCCCAGCGGCGCAAATCCAAAATCTCAAACTCATCGACGACCGGTTCAAAAAATTCAGGGTATTTAAGGTCTACACCCCTTACCCAATATCCTCGTTCCTTCAAATAGGCGGTCAGGTGACTCCCGATAAAACCGCCCGCGCCTGTAACCAAGACTTTTTTTTGCTGCATAATCATCCTCTTTAAAAATGAATTTTGTCCGAACGATTTGGCAATAACAACCGATATTTACCGTGCCAGATCTAACGGAACCTCGCCGCTCAAAAAGCGAGAAATATTTCCATAAACCTCAGGCTGCTGTTTGCGGTATTTTTTCAACCTGCGAGAGTAATAGACTTCTTTCAATTTGCCCGCCCCTGCCAGGCTCAAAATCGAGAAAAGGATGCGGTGGGCTTCTTTCAACGCCGTGGCGGGACGGGTCGTCAAACTCCTCAGGTAATCGCGCAGCGCAGCACGTGGGTCTCCGCCATCCAGAAGATAGCGAGCACTCAGACGGTAAGCACCAGCCCACACCCAACGGGAGTTACTGACCATGCGCTCTTGCAGTTTCGGTTGAGTCTTCATCCATTCCACAATTTTATAGGCGTCCTGCCCATAGCGCGCACCTGCGCCAACATTTTTCGCATCGGCATGGTACCGCGCTGCCGAGACAACACCAGGAAGGTATCGAAAAGGAGCCAACTGGATCATCTTAAGACACAAATGCGTATCCATTAAGAAATGCATTTCTTTGTCCAGGTAACCTGCCCGTTCCAGAACATCCCGGCGCATAAAAGCGCCCGGCTGTGAAATGATCTCGAATGCCATCAGATCATCCACCCCCCACTGGTCGAAACGCATGATATTGAAAATATCGCCCCTGGCGTCGATCGAAAACACATCCCCATAGATCACACCCATTTCTGGTGTTTCCTCAAAGGCTGCCACCATCCGAGAAACCGCACCCGGCATCAGCAGATCATCCGAGTTCAGCCAGCCGATGATCTCACCGGTGGCGCGTTTCCAGCCCTTGTTAACCGCATCCGATTGCCCTTTATCCGGCTCGGATACCCACCAGTCGATCTGCTTTTCATACTTTTTGATGATATCCACACTCTGATCTTTTGAGGCTCCATCCACAACGATATATTCGATGTTGGGATAATCCTGGTTCAGAACGGATTGAAGCGTTTGCTCCAGAAACTGCCCCTGGTTGTAGGAGGGTGTAATGATCGATACTTTTGGATGACGATTCATAATTTAGATAGATACACTTTCATCAAGATTTGAAAAGGCTCTCATACGGGACCTTTGGGAAAATGGTCAGCTTTCCGCCTACGGTCGCATCCAGCACTTGGCGGCTGTGTTGTTCATAAACCTTGCGAGCCAGCGCATAGGAGCGCTCCGAGGTATCCAGGTCGGGAAGCTGCCAGCGAAACCCTTTGCCAAAATAACCCGGGTGAAAATGGTCCCTGTCCTCACCCGATGAAACGATGGTTTTGTTCGGTTCACCTTTGGTTGCGAAGTTATGATCCACTCCAATCAAAACCACCTGCTTAAAACCCATGTGAAAAGCCAGTTGTAATGCCACATACGTCACAGTTGCCCCTTCCCAAAGCCTTCCGCGAGCATCCTTTGAAAAGCATGGACCGGTATAGGTGGTGAAAAGAAAATGCAAGTTGGGCACGGGGTGAAGCCATTTTTGTGCCCGCCAGGAGACAAAGAACGGCATGTCCAGCGATTGAATTTCATTGGTGGATTGCTCCACCACCAGGTCGTTAATCGCCAAAAAGTACGAGGTTTGAAACCCCAATTCAGGAAAAGCCAGGAAAAACCGGTTCATCCCAAACGTGTATTCACCCTTTAACCTGGAGAGATCCGTTTGTTGCAGGCTGGGACCGTTTCCAATGATGAAACAACGCTCACCCTTGTGAATGTCTTTCAGGGCAGCCAGTTTTCGCCTGCTTTCCCGCCGCCAGGGGTGGAACGTGACGGCAGGCAGCATTTTTAACCTGCCCAAGGCATCCCAGGTCTCCCGTGCGAACGGCTGCATTTGTTTGGGGATCAACCGTTTAACGGTTTGTTTCAGTGCCTTCATTCTGTGCTCAACCTCGCCGTTGCACCGCCATCCACAATCATGGCTTGCCCGGTCATAAAGGAAGATTGGTTTTCATCCGCAAGGAAATAAATTGCCCGGGCAATTTCTTCTGGTTTGCCAACCTTACCGCTCACGGTTTTCCGCGCCATATTTTCCAGCCGTTCTGCCATCGTACCGCCGCCGGCGTGATCGCGCTGTAAGCCTGCGCGCAGCATGGGGGTATCCACCGCCCCGGGCAAGATGGCGTTTACGCGCACATTATCAGGCGCAAACTCAATCGCCATGGCGCGCGTCAACGCCAGCAGACCACCTTTGCTGGCGGCGTAGGCAGCAATATTCGAAGATGTAGCCACAGCATGCACTGACGAGACATTCACGATGGCGCCACCGCCACGCGCTTTCAGGAGCGGGTAAGCCAGTTGGGCGGAAAGAAAAACTGCCCGCAGATTGCTTGCCATCACCCGATCCCATTCCTCCACGCTGGTCTGCAAGATCGGTTTCACAATCTGCACCGCGGCATTGTTAATCAACGCATCCAGCGTGGGCGTAAAATTCTTCGCCTGTTTGAAGATCGTCTCAAGTGCCTGGGGGTCAGAAATATCCGCCTGGATGAACAAGCCGTCTGCAGGGAAGGTCTCGCCATATTCCATGCGATCTACCCCAATCACACGCCAACCGAGCTGCATAAAGGTTTCCACGGTTGCCCGCCCCACCCCTCCGGCTGCTCCCGTAATCAACATCACTCTCTGTTCATTTTCTGCCATATCGCTTTTCCCTCAAAAAGGCTTTATCAGCCTTTAAATCTTTCCGATGAATAAATAAAGCTCCTCAGCAGCCAGACCCAGCCCTTCGAGCAGGTTGCGAATGGTGTTCCAGTGCACTCGTTCCCAGGCTTGCGGGCTCGAGTTGGCATTATGCGCAGCCAGCATGACCTGATCCATGCTGCGTAGGGGCGAATCGGCTGGCAGCGGCTCTTCCTCAAAAACATCCAGCGCAGCTCCACTGATTCTACCGTCTCTTAATGCTTCAAGCAACGCCTTTTCTTCCACTATGGGACCACGTGCCGTATTAATCAGTACGGCACCGCGTTTTACCATCGCAAAACGTTCGCGGTTCATCAGATGAAAGCTGGTCGGGTTGAGATCACAGTTGGTACTGATGAAATCACTGCGCTCCAGCAGGTCTTCCAGACTGGTCATTTCGACGCCGTTTTCTGCGATGAAATCAGGAGCAACCGGGACGATATCATTCCCGAGCAGTTTCATACCAAAGGCGCGCGCTCTGCGCAAGACTGCTTTACCTACATTTCCCACCCCCACGACGCCCAGTGTACATTCAGACAGGGATCGACCAGGGATTTTATCCCATTCACCGCGCTTCACTGCACGATCCATCCAGGGCAAGCGGCGGGCAAAACAGAGCATATATCCCAACACGCTATCCGACACCGGAAGGGTGAAAGCATTGGTGGTGTTGCGCACCTGAATGCCCATCCTGGCAGCCGCAGCCCGGTCGACCGAATCGATACCGGTACCCCACTTGGAGATGACCTTCAGGCGCGGCAGGCACTTTTCCATCACGCGTTCTGTAAAGCGGTCATCGCCGCAAATTGCGCCGTCGAAGTGCCCTGCCAGAACCAGCAGTTCTTCTTCAGAAAGACGCTCATGCACTTCCGGCTCAACCAAATTAATACCAAAATGTTCAAATACAGGCTTAAAACGTTCCCGATACGGGATCATATAAGGCGCAGAGAATAATACAGCAGGCATTCATTACCTCTCTTTTTTCAAACTTGTTTAGACCTGTGCTGCATCAACAGGTCTACAATCAAGAAATCGAGTTCTTCATCGATATCCCAGGCTTCAGCCCGGTCGATTTCGAACATCAGCGGTCGCTCACCCAGCCGGTTGTGCCGGATGCGCAAATTCTCACGTGTAAACAGGTACATGCAGGAATTTTCCTCATAGATGGGCGGCAAATCCTGGGTTTGCAGTAAAATCGCCGGGTTATGGTTCACCGGTCGGGCAAGCTGATCCCACAGGCGCGTTTGCAGCCGGGTTACGCCAAAAAGAGAATCATACGCAGGATAGTTATCAACCATTTTAGAAATCGCTGCCGAGATGGTCTCCGGTCTCAGCAAAGGATTGGTGCTGTGGGTCTGCAGATAGAGGTCTGCTTCAACCTGAACCGTATCATAGAGCAAAATCTCGTTCATCGGAACCGTATCGGCGCGCAAGTGTTCGGGTCTCTCCAGCCGTTTTACCTGGGGATAGTGCTTTTCAAGACCCTCCAATACCACCGGGCTGTCGGTATCCACCACAATCCCCGCCAGCCCTTTACAAGCCAGCAGCGTATCGAGGATGTGCTGGTACAAAGGTTTTCCCGCCAGGGGGCGGTAATTCTTTCCCGGTACACGTTGAGAGTGGTGTCGCATGGGCACCAGTGCAACAATTTCGAGTTTCATGGGGTTCCCTCCGGTTTATGCTCTCCTGCTGCCGGTTGATGGTCTTCTGCTGCCGGTTGATGGTCTTCTACCGCCGGTTGATGG
>CAYRRA010000157.1:0-10625 GCA_964426355.1 uncultured Anaerolineaceae bacterium
ACCTCGCTCGTGCGGGCGGTGAGCGGCGTTATCCCGTGGAAAAGCGGCGAAGTACGGGTGAACGGGGTTGACCTGGGTCACCTTTCTACCGTTCAGCGGGCTCGTTCCCTGGCGGTGGTTCCCCAGGCGCGCCAGTTGGGCGGTGCATTCACCGTTGAACAGGCAGTGATGATGGGGCGCACGGCATATATGAGCTGGCTGGGTCGTTCCAGCGAGAGCGATCATGCCGTTGTGCGCGCCGCCTTGCAGCAAACTCACCTGGAGGATTTCGCCGAACGCCAAATTGCACAGCTTTCTGGCGGCGAGCAGCAGCGTGTGCTTCTGGCGCGCGCCCTGGCACAGGCTACCCCGGTTCTGCTTCTGGATGAACCCACCAACCATCTCGATTTGCAGCATCAGACCAACCTGCTTTCCCTGGTGAAAAGATTAACCCTGGAAAAGAACCTGGCAGTGATGATGGCGCTGCACGATCTTAACCTGGTCTCGTTCTTTGCAGACCGGGTGGCGCTGCTGGTGAACGGGTGTTTACAGCACATCGGCACGCCGCGCGAGGTGATGACTGCCGAAAACATCAGCACTGCTTATCAGACACCGGTAGAAATTGTGCCACACCCGGTTTCCGGTGAACCAATCATCTTTCCCAAAGGAGTGATCGGCAAAGGGCGTTAATGACGCTCATCCGTACAGGGGGCATTGTACATCTATTTAAGATATCAGGAGAGTTAACTTTTCCAGATTTAATTGGTGTAAAATATCTTTGTCGCTCATTTTTCTGCATTTTCAATAATTCGTCTGAATGCCCGGTGGAGGATAATGATGGCTTCAAAAGACCTTTACGAGGAATTGCTGAAATTCTATGAATTCATGCTTGGTAGGCTGCCCAACCGCGATGGTTTTAAAGCTGCAATCCGATCGACGATCCAGGAAGAGGACCTGAAGGTCTTTTTTTTGTTGCCGTTCTTAGGGCAGCTCACCTTGCCGAAACTGGAAAAGAAGGCATTACGCGCCGGACTCTCGGCAGAAGAGTTACAAACTGCCATCCGGAGGTTAATCCCGGAAGGGTTAATCACGACCTATCACAAAGATGGCGAGCAGGTGTATGAACGCGGCAGTATTTTGACATTAACCGAGCTGCAGGTACGGAAAATGGAAGATACCGGGCAGGAAAATGCAGCCATTCGGCTTGAGGCTGCGCGTTTCATGGACTTAATGATTGAGGGTGGTGCAGCGAATATACCTACAAAAACCCCTTATTACCGGGTGCTGCCGGTGGAACAAACTATCACCGGGCAAGATCCCCTCCGCGAGGTCGCTGTGGATATGGAAATACCTGATCCGCGCGCCATTTTGCCAATAGATGTGGTCTCAGAGATGATTAAAAAACAGCCGCTTATGGCGGTTGCTGAGTGTTACTGTCGAAAAGCAAAGCAGATTTTGGGTAAGGGCTGTGAGCATCCGTTGGAGACCTGTTTTTATTTCAATGAATTGGCTGAACTTCAACTGAATGCCGGGCGCGCGCGTAAGGTCAGTTATGAAGAAGCCCTGGCTATTCTAAAAAAATGTTCTGACCAGGGGCTGGTGCACAATGTGAGCAACTCCCAGGGTGATATTCATTCTTTGTGCAACTGCTGCGCCTGTTCTTGTGGGGTGCTGAAATCGATCCTGCGCGGCGAAACCAACGCAGGCAGGGCATCCCGTTTTGTGGTCGCCTATGACGAAGAAAAGTGTATTCAGTGCGGAACCTGTGCCCAATTTTGTCCAACCGGTGCACTGGCATTTGAAAATGGACATTTGCATTTGCACCTTGAGAAATGTATTGGCTGTGGACTGTGCGTGGCGCATTGCCCGGAGAGCGCTTTAAAAATGATGCCGCGCGAGAAGAACCCCAAGATTCCCGCCACGGTGTCTGAAATGTTTGGCAAGATTAACCGGGAAGCCATTCTGGGCATGGTGACGCAAAAATTCCGCAAAAACGAGTAAAGGTTGGGTAAGATGAAAGACCTGTACCAGGAATTGCTCAAATACTATCGTTTTATGATTGGGAAGATACCCAAAGAGGATATTTTTCTGAAGGCTGTCCAGGAGACGGTAACCCCTGAAGATTTGCGGATTTTCTTTTTGCTGCCGTTCACCGGTTACATCATGGAAGAGAAACTGCTGCCCAAGGTGAAACGAGCCAACATTCCACTGGACGAATTTCAGCAGCGCTGCGATTATATGGTGAGACAGGGCGTGATTCTGCGCTATACCAAACCCGAAGGGCGTGCGTATGAGCGCGGTAATATTGCCTATATGTCTGAGCAACAGGTGAGGATGCATGAGGAAAGCCCCCGGCGCAGTGCTTATGCAGAGTTCATGGATGCATTGATTGAAGGGGAGACTGGTTCTGTCCCCAATCGTACACCGTATTACCGCGTCCTGCCAGTGGAATCATCCATCACCATCGGCAGCCAGGCGGATGAACTGGAGATCAATTTGCCGGTTGCAGACCCGCGCGGCGTGCTGCCTTTTGATATTATTTCCGACATGGTAAAAGCAGAACCGCTGGTGGGCGTGGCTGCCTGCTACTGCCGTAGCGCGCGCCAGATTGTAGGAAAAGACTGCGGTCACCCCCTGGAAACCTGCTTTGTTTTTAACGAACTGGCGGAGACGCTGATTGATGCCGGATTGGCGCGTCAACTGGACCATGAAGAAGCCTTACAAATCTTGCACAATTGCGAACAAGCAGGTCTGATTCATTTTGTCGACAATGCCGAAGGACAGATCAAGTCGCTTTGCAACTGCTGCCCATGCTCATGTGTGATTTTCAGCGTTATCCGGCGTGGTGGTACCAATGCTGGCGGACCATCGCGCTTTATCATCTCGTACAACGGTGAGCGCTGTACACAGTGCGGCACTTGTGCGGAGATATGCCCAACCGATGCGCTCAGTTATGACGGAAAATTGCACGTGGATGATGCGAAATGTATTGGCTGCGGTTTATGTGTGTCGCGCTGCCCCGAGGGAGCGCTGCAACTTGTTCCGCGCGAGAAAGTCCCGAGAACCTTTCCAAGCAATGAGAAGCTGTGGGCACACATTGCGCGCGAATCGGTGGTTGGCATGGCGGTCAACCGCCTGTTGAAAAAGTGAAATAGAGACATTCCATGCACGAGGTCAGCATCGCAGAAAATATACTTCGGATCGTTGAAAATGTTGCCAGAGAGCATCATTTTGGGCACATCGAAAAGGTCGTGCTGGAAATTGGTCAATTCAGTGGTGTGGAAGCGGATTTGCTGCGGTATGCCTTTGAGATTATTCATAAAGGCACATTGATTGAGGATACAGATATAGAAATCTTAACGCCGCCACTTTTGCTGTATTGTCGTAATTGTGAAATTGAATACCTGGGTGAATTGGAGGACTTGCGCTGCCCGGTTTGCCTGGGAGAACAATTCGATATACTGCAAGGGCGTGAGATGTTGGTGAAATCAATTACAGGAGCCCCGTGATGACAGAACCTGAAAAAAGCGTCCGAAGACCCGGCGAGATTAAGGGACTGGATGAAGATGCAGCCCGTGAGCTGCGGGTGATTACCCTGGAACAAAACGTGCTGGAGGCGAATGATCTCACAGCGGCTAAGAACCGGGCAATTTTTCAGCAAAAAGGGATTTATGTACTCAACCTGATCAGTTCGCCCGGATCGGGAAAGACCAGCTTACTGGTGGAAACCCTGCGCCGCTTGAAAGGTGAACTGCGCTGTGCGGTGATCGAAGGCGATTTACAGACCTCGCATGACGCCATGCGAATCTCTGAAACACAGGCGCCGGTTGTGCAGATTAACACGCGCGGCGGCTGCCATCTGAATGCAGCACAAGTTAGCAGCGCATTGAACGATCTGCCTCTTGACGAAGTCGATTTGATTTTCATTGAAAATGTGGGTAATCTGGTTTGCCCCTCTTCTTTTGACCTGGGGGAAGATGAGAAAGTGGTCATCATGAGCATCACCGAGGGTGAAGACAAACCGGTCAAATACCCACTTGCATTTAACCTTGCTCACCTGTTGGTATTAACGAAAACAGATTTGCTGCCACATTTGCGTTTCGACCTGGCGTTATGCAAGGAGTACGCACGGCGGGTCAACCCTGCCATTCAAATCCTTGAAACATCGGTGTATGATGAAACCGGTCTGGATGCCTGGCTGGATGCGTTGCGCGATAAGGTGGGTGAGATGAGAGAAAAATAGAAGACTGCCGGGCTGACTGATTGCGTGAGGAAAGATGTTTAACCACAAAAAACTGAGTCGAGAAAGATTGGAAATCTACGTGGTGCACCTGTTGCTTTCGTATCGCCCCCTGATTGTGATTTGCGGTTTATGCTTTTTGTTATTTTCGTCAGCGTTGTTCATCTTTTCACTTCTCGGGGGTAGTATCATTGGGGTAGTTGCTGTGTTTGTTTTGCTGTTGGGGTTCTCATATCCGGTGGTACTGTTCACTGCCAGGTTGTGGGCATGGGTCGCAACACTGGGCGAAAAGGCGTAATTTTGTAAAACTCTGGTAAAAAATAGCAGGATTAATTGACAATCTTTGGATTTAATTATATGATTATGAGAAGGATACTCTAATTATGATCTCAACAGTAACAACTGCAACTGTTTCCACGCTTACGCTGGCAGGCTCGTTTGCTATGCTGGGTATTGTGATGCTGCTGGGTTTGCTGGTGCAAAAAGAGATCAGTGCCAACTCGGACAACAAACGCGCAAAAAGATTGGCAAAGGCGCTCAATATCGCTATTGTTCCTTTGCTGATTGTTTTCGCATTAATTGTCGCTTCCAAAGTCATCCAGGTCTTGAGATAACACCTTCACAAAGAGAATAAGAAGAGGCTGCCCGTCGGTGTTGTGTATGCACACCAGGGCAGCCTTTTTTGTTCTGTCTCGAAAGGGGTACTTTTACTGTTGGAAGATACCTTGCAGATAACTGCTGATTTTGGGCACATTGGCTCCGAGGATCAAATCGCCGGTGGGATGAACCATGTCCGCGCTTAAATCCAGGAACTGGATGTTGGTACTGGAATCACGCAGCACACAAACCATGTCAAGCATCTGATTAAGGCTGAAATCGGTCACCACATCCGCAAAGAATTGTTGAATCAAATTGGGCGCCGAGAGTAACGTGGCGGGCTGTTTGATCTGCTGGAAAAGCGCCTGGATGACCTGGTCCTGGCGGTCAAAGCGATCCCATTCAGATGGGTCGGCGTCAGTACGGTTGTTCATCAGGCGGGCATAATCTAATGCCTGTTGACCGGTTAACACCTGTAAACCGGTATTGAAAACGCCGTACCCACTGGATGTGCCATCCACCGTGGCAGGGATCTGGATTGCCAGCCCGCCCATTGCATCGATCATATCCACAAAAGTGGATTGTTTCATCGTCACGTAATGTTCCGGTGCAACCCCAAAATTATCCAGCAGGGTCTGGGCGAGAACTTGTGTGGCAGCAATCATTTTTGCCCGTTCATCTCCCTGGCTTGCTTGCTTGGCATAGTAATACGTTAGCGTAAGCGTGGTTCCGCCCGCCTGGTTGGAAGCCAACGCCGGTGTTTGCACCCAAAGATCGGGTGGCAACGAGACTACGCTGACCAACATGCGGTCAAAGTCGACCTTGATCAGGCGGATGGCATCCGCACCGCGCGGGGGTACGTCGGAGGGGGAGCTTTCACCTAACAGGAGCACCGTCATGCTGCCTGTATCTCCGCATTTTCCTGATTGAGCAGCGCTCAGAGCTGCAGTTGAGGTGGGCTCTGGCAAAGTTGTGGCAGCGCTTTCTTCTTCCGGCACGGAAGTGGTCGATACCGCAGTCAGCTCGGGTAACCCGGGCGGTTCATCGGATGGGGTTATCTCTACTACGGGAAACGCCGCTTCCTCAGTAGCAACATCTCCCGGGGTGACAGAGGCAGATACCCACGGAGGGGTAAAACTCAGGGACGGAGCGAGTTTGAGGTTGAACAGAAGGAAAATGCCCACTGCCAGCACCAGGAGTACCGCAAATGCGAGTAAAACCCAGCGTAATATTTTCATGATTTACCTCCAATAACAATATATTACTATGTTTGCGTAAATAAAAAAACAGTATCAGCCTGTTATTTTCGCTCAACCAAAAGCGCCGGTCGACTTCAATCCGAACCGCTGCCGCATGGGCTGAGATACAGCCAACGGGCAGCATCAAAAACCACCCTGGTTGTTCCAGGTAATTCACCGGTCATGCTGCTGAGTTTGAGCATCGCCGCTTCGTCTGGGGAAAATTCATACGTTCCCAGGGTTGCCCAATTTTGTGCATTCGATTTTTGATCCAACGTGACATAATCGACACCCTCGCGATGTGAAATTTCATACAGCGCTTGCCGGCTTGTGCCGTAATCACTGGGGATAAACACTTCCAGGCGGTAAACCCCGCACTGCTCCATTTCAGGCTGCCATTCCACCATCACTTCAGCCGATGCGGTGTTCTCTGCCCAGACCAGGTCGCCCTGGTTTGCCAGTGGGGAGGACGTCCATACCCCTCCGTTTTGCCAGAAACCGTTATCACCATCATCAATGACGATGGTAAAACCCGGTATGCCTGCCATTGTGGCGGTGGGGATCGGTGTGGATGTACCACCCATCTGACCGTGTAGACGGGTGGGTGTGGTATCTGTGTAGGGAGAGAAGGGTGTTGGGTCTACCAGTTGGATCGGCTGTGAGCCATGCGGCATGAGCACACCGGCTGGAGCGGTTTCTGCTGGCAGGGCTTGACCGATGACAAATGGGAAGATCAAAAAGAGGCAGATATTGGTGGCTCCATGCGCCAACGTGACGCCCAGAATGGAGCCCGTGAGGAGTGTGAGCACACCAAAAAGAAGCGATACCGCAAAAACAAATGCTACATCCCACAAAGAGCGGTACCCGAAGTGCAATACTGCAAAGACCAGTGAGACAAACAATAAACCAACCCATTTCCCCATGACCGTCACAAAAGCGCTTTGCATCAGACCGCGGAATACGACTTCTTCCAGCAACCCGGTAAATACGAGCAGAATCAATGCGGGAAACAAGACCCGGGCAAAGCTGAATTGTTCCACCAACGGCTGGGGTTTGAGGATGATGTATTCCACATATCCCAGCCCGATGCCAATTACACCGAACAAAATTTGTAAATACCAGCGGTGAAAAGTTATCCCCATACTTTTTTTATCAAATGCACCGTAGCGAACGATCATGCCGATTGAAATAAAGAGCGGTGCACCCACCAGCAGATACCAGTACATCATGGGGATGTCTTTAAGCGGGATTGAAAGGCTCAACAGGCGGATCAGCGGAGCCAGCACCAGTGAAAGATACACTCTGCGCAGTCTGGGGTCTGGGCTGAAGGCACTGTGCAGGATCAGCGCGACC
Source organism: uncultured Anaerolineaceae bacterium (assembly GCA_964426355.1). GTDB lineage: Bacteria > Chloroflexota > Anaerolineae > Anaerolineales > Anaerolineaceae > JAJFTV01. The sequence goes on from CAYRRA010000157.1 coordinate 7,408, forward strand.
AGCAGGATGGCGTGCAGCATCAAACCGAAGCCCGCCACAGGTGGGATGGTGGTCAGAATTTCTGCAAACGTGATGGCTGCCAGGTATACGCCGCTCCAGATGAGGACACTCTGCGGTGTGCTTTTCTGTGCCTCCTGGGCTGCGACCGTTTTTAGGGCTTCTTCCAACTCGCCGACTCCGTTCACGTGCAGCACTCGCGCGATGGGTTGGGGAATGGCTTCCTCTCCCAGTGCGTTCCAGCGTTCGAGATGCTGTTTTGCCCATGCCAGCGAAAAGAGCACCTGTGGGTTGCGCGGTTCTAGCAGGCGTGCCTGCTCAAAATAGCGCAAGGCGCGCAGCCCGTTGGGAGCACTCCAGCCTAACGCCAGCCAGGTATGCGCATCTTGCGGATGCCGCCGGGCTTCTTCCATGTAATACTCATGAAAAACAGAAAACCTTTCGCTCAGCGGTTCATCTTCCAGTTCGAGCGCTGGGTTGTATTCTTTTTTCAGGAGATTTTTAAGCCTGGTTTTCATGGTTATACTCAATAGAGAATATAAGCAGTTTATCAAAATTGCGTGATGTGTGGGCGAAAATGATAGTGCCTTTTTACGCTTTACTTTCTATAAAATGACCCGCACAATCCCGATAAACTTGCAATGTCTGCTGTGCGATCTTTTCCCAGGAATAGTTTGCAGCAGTACTCAAACCGTTGCGACGGTAGAGAGCCCTTTTATCGGGATTGAGCAAAGCCGCGCTGATTTGTTCAGCCAGGTCTCCCACGTTTTCTGGCTCGAATAACCACCCGTTTTCGTCATGACGAATGATTTCCGGTATCCCGCCCACTCGGGCAGCCACCAGCGGAGTGCCGCAGGCTAAAGCTTCCAGCAAACCGATGGGAAAAGATTCATGACGTGATGGAACGACTATCAAACGGGCTTGCTGAAGCAAAGACAATTTGCTTTTGCCGCTCACAAAACCTAAAAAACGCACTCGGCTGCCCGGGCTGAGTTCATTCGCCAGTCTTTTCAGTGTTTTTTCCTCCGGACCACTGCCAGCAATCAACAGGTCAACATCGGTAAACCGCTGCTGGATTTGTGCAAAAGCGCGGATTAACACATCAACCCCTTTGATCGTGCGCAGCCCGCCCATATAGAGGATGTATGCTCGATCACTTTGTGAATTGGCTTTCATTGGAAAGAAATTTTCCAGGTCAACCCCATTGGGGATAACAAATATGCGCTGTGAAGCAGACCTTTCCAGTTTTTCCCGGGCAAATTCGGAGCAGGTAATCACGGTTTTTATCCTGAGCAAGGCGTGTTTCAGCAATGAATGCAAAAATGTAAGTGTCCATAAACGCGCAAACGGCTTTTTGTAAATCGCTTCGATCTCCATATCGCCATGAATGGTCAACAAAACCGGCATGGAACCCGCCATTTGACTGGCTGTCCACACATAAGGAGGTGCTGTTCCGTGCAGGTGGAGGATATCGGGGTTGATTTCATCCAGAACGCCTCGTATGGCACGCACTGCCAGAAAAGGCAGAAGGAAGTACAGCGGTTTGCGCTGGATGGTGTGCACCCATAGGCGCGGAGACTCTTGCCAATGTTCTGTGCGGTTGTGCATGGAAATGATGTGACAGGTATGCTCCGACCCGGTTGAGCAGATTTGCCGGCTGACCTGGAAAATGTGTTCAGCCACGCCGTATCGGTTTTTGTGGAACGGGAACCCGCAGAGAATCGCCACGTTCATGGTTTCTGTGCCTCTGTTTCGTCGACAACACAATCGAAAATATACACCTCACCGTTGTCATAACTGCGTTTGCAGAACTGTTCCAGGTATTTGAGATATTCTGCGGTCGGCATGACGTTATCAGTGAGTTGATACTGTGGGTATGGGATGAAGAAGCCTTTTTCGTAATCGTACTGGCGGATTAACAGGCTGGGAATGTTGGCGTATGTTTTTTCGTCGCGAGGATCGATGACGGCGCCCTGATCGACATAGCGGCGGGTTTTACTGCTGGTGGCGGATTCTCCTTTGTTTTGCTCCAGGAAATACTCCATACCGGCAAGCTCCGACTCGTAAAAACCGGGGCGCGGGCTGAGGTATGCCAGGTAAAGCGGGCTATCTGTATTGGCGCGCACCGGCGATGTCGCCATGGTAAAAATTTGAACCATGAGAATCATTGTGATGAACAACTGGAAAAAGACCCTGAAAACGCGTTGATTGCGGTTCTCCAATTTGCCTTTTCTCATCCAGCGATCGAGGCTAAACCCTGCCAAAAGCACACAGAAAAAATAAGCAAACGCAAACCAGCGTGCAGAGAGGATATGCCGGGCGCCGGTAACGGCTGTGCCATAAGTAATGAACAGCAAACCCATTGCCACAACGGTAAAGGAAAAAGCCTGCTCTTTTTTAAATAAGAGTGCCAGTATGCCGGGAATCATTAAGAATAACAGCAGCACCCAGCCTGCATCCAGAAGGGTTGTTTCCCAGAGATTCATCGAATAAGCCAGGGAAACCATTTCGGTATTTCCCAGCCTGGCTTCTTCCAGGGAAGCGACTACGCTGGCAACGACCCGCTGAAAAAAGGTGATCTCCGGTTTTTCAGATATCCCGCCCCAATAGGTGATGGTTGCAATGGCGATGATCAGGAAGAGCGAAAGCCCGGCAGTCTGGAAACGGGTTTTCTTTTCCCGGAAGATGTGTATGAGGAGATGGGCAACGAAGACCAGAAAAAGCGAGGTGAGCAGAATCAAGCTGGAGAGATTATGGGTAAAAACAAGGACCAGTCCCAAAAACGCAATCAGGATGATCCACCCATTCCGGTTTTCGGTTTCACCTTGTAAAAGAAAGATGCCCATCAAGCAGATTGCATACAGCACGATACCGAGGGTCATCGGAATGATTTGTACGCCCCAAAGGATTTGGTAATCGCTGAGGGTGAGCAGAAGGGCAGCGATTAAGCCGGCGCGTGTGCCAAAGACACGCCTCCCAACCGGGTAAACCAGGAGCAAAGAGAGCGATTGCAGGATGCTTGTGTAGAAATATGCCGCCTTGATATCCACCAGGCTGCTTTTTGCCAGCACAGCGGTCAGGAAGTGAAAAATTGGGAAGAGGAGATAGAATTCATCGCGCGGAAAGCGCCCGGTGGAAAGATACTGTTCAATCAGTCGTTGATGATAAAACGGGTCGTTCCCGGACAGCGATGGGTAAAGAACCGAATCGACAACAGCAGG
>CAYRRA010000158.1:0-1950 GCA_964426355.1 uncultured Anaerolineaceae bacterium
AAAAATGTAAAAACAATTTTTTTTAGACAAGAAAAAAATAAAAAGCGCATCTATTTACAAAATAACCTGCAACTGAAATGTTGTAGCAACAAAAACCTTAAAAGGTATATCATTTAGACCAATGCCAGAATCGGCGTGTTGATATGACAATGTTATAAATTTATGGCGTATAGCAAAATATCTATGGGAGAAGTAAATTTTATTTCAAATGAAGTAACTTTTCTAATGACAATTATTCCAAATGAAGTAACTTCTCCAGAAAAGCCCTGGATGGCTATTTTTTGCCGCGTCATCTTGAAAAACTTATCCCTTTGACTGCGTTGATATTGGCAACTGTTTTCAGATTGGAACTGTTTTGGGATAAGTTAAGTAAATTATAAAAAAACGTAAAAATAAAAATAAAGACAATAAATAAGTATGTAAATGGAAATTATGGTAAAATTATGATGTATAAAAGCATATATAAGTGATTTAAAAAATGAATATCAATTACCTGTGAACTGGTGAAAAACGCGCTTTGTGCTGCACCAGGCAGTTGTAAAACTAAAGAGGAATGTGCCACGATCTATATCAATGTGATTTCAGGAGGATAGACAATGAATGTTACAGAAACACTGCAAGGAGTATGGCGCTCGCGCGGGTATAATCGCTTGCTCGCCTGCGATCAAACCGGTTTCAAGCTGTACGATCTCACCAGCATAAGCTGTGTGGAGAGCATGGGCGGTTCCTGGGAGGTGTTTGAACGGTTTTTTGATCGCATCCAATCGGACACCCACGATCATTTCAGCCTGTTTCTAAAGGGCGGCATCACCTGCTATCACTGGGACCGGCAGGCTGGGATGCCGGAAGCATTATTGAACCAGTCTGTCGCCAGGGCGGGGGACGTTGAATTTAATTTCGAAGTCTTCTGGCGCTATTTTGCCGAAAATTATGCCTTTTTTTCCCTGCGCAGCGTGGACTGGGAGCAGGTATACGCAACCTATCGGTCCAAGGTAAACACCAGCACCAGCGAGTCGGAGCTGTTGGAAATTTTTGGTGAAATCCTGGCTTTGCTGGGCGATGACCATGTCAGCCTTATTGCCGGTGAGCGCCGCATTGAAAGTGCAACACGGCACGCACTGCTCAGGCAGTGGCAGCAAGAGTTTGGGCTGGAAGACATGATGGCGTTGTATCATGCCGGGATGGGCAGATTGCTGGGATTTATCCAGACCGATGTGCTGCACGGTGAGGGGCAATTGGCTGCAAACCAGCGCGTGCTATGGGGGAAAGTTGCACCCAACATTGGTTATTTAATGATCGTTGCGATGTTCAATTTTATTGAAGAGAACGATTCGCCTGAGGAAGAAGAGGGCTCAACTCTCGAAGAACACAAGCTCGCTGAGAACCTGGAAGCACTGAAAGCAGCAATCGACCGCGTCATGCAGGATTTCAAAGGGCTGGATGGCGTGATCATCGATGCGCGCTTCAACCCCGGCGGTGCAGACTCGGCTTCGTTATTGGTCACAAACCGCTTCACCGACCAGAAACGCCTGGCTTTTACCAAGAAGGCGGTAACGGAAAATGGCTATACCGAAGAGCAGCCGATCTATATCTTTCCAGAAGGCGAGATACAGTTCACCCGCCCGGTTGTTTACCTGACCAGCGAAGCCACCATCAGCGCGGCAGAAATTTTTACCCTCAGCATGATGCCGCTGCCGCACGTAACCCGCATGGGCGAACCCACCCAGGGTGTGCTTTCGGATGTGCTTGGAAAGAAGCTGCCCAATGGCTGGGAGCTGGGTCTTTCCAACGAGGTCTATACCGCCTGCGATGGCGAATTGTACGAGGGGCGTGGCATTCCGCCGCACATTGAAATTCCCATTTATAACCCGGACAATTTTTATCCGACGTTGAAGAGTACAGTGGATAAAGCCGTTGAATGGCTTGAGAAAAAACTGAAAGGATAACCCC
>CAYRRA010000158.1:2050-10421 GCA_964426355.1 uncultured Anaerolineaceae bacterium
CGTTTGTGATGGGTAATCTGTGATTGGGGTTGTGGTCTTAGCCCCATAGTGGTGCTGTTTGCAGCCGGAGAGATTTATCCTTCGGCGGATAAGGATGAAACAGGTTGCTATGGGATAAACCTACCTTTATCAATGCTGTGGGATCAATCCCACAGCTAGAGGACAGCGCCGGATAAATCCGGCTACACCTCGCTCCGCAGGTACGCAGCAGCCCATAGTAGCGCAGTTTACAACTGGCGGGATTATTCCGTTTGTGATGGGTAAAATGGGTAATCTGTGATTGGGATAACACTTTACCAATCACAGATTACCCATCACGGTTCACCGGTTCCGTTAGAATTTCCGCGTCCATTCTTTGGGCCAGCGTTCCACGACCACTTTCTTCTGGGTGAAGAATTCGACCGCGTCCATGCTTTGCCCGTGCATGGTTCCGAAGAAACTATCCTTCCAGCCGCTGAAGGGGAAGAAAGCCATTGGCGCAGCGATACCGATGTTGATGCCGATGTCGCCGGCTTCCACCTCGTTGCGGAATTTGCGCGCCGATGCGCCGCTGGATGTGAAGATGCAAGCCATATTGCCGTAGGATGCGCTGTTGACCAACCGGATGGCTTCTTCCAGGCTTTCAACCTGCATCATGCTGAAAACCGGACCAAACAATTCTGTCCTGGCAAGCGTGCTGTCGGGTTTTACGCCTGTGAGGATGGTGGGTTTGATGAAAAAGCCATTGGGGTAAGCAGCGATATTCGGGCTACGTCCGTCCAGGTGCAGGCGAGCGCCTTCGGAAATGCCTTTGGCAATCAAGCCTTCTATGCGGGTGCGGCTTTCGGTGCTGATCACGGGTCCCATTTGGATGCCTTCATCCAGCCCAAACCCAACGGTACGTTGGGCGGAGGCTTCGGTGAAGGCTTCCAGGAAGGTCTTACCCGCCTCGCCGACCGTGATGCCCAATGAAACGGCAGCACAGCGCTGCCCGGCGCACCCGTAAGCACTGTCCGCCAGGATGCGCACCGCGGTTTCGATGTCGGCATCCGGCATGATGACCACCGGGTTCTTGGCGCCGCCCTGGCACTGGGCGCGCTTGCCGTTGGCGGTTGCGCGCGAATAAACATATTTTGCCACCGGGGTAGAACCAACGAAGCTGATGGCGCGGATCACGGGGTGATCCAGGATAGCATCCACGCATTCGCGCGAGCCATTCACCATGTTGATCACACCCTTGGGGAAGCCGCACTGGTCGATCAGCTCAAAAACGCGCTGCATGGTCATGGGCACCCTTTCGGATGGTTTGACGATATAGGTGTTGCCGGCGGCTAAAGCATACGGGAAGAACCAGAAGGCAATCATCCCGGGAAAGTTGAAAGGACAGATGCAGGCGCCCACACCAACTGGCTGACGAATCATGAACTCATCAATCCCGGTGGCAATATCTTCGGAGAAAACCCCTTGCATCAGGGTGGGCATACCGCAAGCCACTTCCACGTTCTCTACAGCGCGCAGCATTTCGCCTTTGGCTTCGTCAAAGGTCTTGCCGCATTCTATGCTGATCAGGCGGCTGAGCTCATCGCTGTGCTCCTCCAGCAAGGATTTGAGCTTGAAAAGCGGTTGTATGCGGCGTACGACCGGAACCCGCCGCCAGTCTTTGAAGGCGCGTTCGGCTGCTTGAGCAGCCTGCTCTACCTCGGCAGGCGGTGAGAGCGGTACGCGGGTGAGTACCTCAGCCGTGGCAGGGTTGAGCACTTCGAGGGTTTCGGCTGCGGACGATGCACGCCATTCGCCGTCAATATAGTTGAGCATAAGGTCTTTTTGGTTCATGGGAACTCCTTTCTGTTGCAAGAGAAATGAGAAAAAAGGGTAGAGAGCAGTTGTTGGCTATTCTCTGCTCTTGATTCTCTAATTTTCTTCATCCTTCGTAGTATGGATCGACTTCATCGAGCGCTTTGTCGATGATATCCAAACCTTCCTGCACCTGGGCAGCGTTGATGGTTAAGGGCGGGGTGTTGAAGATCCAGTTCCAGCGCACAAAGGTGCTCAAGCCGTTTTTCTCCAACGAACTGGCAGCTTTTTTCATCGGCTCGGTCAACGGCTGGTTGAAAGCGCTCATCGGTTCGCGGGTAGCGCGGTTTTTGACCAGTTCGATCACGTAAAAGAGACCTGTGCCGCGGATATCACCCAGGCAGGGATGTTTTTCAGCCAGTTCTTTGAAACCTTTCTCCATCAACGCTCCCATCGCGCGGACGTTCTCGAAGATATTCTCATCGCGGTAAGCCTGGATGGCTGCAATAGCCGTTGCACAAGCCAGCGCGTGGGCGTTATAGGTCAGCCCGATCCAGAGGGTCTTGTCTTCAAAGTGTTCGGCGATGGTGTCCCGCACCAGCACTGCCCCCAGGGGGACGTAGCCACTGGTAATACCCTTTGCCACCGCGATCATGTCTGGTTTGACGAATGGGTAGTGGTTGATGCCGAACCATTCGCCGGTGCGCCCGAAACCGCTCATAACCTCATCGATGATGAGCAGGATGCCGTATTTCGCGCGGATTTCTTCGATGCGTTGCCAGAAAGCCGGTCCGCCCTGGATGATACCGCTTGTTCCGCTGTACCCTTCCAACAGGATGGCAGCCACATTTTCAGGACCTTCAAACAGAACAGTCTCCTCAATCAGGTCGCCCAGTGCGATGTCGCCCTCTTCCTGCGTGCGCCCGCGATAAATGGGGCTGCGATAGGCGTAGGGGTCGTGAACGTGTACGATCCAGGGTACACCGGGTTCATTTGCCAGGCGGCGCGGGTCGCCGCCCGCACACATTGCACCAAAGGTTGAACCGTGGTAAGAGCGGTAACGGCTGAGCACTTTTTGCCTTCCGGTATACTGGCGAGCGATCTTCATGGCGTTTTCAATCGCATCGGCTCCGCCCAACGTGAGAAAGCTCTTGGTCAATCCCGGAGGAGCAATTTGCGCCAGCATCTCACCCAGGCGGGCGCGCGGTTCGGTGGTAATGGTGGGTTTCACGTAGGTGATTTCGGCAGCCTGCTCCTGGATGGCTTTGATCAGTTTGGGGTGCTTGTGCCCCAGGTTGACGTTGATCAACTGCGCAGACCAGTCGATAAAACGTTTGCCGTTTGCGTCCCAAAAATAAACGCCCTCGGCGCGCACCGCCGGGATGGGGTTCCAGGCAGCCTGTGCAGTCCAGCCTGCCAGGCTGTATTTCTTGCTCATTTGCACCATTTCATCGTATGTCAGGCTCATGTTTTAAACTCCTATCGAATATATAAAATTTACGAATGGGGTGAGTGATGTCTTTGAAGAAAAATTTCCAGCGTTTCGATGATGCCTTTATGAGTCTCCGCTAAAAGCGAGGGGGAAAACCCCAGGCATACCACGCGCGCTCGTTCTGGTGAGTAAACAGCAGTAACGCCTTTGTCCGATGGTTTTGCTGTGGTGATAGGCGCTTTCTGCAGCTCAACAGCGCAGTCCATCGCCAGTTCTTCAAGAAAGAACTCGATATCAATCCCGCCAGGGGCAGCGCGCAGACGCCAGAGGAGTTCGGGATAGCGTGTTTGCAGGCGGAGCAAATCATCGATCAGTTGATCTGATTGCATGGAAAGGCTTCCTGCTTTCGCGGTGGAATTCTTGATACCAATATACCCCCATTTGCCCCCGGATGGAGTGGTAAAACGCATCCAGTTTACCATTGTTTGGTGTGCAAAGTGCACACCATCAGCGGTTTAACTGCCAGTCTTTGAGTGCGATATGGACGTTAAGGATGAAATAGGGGTCATCAAAATCAAATGCCCAGAGTTCCTGCATGCGGTTCAAACGCTTGAGCAGTGTGTTGCGGTGGATGAAAAGCGCCTGTGCGGTTTCGGCGGCATTCAAGCCGTGATCCAGGTATGTTTGCAGCGTCTCGATGAATGCGCTGCCGTTCTCCTGATCGTGCCGGGCGATGGCTCCGATGCAGTTCAGGTATGGGTTCTTCATGCGCATCTCCAGCGGCAGCGAAGACAGCCAGGGCAAATAGCCAAGCCGGTCAAAACACCAGACTTTCCCGCTTTTACCCAGGGCAGCTCCGGTTTGCAGCGCTTGCATGGCTTCATGATAACTGTCCCGCACGCGGCTGGCTTCCTCTGTTGGCGCGCTGAGACCTGCCGTTAGCTGAATGCCAATGGCGGAGGAACGCTCGATCAGGATTTTTGCTGTTTCCACCGGGTCAGGGTCGTGGGTGCTGCTCAGGATCAATAGCAGACGTTGCCCCCACTCCAACGCTGCACCCGGCAGGTTGCAATCGGTCATGATCTGCTCCGCCAGCTTGACGACCTGTGCCATGCGGTTTTGAGTGGCTGAAGGAGGTTCGAGAATGACCACGCGGTATCCTGCATGCAGACCAAACTGCTGCAAAACCTGATGCAGGTCGATGGGGTTGTGAACGCCGTGGGGGTCCATCAGGTTTTCCACCAGGCGTGCTTTGATGCGCTGCTCGGCAGCAAAGACAGCACGATCATGGCTGAGGATCAACGCAGCAATGTGAGCAGCGCGTTCGATTGCCAGGAAATCCAGCTCGTTCAAGCCGTGCGCACCCGCAATCACCCAGATATACCCATAGAGCTCATCACCTACCAGGATGGGCGCGATGATGCGTTCCAGGGTTAGCCCCAGGGCGGGTGCGGGCGGCACACGCAGGGGTTTTGAATCGCTTTTGAGATCATCCAGCAGCCCGCTGGCGGCAAGATGATCGATGATTTCTTTGGATGTGAACCCTGTGCGAATGCTGTTGAGGCGCGCTTCATCCGTCCGTTCTTGCGAAGCGTATGCTTGCAGCCGGAATGCGTGATCTTCAATGGTGACCGAGCAGAGCAGCAGTTCGGACAGGCGTTTTGCCAGCGCATCCAGCCCGCCTCCTTCCAGCACAAGCTGGCTGAGGACCTTGTGGATGTGATACAACTGTTCAGTCAGTTCGTACTGTTCGCCGATGATGCGTTCATGGATGGCGTGGGTCACCTCCACCAGCGGTACTTCCCAGGGGATGGTGACGATGGGGAACCCCAACCGGTCGGCGGCAGAGATGGTATCAGCGGGAATTTCGCGAATATAGCGCCCGATGGAAACCAGCATACCGGCAATGCCTTTGCTGGCAAGCTCTTCGATCATCACCATCTCGGAATTAGGGTTATCTTTGAGCGCAAAAGCGGTGGTCAGCAGCAGGTCACCCGGGCGCACCCAGGAAAGCACTTCAACGTTATCGATGATATGCGTCCAGCGGATGGCGCGCTGCAAGCCGCCATGACCGGCAACAACCTGTGCGCTGGATAGCACCGGCAGGGCATGCAGGGCTTCATCAAGGGTAAGTGACATGGTGACTGCGTCTAAAACTGAAACCGGTCAGGAAGCATTATCCTTTGCGGTAGGACGCCGAATGCCATATACACGGCTGACCGGCAAGACAAACAAGAAACCGGAGTTTTCTTCATCCAGGTCTCCAATCAGTTTTTGGGTGGCATTGACAACGGCATCAACTTTTTCTTCGCCTTCCACGACTGTAAAGATGGTGCGGTGGCGTGTTTCCTGGCTGCGCAGCAGATCCTGAATGCTGGGCATGAGCGGCAGGTCATCACGTACACCGTAGCCGCGTACGCGCCCAAGACCGGAGCTCTCTAAAATGGTGATACCGGAAACGCCGGCTTCTTCCCATGCGTCCAGGATGTCTTCGCATTCATCGGGATTATTGATAATGAAAATAATCATGTGGTACATGGAGTTTCTCCTAATTTTCAGATTGCAATTCTTGCTGCGGCTGCTTTTTTATAAACAACCAGCGTAGCAATGGGGGGGTGATGAGCGTGGTGATAATCACCATCACAACGATGGTTGAGACAGCATCACTGCCGATCCAGTCTTCTGAGATGCCGATGCTGACGGCGATCAATCCGACCTCGCCGCGTGAGATCATGCTGGCGCCCAGTTGAAAGGACTGCTTGCGGTCAAGCCCACCGAGTAATCCACCTAAGCCGCTGCCAATGATTTTGGAAAAAATGGCAACCAGGGTAAGACCCAACAATAACCAAAGACCGTTGGCAGAAATCTGGCGCATATTTGAAGAGAGACCTACATTGATGAAGAAAATCGGAACCAGAAAACCGTACGCCAGCGGGGTGATACCGCGTTCGATTTTTTCTTTCACACGGGTCTGTCCCAGGAATAGCCCGGCGAGAAATGACCCGATAATGACAGCCATTTTTCCAAGTACTTCCGCCGACCAGCCGTAAAGCAGCATGGTGACCAGTGTAAAAGCGATCAAACCCTGGCTGATAGGCAGGCGGTCAACCCACAACGCCAGGCGGGGAATGACCCAAATGCCCAACAGAATGGCGATGGCAAAATAGGCAACCATGCGCAACAGGATGAGGAGCACTCCGCCCAAACCGCTTCCACCCCCGCCAAATAACACCGCAAAGAGCGAGATGCTTAGCACGACAAGAATATCGTCAACGACCGCGGCGCCCAGCAAGCTGATGCCAACCTGCGAGCGCAACTTTTTTAGCTCCATCAAGGTTTGAGCTGAAATACTCACGCTGGTCGGCGCCAGCGCCACACCAATGAAGAGCGCCTGGCGCGGATCAAAACCCAGGAGAGCGCCTAAACCGTACCCCATTCCGATGGGCACAACAAATCCCAGAAAACCCGCTGCTACCGCAACTTTTCCTGATTTAACCAGGTCTTTGATGTGCAGTTCCAACCCGGCGATAAACATCAAAACCAATACACCCAATTCTGCCAGGTGATTGATCGAATCTGCCAGGTTTTCATCTGTAAAGAAAGACCAGCCGAGCATGTTCAGTAGCGATGGACCCAAGATTAGCCCGGCAAGTACTTCACCGGAAACAGTTGGCAAGCCCAGCTTATAGCTGATATACCCACCTGTTTTGGCGACAACAATGATAATGACTAAAGCCAGAATGAGCTGTAAAAACGGTAGCATTAACGATCCTTCTTATGATTGTTTATATTTGTTGTTTTGAACCCTGTTTTTTCACAGATGCGCCCGCGAAGGGTGTGGTGTGTTTGGGTTTTGAGAGAAAAAATACCAGTGGATGTGCAATTGCTTAAAACTTCCTTTGTAAAATTGCATCATCGAACGGTTTTATTATTTTTGCATAAAGTCAACTCAGTAACCTGTTTTGTGATAATGAAGGGTCGGCAATCAAGCGATTTTCCTGCATTATACTTTCGATTTACAATTATACTTGAGACCAAAGTACATCCGAGAGATTTTAATCTTGTTATTAATGTTTTTTCACCCACTATGTAAAAAGATTTTCAGTCGATTACATAGATACCACAAAAAGCATAGCTTTTTTATTGACAAAGGTTGTGCCTTCTTGTATGATTATCCGCGTCAAAAAATACCTTGACATAAAATGGAGCCATATGCTTGAAAACTTCCACATGGAAAACCTGAAACAATTCAGGGCATTTTCTCACTCCATTCGTTCCCAGGTTCTTTTTCGGCTGGCAGTGAAAAGCATGACTTGCGCACAACTGGCACGTGCTATGAAAATGCCGCGCCAACGAATGCATTATCATCTCAAAATATTGCGCGATGCTGGGCTGGTTGTGCAGGCTAAGGACCTTTCAAAAAACGACTCGGTTGAGAAATATTACCGTGCCATTGCAAAGAACTTCATCTATCCTTTTGCCAAAGACCTGGTTCCACTCAACGAAGCCGATTTATCCAAACATGCACAACGGGCTGAGACCCTCTCTGAGGTTACCCAAACATTCATCGAGCAGGTCAAAGCCGATTTGCAGCAACCGGATATTGCCCGGAAGATGTCGCATCTTGGCGGACCCTTTCAACATGCCGTGTACCTGACCCCAGAACAGGAAAGTGAAAAAACCGAGCAATTTCGAATGTTATTAAGGGAAATCTGCCAGCTTTCGGACGAGAATTGTACCAGTAAAAACCCAGAGGATTTAATTATGGTGCGTTATACCCTCTTGATTACCTCGCCCAATCTGGGAGAAGAGTAGCCCCTAATAACCTGACTTTTTTGTGTTCTTGAAATCATCCAAAATTTTTTTGACGTGCAATTTGAGAGGCTCATTGATTTAAGCGCAAGGAACCATCAAAAACTTGAGTATAAGAAAAAAAGGAGGTGAGGCTGAGATCAAGATTGTGTATAAGTTGAAAACAAGTAATGTCGATATTAGAAAAATATTATGGAGGAGTACGAGAATGAAAAAATCACGTTGGTTGTTAATGTCGCTGGTTGTATTGCTGATTGCATCATTAGCCCTGGTAGCTTGCCAGCCAGCAGCCGAAGAAGTTGTTAAAGAAGCTCCGGCTGAAGAAGAGGTTGCACCTGTAGAAGAAGCCCCTGC
>CAYRRA010000159.1:0-10347 GCA_964426355.1 uncultured Anaerolineaceae bacterium
GCACAGGCATTATCTGAACATGATATAGCGGAGCAAAAGGCACAGGAATTATTTCAAAAAATGACCCCTGCGGAAAGGGTCGGACAATTATTCCTGGTTTCTTTTGAAGGATCAAGCATCGATATCAACTCAAAGATTTACGACTTGATACTTAATTACCACATCGGTGGTGTGATTCTAATGTCAAAAAATAACAACTTCACCGATGGCGAAAACACCATTAATAATGCATACGGATTGATCTCCGATTTACAGCAAATTGAATGGTTCAACTCATACCCGGAATCACTAGAATCAGTAAAACCAAACCCGGATACCCAAAACTATATCCCCCTTTTTATTGCTATCTCACAGGAAGGCGATGGCTACCCTTATGACCAGATACTCAGTGGATTAACACCCCTCCCAAGCCAGATGGCAATCGGCGCAACCTGGTCGACTGATCTGGCAAGTGGCGTGGGTGAAATACTGGGCAGCGAGCTCTCAGCGCTTGGGATCAACCTGCTCTTTGGACCTTCCCTTGACGTTCTTGACCTGACTTTTTCGGGTGGAAATGAAGGGCTGGGAACCCGGTCATTTGGAGAAAACCCGTATTGGGTAGGGAAACTCGGATCAGCTTTTATCGAGGGTGTGCACCTGGGCAGCCAGGATCAGATCTTAGTCATCGCAAAACACTTTCCTGGCAGAGGAAGCTCAGACCGGAACCCGTCTCAGGAAATTGCCACGGTACGCAAATCGTATAACTTACTAGTTCAGACAGACCTGGCACCCTTTATGGCAGTTACTGGTCTGGCAAAGAGCGAACAGGCTACGGCTGACGGTTTATTAACTTCACACATACGATACGAAGGTTTTCAGGGCACCATTCGGAACACCACCCGCCCCATCAGCTTTGATGCCACAGCGATGGAACAATTGTTAGCCCTTCCAGCATTCGCAAACTGGCGGCAAGATGGCGGGCTCATCGTAAGTGACAATCTCGGCAGCCAGGCGATGCGCAGCTTTTATGACCCTAACGGTGTCTTGTTCGACGCCCGCCAGATAGCTCGCAATGCAATCAATGCAGGAGCAGATTTACTATACCTGGACAATTTTGTTGCAACAGGGGATGGCGACCAATACACAACCATCATCCGAACACTCGATTTCTTCGTGCAAAAGTACATGGAAGATGAAGCCTTTGCTCAACGTGTCAACAGTTCGGTGTTGAAAATCTTAATGAAAAAGTTCACAATTTATCCTGAGTTTGAAATCTCTCAGGTTCTCACTCCCGAGGAAGAATTAGCAACAGTCAACCAAGCCAACCCGATAATATTTGATGTCGCACAGCAGAGTGTAACCTTGCTTAGCCCACGAGTTGAAGAATTTTCCAGCGTGATTCCGAATCCACCAGGGATTAATGATCGCACAGTCTTCTTTACGGATGTGCAGTACTACAAACAATGCACCACCTGCAAAGAGGTGGAAATGATCACAACTGATGCTCTTCGAAGATCAATCGTGCGATTGTATGGACCTGAAGCTAGCGGCGATATTGCCCAATATTTACTCTCAACATTCTCTTTTGCTGATCTGAACAATTTCCTGGACGGAGTAGGTGAGAATAGCCAGGTTGTTGAAGAAGAATTGCGTGCTGCTGATTGGGTCGTGTTTGCATTCATGGATACCAACTCCAATCGTCCTGCTTCTTTTGCTTTGAAACGCTTACTGGCTGAACAACCTGAACTGCTCACGAATAAAAATTCAATTGCATTTGCATTCAATGCACCTCATTATTTAGATTCAACCGAGATATCCAAACTATCAGCATACTATGCGATCTATAGCAAAATCCCATCCTTCACCGAGGTCGCTTCAAGGGTACTTTTCCAGGAGATTATTCCATCCGGCGCACTTCCCATTTCACTCCCGGCGATAGGTTATAACCTTGTATTCGCTACCTCTCCCAACCCGAACCAAACGATATCCCTCATGCTCGATACCTCTTTCCGTTCAGAAGAAGCAGCTACCTCACCATCGCCTACTGTCACAAATACAGGGGAACCAATTCCCGTTCCTTCTTTTAAAACTGGAGACACCTTACCCCTCAAAACCGGCATTATCCTGGATCGTTATAATCATCCGGTGCCGGATGGCACAACGGTCAATTTCATCTTTACACTAGAAGGTGATCCTAGTGCCCCATATTCGATTGAAACAAAAACCAAAGACGGTGTTGCCCGTGTCGAATATCTGATTCAAAGAGAAGGCAGGCTTGTCATCACTGCAACCAGCAACGAGGCACGTAATTCGGATATCCTCTCGCTCAATATCACAAAGGATGAAGCTGCCGTGATAACGGTCATTATCCCTACACCAACCCCTACACTCACGCCGACACCCACCGAAACCCTCATCCCGCCTTCTCCCACCCCAACGGAAACACCTGTTATCATTCCACCGGAACCCAGGAAAACCTCCGGGGCGGACTGGCTGCTTTCCATGCTCATCGTTTTTGGTTGTTCAGCAGGGATTGCTTTATTTGGACGTTCTCAGGTTGACCAGCGTTGGGGTATTCGCTGGGGTTTGTTAGCTGCTTTTGGCGGGATGCTTGCCTATACGATACTATCGTTGAATACCCCGGCAACCCGAAGCCTGGTGCAGAATACGGGTTTTACTGGCATCTTTTTCTCTTTACTGATTGGAATCGGAACCGGATGGCTCGGCGCATGGCTTTGGTATCGCGATTTGGCGCGCAGGAAAAAAAAGTTGTCTAGTGCAGCAAGGTCACCAACAGGCTCAACAACACCAAAGCCCCAGTAGAAATGAGCAGAACCAAATCATGTCCGGTGCGGAAGATTTCTCTAACCCCACCATTGCGGGATATATTCTGAAGCACAATGGGTCTATCCCCTAACAAAACTTTTCGAAACGCCTCCACCGTGTCAGGTCTATCGTCGGGGTGGAGGTTCATCGCATACAAAATGGCGCGTTCTGTTCTCGCCCCAATCGTTTCATTGATCTGACGTGGAGGGATCAGGCTTTCCGGATTAAGGAATCTCTCCCGCGCATCCACTGGCGCTTGATTGGTCAACAAATGATACAGCGTTGCACCCAGTGAGAATATATCACTGCGCACATCGGTATGTCCCGCATCTCCACCGAACTGCTCTAATGGTGTATAAATGGCTGTTCCCTGTCCCTGCAAGATGGTAACTGTCACTTCACCTTTTGCAAGCAGTTTGACCAGACCAAAATCAACCAGTTTTAACAAACCGCTTGGTGTCAATTTCACATTGCTCGGTTTGATATCGCGATGTAGAATCGGAGGGTCTTGTGTATGCATATATTGGAGCGCATTCAAAATCTGGTTTGCCCAATCCAACACATCTTCCTCAGGGATAAACCTGGATTGCTGACGCGCTTCAATCATCAGGGTCCGCAAATCCTTCCCCGGTACAAAATCCATCACAAGATAATCGTGGTTTTCAATCGAAAAGAAATCAGACACCTTGGGCAAATTGGGATGATCCAACCGCGCCAGTACGGTTGCTTCCCGAAAAAATTGGTCACGTGCTTCTTGCAATAAATCAGTCTCTAAGGAAAGGTCATGTGCCACTTCCTTAACCGCACATTGGCGCCCTTCCAGGCGCAAATCATTTGCCAGGTAGATATTTCCCATACCCCCTTGCCCAATTATTCTTACCACCTGGTATCGTTCGCGTAAAATTTCCCCAGCCTTAAGTGGTACCGGCATCCCAGATCATTATCTCCTCTTCCTTTTGAACAACAGAGCTCTTTTCGGCGTTTCCCTGCTGTTCCTCAGGTGCTCGTCCAAACAACCTCACCCTGTTTTGTTGCTTCATTCAAACTTGGATGAACATCGCAATGGTTTATCTAAACAATTCTACTTTGGTATATTATAATCGCAACCAGGATATAACGTGAACGGAGGAAAATATGAATGGGGATGATTTACCGGTCATCATTGGACAGGCTGGACCTTTGAATGGACAACGTTGGGTGATTGAAGCTTCAATCTCCATTGGTCGTGACTCAGAATGTGATATCGTGATCCCTGACAGGCAGGTTTCAAGATATCATACACGCATCTCCAACCAAAATGGAACCGTCACGCTTGAGGACCTTGCCAGCAAAAATGGCACATTCTGCAACGGTCAGTCAGTTCATGACCCCATTTTTCTTCAAGATGGGGATGTCATCCAAATCGCTATGATTCAGCATTTTGTGTTCCTCAGTTCCGATTCCACGATGCCGTTGGACATAGAAGCACAGAACCCGCAAGTATTACGCAGAGGACTAACATTGGAAAAACGCTCTCGCAGGGTCTGGATTGACCAAATCGAAATGCTCCCTCCTCTTTCTCTTCCGCAATTCCGATTGCTTGAGATTCTCTATGAATCCGAAGGTAAGGTGGTCTCTCGGCAAGACCTCATTTTAGGGATCTGGGGCGAAGAAGAAGCCATAGCCATCTCTGAGCAGGCATTGGATGCACTGGTACGCCGTCTGCGCGACCGTATCGCAGCCATCGATCCCGATCATTCTTATATCAACACCATTCGAGGTCACGGTTTACGCCTGGACAACCCGGCGTGAGTAAGCAGGGATTGCACTAAAAGACAGGGTGACTTCTCCCAGTAAACTTAAATGCTTGTGTGGGTCTCTGGCGCGAGCTTTGAAACGGCAAGAAAACGCTTTTTGCAAGAAAAAAGAAAACGAGACTGCCTTATTAGACAGTCTCATTATTCTCTTCATCCCTGCCGGATAGCAGCCGGAAACAAAATGATTGCGGAAGGGTTATTTCGCCAGATTCATTCGCATGGTCTGTTTCAACACCAACCGGTTGATCTGCTGTAATCGTTCTATCAGTTCAGGCGGCTGCCCACCCTGTTGTTCACTTTGCATAACAACGTTATTCAATACCTGAACAAATTCAGGTGTCAAAAGCTCAGAATGTTCCTGCAAAAACGCTTGTAACTGCGCATCATCCTCAAAACCAAGCATTTTCTCGATCAGTTGAATCTCTGCCGGGGGAGCAGAAGCCGCATCAATCACCGCGGCTACTTTTTGCAGTTTCTCCATGCGAACCTGGTCATTTGCACGTTTTGCAGATTCCAGCTCGGTGCGTACAACCTCAACAAAATATTCATCCAGTTGAGGTAACTTCTTCTGCATCTCGGCTTCAACATCCTCTGCGGCAATAATTTCCGACAGAACCTTGCGTGCATTTTCCATTTCAGCCTGTATTGCCTGGTCCATTTCGCGCGTCATGTTCAATAACTTCTCGCGGACTTCCATCAGGTGGGTTTGTTCTTCACCACTGCTGGCATCAATCCGATTCGTCAGGATTTCAAAGAAATTATAATCAAGCCCCTGGCGTGCCAGGCTGACCAGCATGGCGATTCCGGTATCTGAGCTGGTGTTCACAATCAAGTCAAGCAATTTTTCTCGCGTCAATCCATTCTTGCTGGCTTCTTGCAGTGCCTTGATTGCATTGTTAATCTCAATCGTCTTTTCTTCTAGCTCTTTACCCACCTTTGTGTTTTCCACGAGCAATTTTTGTAATGCTGCAAGTTTATTCGTTCCCTCCTGATCACCCTGGTTCATCGTCAATTGGATCAAGCGAGATAATAACTGGAAAAACTCCTCATCAATCTGTGCTTCTTCCTGAGAGATGATTTCCAAAACCGAATCAGGCGAAGCTAAGACCAGGCGTTCAATCAATTTCGCTTTCTTCTGTTGAGTATCGAGCATTTCTTTGGTAACACCATCCGCCTCAAGAATTTTCTCAATCATGGTCTGCATAGTGAACATCGTTTGAGGCTTGAACAAATACCCTTTTCGTTTTTCTTGGGGTAATTTTTCCAGGACTTGTTTGATTAACGGACCAATCCGTTTTTCTTGTTCGTTTACCGGTAGTCCTAATTCCGGTGGGAAATAGGTCAACAACAATTCTTTATCAGGATCATGATAAACAATCGGGGTGCTCAGATTTCCTTCATATCCACAATTTGGGCACTGAATGAAATTAACCGCCCCGCTCAACAACTTTTGTTTGGCGCGTGGATCAATGTTTTGATCAAATAACTGTTCAATTTCAGCAATAACAGGCTGACGACATCTTGGGCAATTGGTTTGTGTTCTTGGCATTCTTCACCACTCATCCATTTCAATTAAAGATAAAAAATTATACCATTTATATTGCGCTTGGATTATTTCATCAATTCAACATTACGCGGCAGCGAAAAGCAGATTTTCCCGCCTTTTTCGTAGCCGCTATCCACCCAAATCCTGCCATCGTGCGCCTCAATAATCGCACGGGTTAAATACAAACCCAGACCAGCTCCTTTGGTGTTGCGAGCCATGTCCGGCGCGCGGTAAAATCGATCAAAGATAAAGGGAATATCACGCGGGTCAATGCCCGGTCCTTGATCAATGACACAGACAATCACCAGATCGCTTCGAACCGACCCCATGATGCGAATCTCTCCTTGAGGCGCATATTTGACTGCGTTTGAAATTAGATTTGAGAAAACCTGCTCAAGACGAGCCTCATCTGCCAGGATTACCGGAAAATCGGCGGGAAAATCGACCACGATTTGATGTTGCGGGGATTGTGGCTGGAAACGTTCAGACATTCGCCGCGCCAATTCGGACAACAAAACATCTGAACGCTTCAGCGCCACTCCATCAGCCTGCAACCGTGAGGCATCTAAAAGGTTTTCGATTAACGCAGCCAGGCGGTCTGTTTCTTCCTCAATCACCATCAAGCTGTCCTCAACGATATCGGCATCCCACGAAACATCTTTCCGTCGCAAGGTGCCGGCATAACCTTTGATCAAAGCAACCGGCGTCTTTAGCTCATGGCTGATAATCGAGATGAAGGTGCTCTTCAACTCATCAGCCTGCCGGAAACGGGTGATATCCCGTATAGAAGCAATAATGTTCAGCAGCACGCCTTCTGAGGAATGCAGTGGGGCATACGTGATGCCCACTGGTAGAGGAGGTTTTTCAGCATCAAACAACCTCAAATCACCCTCAACATATAATTGAATATTGTGCGAAAGGGGCCATCCACCCGCCACAGCGCGTTCAAGGGTTAAACCTTGTGGTGGTTTATGCCAATGCATCACATCAGCATGTAGTCTGCCCAACATCTCCTGAGGCTCCATTCCGATCATCCGGACAAATGATCGATTGCACCGTTCAATTTTCAAATCATTGGAAAGGATCAGGATGCCGTCCGCAACGGCATCCACCAATGCTTCGCTACGCTGCTTTTCCAGCGTCACCTGTTGGTAAAGCAGCGCATTTTGCACCGCAATGGCAGCTTGATCGGCGAAGCTGCTTAATAAGGCACGATCGTTTTTCGAGAAAACACCCGCATAACCGCGGAAAATGAAGATTACCCCTACAACCTGGTTTCGAGTTACCAACGGTAAACCCACACCGGTCAGCAACCCCAGGCTTGCAACGCGTGTCAAATCCTGTAACAACCGGTTGATCTCAGGCAACGCAAAATGTTCGGGGTCTTTTGGATCTGAAGAAATATCTGCCAGGATGCGTTCAACGTATTTCAGAAACGGCGCGGTAAGGGCATGGGACGCTCTGATATGCCATTGGTCGGTTTCAGAGCGCATGGCAATCAAACCAGCTTTCCCTGCCAGCATCTCGATGGATATGCGCAGTATTCGCTCCAGGAGCTTGTCCAAATCAAGCTCCTGGGTTATCGCGCGCGTTATTTCTAGTAGATAATCTCTCTGGCGAACGCGGAAATCGGGCAACATGATAACAGAAAAACCTGCTTCAATCTAATGTTAGTGAGCTGGCTCATCTTCAGCCAGACCGATGACCAGATCAAAGATTTCAAGCGCTTCTTCCATCTCTGCCTGGCTGATACTCAGCGGGGGTGCCAATCGGATGGTGCTCTCTCCACAACCCAGCATTAACATACCATATTCAAAAGCCAGGTCAACCACACGATCTCGAATTTTCTTATTCGGTTCGCGGGTTTCTTTATTTTTTACGAAATCGACACCAATCATCAGACCAAGTCCACGGACATCGCCGATACTTTCATGTTCAGCCATCATCGCCTGCAACCGCTTGAGCGTATATTCGCCAACCACTCTTGCGTTCTGCATATACTCGGTCTCCACCAGTTCCAGTGTGGCAAGTGCTGCAGCACAGGCTAATGGGTTGCCACCGTAGGTGTTACCATGTGCACCTTTTTCCCAATCAAAAATACTGGCTCGAGCAGCCGTGATACCCAGCGGTACACCTGAAGCGATCCCTTTTGCAATGGTAATAATATCTGCCTCAACACCGAAATTCTCAATCCCCCACCACTCCCCTGTTCTTCCCACACCGCACTGGACTTCATCTGCAATCAATAAAATCTTGTACCGGTCGCATAACTCTCTTAATGCAGGGAAGAAGTCAGGCGGAGGAACAATATAACCACCTTCGCCCTGGATAGGCTCAATTAAGATGCCTGCCACGTCATTGGGCGGTGCAATACGGTGGAAAATTTCTTCTTCAATAAAACGAACAACTGTTTGCCCGTAACCTTCACCTGGTTTGCTGCGTAGCAGTGGACGGTAAGAATCCGGGTATGGTACGTGAGCAACACCACTCATCACCGGGAAGAAACCTTCTCGGTAGAGGTTTTTGCTGGCTGTAAATGCCAGTGCCCCCATTGTACGCCCATGAAAGCCGCCAAGAAATCCAATAAATTGTGTCCGCCCTGTGTAATTACGAGCCAGTTTAATGGCTGACTCAACACTTTCTGCACCGGAATTACACATGAAAGATACCGCCGGCTCAGAAAACGGGGTGATCTGACTGATTTTCTCAGCCAATTGAACCCATTTCTCATGATAGAAATCTGAAGATATGTGGATAAATTTTTCTGCCTGTTCTTGAATCGCCTTTACAACCTTTGGGTGACTGTGCCCGGTTGAAACAACCGCAATCCCGGCTGCCATGTCGAGAAAACGATTTCCATCAACATCCCACACTTCTGTACCCTTACCGTGGTCCATCACAAAAGGATAACCGCGCGGATAAGAAGGGGAGATGACTCGTTGATCACGTTCAACAAGTTCCCGGGCTTTTTTGCCTGGTAGAGGTAATTTTAACGGCTTCATATAGTACTCCTTATAATGTGTTGGGATTTCCCTCTGAGGGTAAGAAGGGACAATACTACGTGATTATATCATTGCCCAATGTCCAAAAATAACTAACAAACATCCTGAGGTGGGATAACTTTCCACACAACCAGGAATCTTTTCCGATTCGGAGATGAGCCTTTTTTATTCACGTTATAATATACCCAATATTTTTGTTTTCTCACAACCTTGCAGCATTCTATTAAGGGAGACAACGACGCGTGGCACTTCATCTGCAAATCCTTTATATCATTGTTCTATTTCTTTCAACTGCAATCTCGTTTTCTTTATCGGTTTATGCCTGGCAGCAGCGCACTCAACCAGGGGTTTTTTATTTTTCTGGTATGATGCTGGCAGTGACATGGTATGTCATCTCGTCAGGTTTAATGTCTGTAAGCAGAACACCTGACCAGGCAAAATTTTGGGTCAATCCCCATTTCCTGGGTTTGACCAGTATGTTGGCTTTCTTCATCACATTCGTAATCCGCTTCACCGGACACGAAAAATGGCTTTCGAGAACAGCACTTATTGTTTTCTTCTCAATTCCCATCATCACCCAGATTGTGATAGAAACCAACCCCCTTCATCACTGGTTCATCGTGGATATCAAATTTGTACAAAGCGGTTTCCTAATGGGGCTAAACAGCATCCAATACGGTCCATTTTTTTGGTTTCATTCGGTTTACAGCTATGCATTGGTATTTTTCGGGATCGGTCTCATCATCCATTTAGCTATCCGCACTTTCAAGATTTATCGAACACAAAGCATTACATTGCTGCTTGGTGTTCTTCCCCCTTTGCTGGGAAGCCTAAATGACTCCCGTTTGTTTTTCCCAGGCTTTGAATTTCCACTCGTTCCGATTGGGTTTGCCTTAATGGGGATGGTTTTCGCATGGAACATGTTCAGATACCGCCTCCTCAATGTGATACCCGTTGCACGCGATATGCTGGTCGACAGCATGAGTGATGCCGTTCTTGTGCTGGATAACACCTCTGTTATTGTGGATGCCAACCAAAGTGCTTTAAACCTGCTTCAAAGGGACGTCTCTGCGGTCATCGGAGAGCAGGTGGCACAAGTTATACATCCCTGGGTTGAACTCTTTGAACGCTACAAAAACGTCCACAAAGTGCAGGCGGAGATCAGCTTGCGACAAGAACAGGAAGAGCATTATTATGA
>CAYRRA010000160.1:0-10341 GCA_964426355.1 uncultured Anaerolineaceae bacterium
TCAGCGGCTCCGCAAAACACTTTCACGGGCATATTGTGCCTCATCGCAACTGCCACATCAGGCAGAAGATGAAAATATACATCTGCTCGTCGTGTGGTTTTATAAAGACCCGGTCTTACCAATACATTTCCACGTTGGATTTGGTCTACATCGATACCGGAAACATTTACGGCTGTACGCGTTCCCGGGAATGCTCTTTCTTCCTTCTTCTTATGTGTTTGCAAACCGCGAACACGTCCCCGCAGTCCTTGAGGCAGAATCTCAACCTCATCACCCACCGATAATATGCCATCCAAAAGCGTACCCGTTACAACCGTACCAAATCCGGAAATGGTAAAAACCCTGTCAATTGAAAGTCGCGGACGACCCAGATCGAGACGTTCCGGTGTTTTCGCCAGGCGTTTTTCCAACGCAGCCAATAGCTGATCGATGCCGGTGGAATTTCGGGCGGATACGCGAATCACGGGCGCGTCCTCCAGGACAGTCCCCATAAACACCTGCTCCAGGTCCTCCTCAACCATATCCAGCCATTGAGGGTCATCTACCATATCCGTTTTTGTCAGGGCAACAACCCCTCCAGGTATTTGAAGCAGGTCAAGTATGGCGAGATGCTCCCTGGTTTGCGGCATTACACCCTCATCTGCCGCTACAACAAAGACGACCGCATCGATGCCGCCCACACCAGCCAACATATTCTCAATAAAATCACGATGTCCGGGCACATCAACGATGCCCACCTCTTCGCCATTTGGCAGCGTCATCCAGGCAAAACCCAATTCAATCGTCATTTCACGCAGTTGCTCTTCTTTGAGACGATCAGGGTTAATCCCCGTTAGCGCCTTGACGAGAGTAGATTTACCATGATCGACGTGCCCAGCCGTGCCAATTACCCGCATGGCAACAAACCTATGAAATATCACCGAAGGATTGATTATGCTCTTCCAGCAAGTCGTTGGAAATGTTTATAATTTTCTGCAAACGGGTTTTCGTATCAGTAACAACCTGCAGGGTAAGGTCACGTACTTCCTGGCTGATATCTTCAAGAAGCACCAACCGTTCTGTATGTTTTTCGATGACACGGTTGACCTCGCGGAATTGTTCGTCCTGCCCCAATGTGTAATTCGTCCAGCGTTTCTGATCATCTGCTTTGAAAGCAACCCATTCCTGCCTGAACCGCTCCTCAACCAGTCGTTGAAGCTCGGTAATCTCATTCACCCTTCGCTCGAACGTTTGGGTGATTTCATCGAATGCAGCCTGAGACCGTTTAAGGGTGCGGTTCATGGCATCCATCGATTGAAGCTGCGTGTTCATTTCGTTCGCCTGCTTGGTAATTTCCGAAAAGCGTGTCTGCCAATCCTTCCAAACTCGCTCCCTGTCTACCTGATACATATTTTGCCGTTCGATAAAAGCCGTTTGTGCCTGGCGTCTTTCTGCCTCCGAAGCCTGCACTTCATTGACCCTCATATCCAGTCGCCGGAAGGTTTCGGAAACAAGGTCTAATTTACCGCGCTGTTCATCACTGCGCTTTCTTAATGCAGCCACTTCCGCTTGCAAATCCACAATTCGTTTCGAATCCTGCCGCAGGTTTTCTTCAAATAACCGCCGTGAACGTTTTTCATCTTCGTCACTGCGCGTGTATTGTTCAATTTTTGCTTCAATTTCCTCAATCAGCCTGGATAATCTGAATTCTTCCTCAACGCGCAGTTGCAGGTTTTTTTTGATCTCCGAAATCGAGTCAAGAGCCAGGCGTGTCTCGGCAATGGATTTTGATAATTCTTCATAATCAGCCCTGCGGAGTTTTTCAACTTCGCGGTCCTTGTCGCTGCGTTGTTTTTCAATACCATCAATGGATCGACCAAAATCAACCTTGACCTGTGCAATATCCGCTTCGATCTGGTCAAAACGAGACATCATCACGGAAAGTCGGGATGTCTCGCTTTCCAACTCTTTTACCCGTTTCATCAATGCAGCTTTATCGCCTTCAAGCACAATCAACCGATCTTCAATTGATGCGAGGAGGGTTTTATCCTTGCGACGTTCGTCATCCAGCCATTCGATGCGTTTTATCAGTTGATCTTGTTCCATATCACACCTTGTTCATTCCATTTCATTTCAATAGTGTAATCTCACTGGTCGTATCTTTCTTTTTTGCTCACCAGCGAGATACCCGAGATATATAAAATAATACCATCCAATCAAAACAGGAAAAGGATTCTTAACGATTGCATTATACCAAATCGCTCTCACACAATCACATAAATCCAATATTTTACAAATTCACAAAAGCATTTAACAAGTCTTTCATTGAATCAAGCAGCCACACCGGCGTCAGCCCGATTAGAATCAATGCCAGCACACCGATCAGAAGCAATACCACATGCTGCCAGTTTTCGCTCCACTGCCATTCCCTTTGGGTAGGGGTAATTAATGTCAGCATCGTACGGATGCTTGCCATCATCAAGCCAATACTGCCCACAAGCGCCCAAACCACAACAGATAACGATTGCTGAGCCAGGTTTTCCAGGAGAACCTGGCGGAGTGGGAATACCGCCAGCAGCGGTAAACCACTCAAGGTAAACGAAGCTGCGATCATGGCAATACTGCTGATCGGTTTTCTTCTAACCAAGCCGGTGAGATTTTCATAATCATACGTTTCCACGTCGAGACCTGATAAAGCCAATGACCACACCGCCAGTGCGATGATACGCGGCATAAACATGGATACATACACCTGATAGCCAATATGCGATCGAAGGCTTAACGCCAGCAGAGAAAACCCAATTTCGACAATAATGGCATACCCAATGATACGAGAGACATTTTTCTGAAAAGCAGACCAGATGCCACCGGTTGCCACCATGATAATGCCCACCAGCCTGAACACCTGTTGAAAATCAGCAAACCCGCGCAGCCAGGCAAAAGCGTTGATGAAATCCAATCCCAACAAGAGAACCACCAACGGAAGAAAGTTGAGCATAAATCCTGCCTGAAAGGGAAAAACCTCGGAGAATAACAACGGTATCCAGGTGTAAAAGGGGAATATTGCCAGCCAAAAAGCAAAACCCAAACCCAAAAAAACAAGCGCCTGCATGGTCAG
This sequence comes from uncultured Anaerolineaceae bacterium, assembly GCA_964426355.1. Classification (GTDB taxonomy): domain Bacteria; phylum Chloroflexota; class Anaerolineae; order Anaerolineales; family Anaerolineaceae; genus JAJFTV01. The sequence goes on from CAYRRA010000160.1 coordinate 3,098, forward strand.
GGCTGTATCAGCAGGATTCGCTTCCACCTGCCCGGCAGCCCATCCAGCAAACAGAATGAGCATCATCCCGAAGGTTTGAAAAATCAGATACCGCAAAATTCCATGCCCAACCCGTGTTCCTGCGGGCAATAGAAGCGGTATGCTGATCAGGACAATAATTTCCACAATCAATGCAGCGTACAGAAAAGGCTCCACTGCCAAAGCAGCGATGGCAAGTGGGATAATCACCATACCGAGCGGGACAAAAGCTGCGTTCTTCTTGAGCACCCCTTCCCCAAAAAACCAGAAGGCGCCGATCCCATACAGGAAGGTCAGAAGAAAACGGTCGCCGTTGTTAATCACCAGTCGCCGCCCTAGAATTGAAAATATTGGCGAGATCTCGCCGTTAAACGGTCCCAACTTAATTAAAGCGCCAATGGGAAAATACCATGCCAATAGTGCCAGGAGCAAACAAGAAATCGTCGCCGCCAACACGACTGCCATGCGATATGTACGAAACACCCACAGCGCTACCCCAATAAAAAGGGGCACAAAAATCCATATCAACGGCGCGCTCATGCTTCTTTCTCCAAAGAAGGTACTGTGAGAAGATAAGAACCGGCTAAAGCTAATCCCATGGTAATCACCGCAAGAAGACCGGCGACTAAAGTTGAATTTTCCAACACGGCATAGAGAATTTCAAACCCAGAAAGCAGTGTAAACAAACTTAATAAGAGCCTGGAGATATGGGTGGATAAACCCAACTGCAGCAAACCCATCCCGATTAAGATCAGCCCGCCCCATATTAACACCATGCCGGTTGGGATAAGTTCGACAAGTTCAGGGGCAATCGATATTACCAGTAAACCCACCAGAACAGCCCCCAGCAAGCGGATGATTAAACCGGTGAGACTGGAAAAACGATTATCTTGATAATCATTTCCAGGTTGAGATGCCCCAATCAAAGCAGTAGACATCCACCCCACAACCAGTTTCACGGCTGCCAGGGTAATCGTCCAAACCAGACCAACCAGCCAAAAAACCGCCAGGTATTGCACTGCCAATGCAATCATGCTGTACCGCCAGTTTTGGCTGATTAAGAGGAAAATAGACGATGCCCCCAGTAAAATCACGGCGATAACCGAAATCACATCGATAATCATACCCCTCCTCCTGGTGCGATGATGGTGATCAACATTGTCAGTAACAAAAATACCCACAATATGCCGCCATCCCCTTCAAGAAGCAGGGTAATCCCGTTTACCACCCATCTCAATCCTAAAAATGTCCATTTGGATAGATGGTACATCCAACGCAGGCTAAAAAATCCTGCCAGTGGACCGCTGATAATCTTGCGATTCCTCACCAAAAAGGCTATCACCTTCCCGGGAAACCCTCGGGCAAATATCTCTCGCATCCAGAGGGTATATCCCACGCCAATCACAACCAGCGGAACAATACTTGCCCACCAAACACCCACAGTATAAGACCCGGTCCAACCCCAGGTAGCGATGATCCACTGTGAAAAGATCAACATCAGAAGACCTGCCGGGTAAACCGCTTGAATCCATCGCTCTAATTGGTCATAAGTTTCACCAGGTGAGAAAAGATGCTTTACTAAACCAATGATAAGGAGAATATGAACGATAAAGTAAACCGGGCTGAACCAATCAAAAGGCGCATTGACGAGACCCAACCAACCGCCTGCTGCTGGCGTGAAAGGCAAGCCGATAATGCCTAAAATAGCCAGGGCAGGAATATATTGAATACGGACGTTGCGTGCAGAATACAACCCCAGAATACCGCCAATCAAAATCAGTACCAGCCCCCATACCAAAGCAGTCACCTGATGACCACGCAATATACTTGCCACAGCCAAGCCAGCAACGGCAATCACCCAGAAAGGACGTGCCTCAAGGTCATCCCGTGAACTGACAAACAGAATTGCCCCATATAATGCTGCAAAGCTGGTCAATGCTAACACAACGAAATGCCAGTTTTCTGGTAGAAAAGTATCTGGAAGCCGTACCAGAATGGCAAGTGCTGAAGCAGGTTCCACACTGCGCAGGATAGTCCCTAGTTCTCGCCGGAAACGAAAATCCTGTGGATATGGCAGGTGGCGGGGCAGAACCCCCAACCGCATGATGGCTCCCACAAATAGCAACAATCCTGCACGCGTTGAAATTTGGGAAAAACTCAATACATTTCCTTCTGCCCGGCTGATGATCAACGCTGTTGCGATGGCAAAAATTCCGATCAATCTGGCAGAAAAAGAGAAAATGATGGCACGCATCTGATCAGGTTGATGAATCGCTCGCTGTAAAATGATTAACTCTCCAAGGTCAATCAACGTCCAGGTTAAAATAATCGTCAGCGGTGTGGCAGCAATCACAGTAAGGAAACCGAACCCGGCGATGATCAGGTTAACACCCCAGACAGCCGGTCCAGTGGATTGGTATAGACGCGCCGATGAAGTAAAAATGACTGCCACAATTAAGGAGGTTAAACCGAATGCAAAGGGCCATGAAATCAGGTCAAGTTGAAATCCCAGAATATTGGTCAACTTTTCAATCGGGTTCCACCCGATGAGAAAAAGTGGAAGAGGGGTTATCCAATGCAAAACCAGCGTCAACACCCAGGCAGAGACGGATGCAATGGCGGCGATAAGCCATGGGATACCAAGACCTTTTCTGAATTGATAGAGCAAAATTACAGTAAAACCGGCAAGAATTAGAATACCCGCTGGAATCAATGCGATCATAACCAGGATTTCTCCCCAATGAGGAACAAGGTATAAGCTCGATACTTTTTCATCTAGTCCTGAATATGTGTGTGGGGGTCAACCTGGCTGGTCAAACCGGTCAACAATGCAAGGATGGAGGGGTCAAGCTCAAAATCGTCCTCTGGAAGTTTGCTGGCAAGGTAAGAATTTGAGCGAATGGCGCGCTCTCGTAATGATTGCCACAACAACTGTCGTTCATCCGATTTGACCACAAGATCGCGCAGTCGGGCGGCTTTCTGAAATAGTTCTCCGGTAGTGTACAGAAAGGTAATCCTTTTCCAATGATCTGCCTGGATGGGTTTGTCCAGGGGAATCAACGGACCGATGGAAATTTTGTAATATTCTTCCTGTGCACGTGGATGCTCCGGCTGGCTGCGAAGCAGCTCGCTTCTCGTCGTCAATTCATGCCCTAGAACCATACAAAAAAATTCAATCCTCCAACAATGTGATTCTCCAAAAGATTCGGGCTGGTAAAAAGCTAAAAAATCCACATCCACAACCTTTGGGGCAGTGCGCAATGGAATGCGATACCACCCTAACAATCTGGCAATCTCCAGGTCGCGTGGTGATGGCATGATACACACCATGCCTAACATCTCAGTTGAGAGTTGAGAGTTCATTTTTTCCCATTTCAATACCATCTCAAAAAAACACAAAACAGAGAGGATATAATAATGTTACGCTAATCATCATCTAATTTTGCCACAACCTGGAAATAAGCCACAATCAGGCAGTCAAGGTCAAGGTCAAGGTCAAATTCATTATATCGAATAACCCGGTTTTTTGGTTTTTTTAAGATAAGTTGATTTGTGGAGGCTCGTATGACACCAAAACTATCACAACGGCTTGCGCTGGTTCAATCTGCGTTGACGCAATCAGCATTTGATATGATTATTCACAATGTCAGAATCGTCAACGTTTATGATCGCAGCGTTTCCCCTGGCGGAATTGCGGTAAAAAATGGGCGTATCGCCACGCTGGCTGCTAACCAGGATTTGGAAGCGGCTGAGAAATTCGATGCAAAGGGAATGTACGCGCTTCCGGGATTGATTGATACACACGTTCATATCGACTCCACGCTGCTGACACCGGAAGGGCTGGCTGAGCTGATCGTTCCCCATGGAACGACGGCAATGTTTGTGGATGCCATGGAAATCGCTAATGTAGCAGGGATAAACGGCTTGCGCGCGCTTTTCGATTCTGTTTCCCAATTACCGTATCACATTTACCTCGAGATCCCATCGCGCGTCCCCACCGCACCTGGTCTTGAAACGACAGGGGGAGTTCTCGATTTGAACGATGTTCGCGAATTGCTTCAATGGGACAGAACCATCAGCCTGGGAGAACTGGACCCATCCAAAGTGCTTGGGCTCAAAGAAGAATACTTCATGAAAATTGAGGCTGCACATTCACTTGGTAAGATTGCAAACGGTCATGCAATTGGTCTTACTGCCACCGACCTGGATGCCTACGCCTGTGCTGGGTTGGCAGACGACCATGAATGTGTAACCTTTGCCCAGGCAAAGGAACGCATCCAGCGCGGGCTGAGCGTATTAATCCGTGAAGGCAGCAGCGAACGGAACCTGGCGGAACTGGTTCGCGGTATTTTGACAGACCAGGTTGATACCCGCCATTATATGTTCTGCACAGATGACAAACACCCGAATGAAATCCTGCGTGAAGGTCACATCAACTTCATGGTCAACCAGGCTATCCGGATGGGTATGCCAGCAACCCAAGCAATTCAGATGGCATCGCTCAACGCAGCCCAGCATTTCAGACTGGAATACGAACTGGGCAGCCTAACCCCAGGGCGATGGGCGGACATCATATTGTGCGAAAACCTCGATGAAATCCATCCGGAATATGTCTTTTCCAAAGGCAATCTTTCCGCTGAAAAAGGCAATTTGGTGAAAAAACCACAAAAAGCAGCTTACCCTTCTTCTCTTTACCACACCGTGAAGGCACTGCGTGGAAAAGGCCCGGTGGATTTTCGATTTGAATCAAAGGCATCGTCCGTCAAGGTGCGTGTGATCGAACTCATCGAAAACCAGATAATCAACCGCGAAATCAACGCTACGTTGCCCGTCCAGGATGGCTGTATTCAAAATGATACAGAGAATGACATCCTGAAACTGGCTGTTGTAGAACGATATGGCAAAAACGGGAATATCGGTTTGGGGTTTGTGCATGGGTTTGGCATTCAACGCGGCGCGATTGCATCATCAGTATCGCATGACCATCACAATATTGTCATCGCGGGCGCAGATGATGAATCGATGGCGACTTGCGTGAGAGCAATCGAGGAGATGCAGGGAGGTCTGGTCTGCGCCTTGGGCAACCAGGTCTTGCACCAATTAGCGCTGCCCCTGGGTGGTCTGATGAGTGAGCTCCCCTCCTTTGAAATTATCAGGCAGCTCGACCTGATGAACTCAGAAGCAGCCACATTAGGCTGCAAACTCGCTGCGCCTTTTATGACCCTTTCCTTTATTTCGCTGCCTACCGTCCCTGAACTGGGAATAACCGACATGGGTCTCATCGACGTTAGCCGGCACTGCATAATTTCCGCCATAAATGACTAGTCCCCGCTATCAGCCAGGCGGCATTCCAGTTTATGCAATCCAATAGTAATTTGCCCAACCGAGGAAAAAAATCACCTGAAAAGCGAATAGCCCCGCGCGTACAGCGTTAAACCAGTTCTCGTTCTTTAACCGTTCAGCCCAAAACATGAACACAGGGAATGCTGCCAGTACATAACGCGAGACTGAGATCACCGAACCCGCAGTAATCGGGAGAAACACCATCAAAAAGGCAAAAAGACCGTATGCCTTAGACGGAAATCGGAAAAACAGCCACACTGCTGACACCAGAAATAGAAGCAGGAAGAAAAAATCCAGTTTGAACACATCCAACATCGGGGCACCAATTTGCGTCCATATCGTTTCCAGGTATCCGCTGTCGAGTTTTCCCCAGGCTTTTTGCGCTAAAACCGGCGCAACCAGGCTGCCAGTGACAGGAAGCAAAGAGATTAAATGACCTGCTAGTGCGGCTACCGGGATCAGTAATGACACGATATTAAACCGTACTGTCCTGATTTTCCACTGGATTGATTCCAGGTAAAAGAGAAGCATTGGCAGACAGATCAGCACCCCTTGCGGGCGGGTCAACGATAACAACCCGGCACCTAACCCAGCAAGCAGCCATCTTTTTCGCTCCAACAGGATAAACACCGCAACTGCGAGGAACAAGAAAAGACTCTCTGTGTAAAAAGCTGAAAAAACAAAACTTGTGGGAAAAACAAAGATAAGCTGTAAAGCACGGTGGGCTGTGCGCTCATCAAAAAGATGCTCCGTCAAACGGTACAGCAGCCATCCGCCTGCCAGAAAAGCACCGTTTGAAACCAACAGTCCCACAAACAAGTTCAGGCTTCGTGACACCCAGGCATTCGGGATAATCCATGTGAACATTTTTACTAGGTAAGGATAAAGCGGAAAAAAAGCTATATTACTGATCGTTTCGCTAAGGTTGAGTGGTGCAGAATATCCCTGTTCAACAATGGATAAATACCATTTGGAATCCCACCGGGTCCAGATGTCGATCAGCCAATGCGGAGACAAAAACCATCCCCGTTGTGCAAATTCAGTGTAAGTTGGGTTGGGTGCAAAACTCATGGCAATCAACCCCACCAACAACCAGATCAAGCGTGTACAGATGAAGGGAAAGAGCAAAGACCGCCAGACCCATCCCCTGAAAAGCATTTCTTGGATTCTTGTCAGCCAATTCGATAACTTTTCCAAATGCTCCTCTTGAAGTTCGATTTGATAAAATCCGGTAAAATGAATGAACGCAAACAAGTATATCACCTGACAGCGACTCGCAAAATGAATTTGACAACATCTATCCTCTTTAGCAGGTAATTTATCACCGGAAATTACCAATTTTTTTCCAAATTGAGAATTGCTGTTCACTCCGACTCGTTCAATTTCAACAAATTTAGTATATACTTTTCAGATAAAAGGAAATGAAGCAGTGAAATCGTTTGAATATCATCAACCCAAGAACCTGTCAGAATTTTTTTCGTACTGCGCTGCATCCGATTACACCATCCTGGCAGGCGGAACCGATGTGCTGCCGAAAATCCACAAGGGTATGCTTACCCCCACAAAAATCATCGATATTTCAGCCATCCAAGAACTCTACTTGATCACTGAAACAGAAAACTGTCTTTCTATTGGCGCACTCACTACCTTTAGGCAGTTGGAGAATACTCCCATGATCAAAGCGCACTTTCCTGCGCTTCACGAAGCTGTTCGCAGCATTGGGTCACCAACCACCCGCTCCCGGGGCAGCCTGGGCGGAAATATTGCTAATGCATCGCCGGCTGGCGATACCCTGTCGGCATTAATCGTTCATGCAGCAACAATAGAACTCCAAAGTAAACAGGGCACACGCATTCTTTCCTTAGAAGATTTTTTGATCGGTC
>CAYRRA010000161.1:0-5577 GCA_964426355.1 uncultured Anaerolineaceae bacterium
GGCATAATGAAAGAAACCAAAACCATATTCGGTGGGATGTTATATAATCATCTAAATGGTTCAAATGGAGGAGATATGAAAGAAAAACTGGCACAATTTGTCGAGCTTCTAAACGAGATTTACGACCTCAATGCTGCACAGGCTGTATTGGGTTGGGACCAACATACCTATATGCCCCCGGGTGGCGCAGAGGGGCGCGGGTATCAACAAGCTGTTCTGGCAAAAATTGCCCATCAAAAAAGCACCTCCAGCGAACTGGGCGAATTACTCAACACTTTGGATGCGTATGCAGACACCCTGGACCCTGAATCGGATGAGGCTTGCCTGATTCGCCTGGCGCAAAAAGATTATCAAAAGAACATGAAAATCGACCCGAAATGGGTGGAGGAAATTGAAAAAGCCACCACGCATGCGAATTATGCCTGGCGTGAAGCACGTGAGACGGATGATTTTAAGAAATTCCAGCCTGCCCTGGAGAGGCTGATCGAACTTGCCCGGCAGTATGCCGATTTCTTTGCTCCTTACGAGCATGTGTATGACCCCCTTTTGGATGAATTTGAACCCGGCATGAAAACTTGCGAAGTCCAGGCAATTTTCGATCTCATCCGACCACAGCAAGTTGAGCTAATTCGCGCCATTGGCAGCCAGCAACAGTTGAAAGATGATTTTCTCCACCTGGATTACCCGCAACCCGTTCAGCATGAAGCAGGTGTTGAGGTAGTCACCCGCCTGGGGTATAACATGCGAAACGGTCGCATCGATTTATCCGCACACCCCTTTACCACCAGTTTTGGCATTCATGATGTTCGCTTTACCACGCGCTATGACCCAAAGAACCTGGGAATGGCATTGTTTGCCAATATTCATGAATGTGGTCATGCGTTGTATGATATGGGTTTTTCACCGGCTTTTGCGCGTACCATGATGGCGAATGGCGCTTCAGCCGGGGTGCACGAATCCCAATCACGCATGTATGAAAACCTGGTTGGGCGTTCACTGCCTTTTTGGAAGTTCTTCTACCCCTATTTCCAAGAAAAATTCCCTACCCAGCTTGGCAACGTCAGCCTGATGGATTTTTACGGTGCAATTAACCGCGTGGAGCCTTCACTAATCCGGGTGGAAGCCGATGAAGCCACGTACAACTTGCACATCATGCTGAGAATGGAACTGGAAATTGCGTTGATGGAAGGGTCGCTGCAGGTCGGCGATTTGCCAGATGCCTGGAACCAGCGAATGAAATCTTACCTGGGTCTGGTCCCGCCGAATGATGCTGACGGCGTTTTGCAGGACATTCACTGGTCAATGGGTTTGATGGGGTATTTTCCATCCTACGCATTGGGCAACCTGATCTCCGTTCAGCTATGGGATCAAATGGAGAAGGAAATGCCTGACCGGGACGAAAAGATGGAGAAAGGCGAATTTCTGCCGATCTTGGATTGGCTACGCAGCCGGGTACATACGCACGGGCGTAAATTTGAGCCCCAAAAGCTGGTGCAAAAAATTACCGGGTCGCCGATCGACCCGCAGCCGTACATCCATTACCTGACCAGGAAATATACAGAGCTGTATCACCTGTAAACGAGTGCGAGATGGTGTGCTCAGGCGGTTGTTCGATATGGTGGCGGTGCGTGATGGGTTGCCTGCTTGTTGGGGTCATTATCCTGACGGGCTGTAATCTGACAACCCAACCATCGCCACTTACTGACACAATCGAACCAACCGCCAGTGAAACCTCTACCCCTGAAAGCGTGTTGACCATGCCGGTGAGTCCTTCGCTCACCGATATGGCAAGCGCGACGGGTACACCGGTGTTATATGGCATTTTGGAAACAGATACACCACACGCGCTTGCCTTTACACCGTACAACACCTTTACAGCCACACTGAAACCCACCATAACGCGAACCGCAACTGAAGGAGTCACCCCGCGATTTACGCGCACATTTACCCTAACGCCCACCAGAACCAGCACTGCTCAACCTGCTGATGCTGTGCTGAGGATCTCCCGCCCTGGCTTGTATTCAAAAATCATCTCTCCCTATAAAATTGAGGCAATGGTGACACCCGGTGAAGATGGATTTGTGTATCTCTCCCTGGTGGGTGAAGACCAGCGTGTGATTTTTACCCAAGATTTGAACTACCGCCAGGCAGCTTACAGCCGTTTTATGATTGTTCCCTCTTTGGAGTTTTCAATCCCCGCCGTGGCGGAAACCGCCCGTTTGATCCTGGAAACCCGCGATATGTTTGGACGTCCGATTGCACTATCTTCGGTAGATGTCATTCTGTTGTCGATTGGCGAAAATGAAACCAACCCGTCACAGCGTTTGTTTCAATCCTTCCTGATTGATACGCCTCGGGGGGGCAGTGTAATCCAGGGGGGAAAGTTGGTTCTGAGTGGGAGGGCTGCTCCGTTGAATGGCAACCCGCTGATTATCGAGCTGTTGGGTGAAGACGGCGAAGTCCTTGTATCCCGGCAGATACAGGTTGATATGCCCACTGGTGAACAAACCTATGCAGCGTTTGTGGTGGAATTGCCGTACACGGTCTCTGCTGAAACACAGGCACGGCTCTCCATCCGGCAGGAAAGCGACAACCGGCTGCCGGGAACCATTGCGTTGACGAGTATTGCCGTTAGTTTACTGCCATAGCGGTTATGCGCCACCCTGGGTATAGGCATCCGGGTCGGTGGGGGTTTCGCCGGAGGGGTCCCATACGTAGACCCAATCTCCAACCTGAGCCCAATCGTACACCCAGCGCGAGTCTGCGATGGACATATTGACGCAGCCGTGTGACTGCGGATACCCGAGCCAGGCGCGCCAGTAAGCCCCGTGGATGGCGCGTGCTTCGTCATAATACATTGTCCAGGGGACGGCTTCCAGGTAGTAATAGTCGGAAAGGTCCGCTGCAAAAGCACCGCTCATAGTTTCGGTGGGTTTCTTCTCATAAACTTGAAAGAGACCGGGGCGGGTGAAATAAGGGTCAACACCCGAAGCGATCAGTGTTGCGAATTTGAGCTGGTAATCTTCATAGACCGACATCGTTTGCTGGTAAAGATTGATTTCGATCCACCGCCCTCCATCAACACCTTCCGGCGGTGTGGTGTTAATCACCAACTCGCGGATATAGCGGCGATGCACCCATTGGTTCAGCCCAACCATGTAGTATTCCAGCGAGCCGGATTGAACGACATCAAAGATTTGAACAACGCTTTCACGCGTTAACGTATTTCCTGCTTCCGGTGCGCTGTAATCGGGGGCGGTTTGTGGATTGGTGGTTTCCACTATCCAACCAAAGGATGTGCTGGGAGGTTGGTTGAAGGTTAATCCCTGGAAGGAGATATAACTGGCAGGTGAGGCGCGCATCCAACCGCCGCTGCCTGTGTACACGTATGCTTTCCCATTGACTTCTGCGCGGGATGTATATGACACATAGAGAAGCTCACCAGCTTGCAGAAAGTTCACCGGGTCACCTCCACTGGAGGCTGCTTCCACAGAAGCGTAAATAGGAGCCCGTTCCGGAGGAAAGACATTGATCTTGGCAATTTCATAAGTCAACTGACCAAGCGCGGGGTCTGGTTTTGATGCGTTTAACGGGAGCAGTGGATATTCGATTCCCTTTTGAGCTAATCCCGTAATGTACTCGGATGGTCCGTAAGGCAAACAGTCCTGCGGGGGGGTGAGATATGCACCGGGAAGGCAAAGAACATCCCCGCTGTACGGTTCCGAATCGGGTTCGGGGTTAACATCTGCAGCGGCATCCACCGCCGGGGCAGGGAGAAGAAATAGGAGGAAAGCAAGTGAGGTAAACCACAAAATTTTCTTTATCATCAGCATTATCTCTTATCATCATCAGTCAGGTCAATATTGTAACCCAATCCATCATTTTCCGCTCAGATAACAAAAATGTATATTCTGGAGAACGCTCCTGGCTTGACACCGGTATATCGGTATGTTAAATTATAAGTAGGGTATAATTTTAACATTCAAGAAATGGAGTATGACCTTGACAAAATCGCGCACAGAGTTGATGGTAGAGAGATTGCGGGAGTTGCAGGCGTCTTCTCCCGATATCGAGGCTTCTGCGGTGGTCAGCCTGGACGGGTTAACGATTGCATCTGCGTTGCCTCAGGGTGTTGAAGAAGATCGCGTTTCAGCAATGTCCGCTGCGATGCTTTCTTTAGGAGAACGGATCGCCAGTGAATTTGGCAGAGGAACGCTGGGTGAAGTTTATATCAAAGGGGAGACCGGTTACGTAGTCTTGATGTCGGTGGGTGAAGAAGCAGTATTAACCGCCCTTGCTCGGGAAAAAGCTAAACTTGGTTTGATCTTCCTGGATATGCGCCGCGCAGCCGGCGATTTAGCTGCCTTAATCTAGAAACCTGAAATGGAACCAATCCCGAAGAGCGGGCTTTATTACCCGAACAAAATTGCCCGAATTGCACTTCTTGCATTGGAAGAAGTGATGGGGCGTAATGGTTTAAATGCCATTTTAAACCTGGCGAACCAATCCCACCTGATTAACAATTACCCACCCGACAACCTGGACAGGGCTTTCGATTTTGCAGATTTTTCTTCTATCAACGGGGCATTGGAGGAGATGTATGGTCCGCGCGGCGGACGCGGGCTTGCCCTGCGCGCAGGACGCGCTACATTTACCAACGCTTTGAAGAATTTTGGCGCGCTGGCGGGTGTGGGTGATATGGCGTTTAAAGTTTTGCCATTATCGGCAAAACTCCGCATCGGCATTCCGGCGATGGCGAAGGTGTTTTCTGCCACCAGCGACCAGCTTTCTACTGTGGAGGAAAAGGAGACCCACTACGTCTATACCATCCACCGCTGCCCGGTTTGTTGGGGAAGAAAAACCGACAAACCAGCGTGTTTTATTGCCACGGGTTTGCTGCTTTCAGGTGGTACCTGGATTTCCGGCGGGAAAGAGTTTAGAATCACACAGGTTTCTGCAAAATCTGCCGGTGATCCGGTCTGTAATTTTATTATTGATAAAGACCCATTGAATTGATGCATAATGTGAGTGAGGAAAAAGCGACACTCTTGATCGTTGAAGACGATGTTGATGTTGCCGATATGCTGAAGGCATATTTCCTCGTTCACGGGTATGATGTCCTGGTGGCAAACTGGGGCGAAGATGCTGTACACCTTAGCACAGAGCATAAAGTGGACCTGGCTTTGCTGGATATTCGGCTACCGGATATAGACGGATTTGAAGTAGCCAATCGTCTGCGCAATCAGGCAGACAACCCTGATATTCCCATTATCTTCCTTACCGCATGTAGCGAAAGTCAATTTCGCTTGCGCGGGCTTGAGTTGAAGGCTCAGGATTACATCACCAAACCATTCGATTTCGAAGAACTCAATCTGCGCATCTGCAATACCCTTCGCCGTCAGCAGCACCGCCAGACGACCCACCGTAATACCAGTCTTCCTGAAGGTATCCCGGTGGATGAGCGCCTGGTGCAGTGGCTGCATGAACCGGCGTATTCCTTGCTTGTCTTCCGCATTATCCACCTGGATAACTTTCAAGCCACTTTCGGATACCCAGCCGCTGCTGACTTTCTCAAGG
>CAYRRA010000161.1:5587-10283 GCA_964426355.1 uncultured Anaerolineaceae bacterium
ATCTCTTTTGTCAGATATCATTCAACGGCTGAAGGTGCGCGGCTTTGTCGGTCATTTGTCCGATACCGAATATGTCATTATTTTGCCAGAGAACTGCCTTTCTACAGCCCAGGCGCATATACAACGGCGGCTGAAAAAGGTGTTTCGATATCTTGATGATCCGAACGTCGATGGAGCAGGTTCAGCAGCGAGCGATGCCCCAGGGCTGACGTTCAGCCTGGCTGATCTTCCGCATACCGCAGAAGTGGAGAGCCTGGCAGCGTTAAAAGAAAAAATTTATTGCATTGAGAGACAACCTTGAAACTGACCATAGTGATACCCACCTATAATGAAGCAGAAAACCTGCCAAGAATCGTACCGATTCTGTTTGATTTACCGCTTGACCTGAGCCTGTTGGTGGTCGACGATGGAAGCCCTGATGGCACCGGCGATATCGCCGACGAATTGTCCCGTACGTATCGCGGGAGGTTTGATGTAATCCATCGTACGGGCAAGCTGGGTCTTGGAACAGCTTATATTTGCGCTTTCAAACATGCTTTACAAGGTGATTCGGAAACGATAGGTCAGATGGATGCGGATTTTTCCCATGCGCCGCAGAAAATTGTTGAACTGGCTGAGGCATTGGAGCATTGCGATATGTCGTTGGGTTCAAGGTATATCCCCGGGGGAGGGTTGGATGAACGCTGGCCCCTATGGCGGCAAGGGCTGTCAAAATTTGGCAACCTGTATGCCCGTGTGATTTTAGGTCTTCCTTTTAAGGATGTTACCGGGGGTTTTCGCTTGTGGCGGCGGGAGACGCTGGAAGGTATGCCGCTCGATTCCATCCGCTCAAACGGGTATATCTTTCAGGTAGAGATGGCTTACGTTGCACACAAGCTGGGATATCGCTTTACAGAAGTGCCGATTACTTTTGCTGACCGGCGTTGGGGAACCTCCAAGATGTCACTGCGTATCCAACTGGAGGCTGCGCTGCGCGTCTGGTCTTTGCTGTGGCGGTACCGCGGGCTGAAACCTTCCTGAATCAGTTTTTCCTTTCAACCCAAAATTCAGTAAGCTGCTTCCATTCCGAAAACGTAAGCATTTGTGCCCGGCTGGCTGGGTCGATGCCGGACTGAACGAGGATGTCCTCTGCCTGCGTTGGTGTGATACCCATCCCCTCTGCTAACGCATTGCGCATCTTCTTTCGTTTCTGATTGAACCCTGCTTTGGCTAACCGGAAGAAATGTTCGATATGCGCCTGGGGAATGAGTGGTTCGGGGTAGAGCTGAACCCGGAGGACGGCGGAATCGACCCTGGGAGCCGGAAAGAAGGCGCCGGCGGGGATTCTCATCACAAGCTTCGGCTCACCGTAAAGCTGAACGCTGAGAGCCAACAGGCTCATCTGCCCGGCTTTTTCACAAATCCTTTTTGCCACTTCATATTGGATGGTGAGCGCCATGCTTTGTGGTCTGTGGGATGCTTCGAGTAAATGCCGGATCAGGTTGGAGGTGATGTAGTATGGGATGTTGGCAATGACCTGGTAATTCTTTGAACCCATCAATTCCGCTGCATCCATTTCCAGGATGTCACCGGTGACCAACCGGATATTGGGGAAGCCATCAATGCTTTCCTGGAGTGCGGGTATGAGCCGCTGGTCAATTTCGACAGCGACCACTTCTTCGGCTGCCAGGGCAAGCTGCCGGGTCAGGGTGCCTAACCCTGCACCGATTTCCAATACATGCCCGTTAGAGGGAATCTGCGCTGTTTGCACAATCCGTTCGAGGATATTCACATCACTGAGGAAATTTTGCCCTAGGCTTTTCTTGGGCAGGATGTGGTGTTTTGCCATCAAGGCGGGGAGGTTGAGAGGTTTAAAGGTCATTGCAGCTCGTAAGGGATATAGGCAGGTACAGGGGTTAGGAAATAAACGTCTACATACTGATGCCAGGATTCGTAGTCATCATCGGAGTATGCCAGGTCGATCCAGAATGCCCAGGATACGCCACCGCCGCAGTCGCCGATGGTCCCGATGCCATAGCCCGGAACGTACACTTGCTGCCCGCGCATGGACGAGAACAAGCTGCACATAACGGCGACCACACCTTTTTTCACTTCCATCCCGCTGGCAGTGCCGTAACTGCACCCATCCGCGCCAGAAGTACGGCAGGGCGAATAGGAGGTGGCGTATGCAGTAATTTTTCGCCAGTATTCCATTGTGCCCTGCGGTGTCTCAACGGTGCTGATGGTGACCTGTGTGCCGCGCCCGACGATTTCATTTTTCGGTTCCACTGCTGTCCATTCTGCCTCGGTTGTGCGCAAGGTTTCTACGCCGTTTTCGTATCGAACGCGCTCGCGGCTGATTTGTAACCCGTATTGCCCGGGTTCGATTACCTCGCGGGTGTCCAATGCAATGCTGGAATCGAAAATCGTTTCGGTGGAATAGGAGAGCACGGTTTGTTGAAGCGAAATTTCTTCATAGACGCTCACGACTTCAATGTTTCCATCGGGTGGGATGGCTTGATTTTCAGCCGGGATGCTGTAGTCCATGCCTTGCAGTGAAATGCCCGCCTGGGCAAGCGCTTCGCCCGTGGTTTGTGCGGCGGTTAAAGCCTGGGTGACGCGTTCACCAATGCGGATTTGCACCGGCACAGCGGTGCGGTACTCCACCGTGTTCATAAAACGAACCGGTGCAAAAAGCGGTTCAGAAATATGGTCGGATGATTTCAACTGGTAGCCCGCCTCCCATAACGATTGCCCCAGCGTGGGTTGGGCTGAGGAATAGGTATCCAGGTATCCGTCCTGGAGTACTTCAAAGGTGTATGCGGGAATTATCTGGAGCAGGTAAGCCGGCTGTGGCGGGAGAGGCTCAGAAGGATCGATTTCGATGCCATTCCACAGCAGGAGGTCACCGGGAAAAAGCAAAACACCGGTCTCTGCAAGCAGGTTGGCGGGGATTGTTTCGCGGCTGGGGATAGAGAAATCCAGGTTGCGGGCAAGATCGACGATGTGATACTCGTGTGCCCTGTCGATGTGGATGCTGCCTTGCCAGCCTAAACGGCTGTCTAATGCGGGGTAAACACTGTCGAACTGTCCCAGGGCAATGGCAGCCTCAGACAGGATGCGCTCAACCGTCCAGGAGCGCGTCTGGATGGTAGTGCTGCCGTAATCATCGTAAATGGTGACCGGTCGCTGCAAGCCCACCCAGAGCAGGGCTGCCCCGGCGAGCACCAGGCACAACGCAGCGGCATAAAGAAAGACTTTTTTCTTCATGCGATAATTCTAACAGAGAAAAAGGGGATTACTTTGTGAGTGGATAAACAAAAGAGGTTGCCTGTAAAGACAACCTCTTGTGCCGAGAGACAGAATTGAACTGACGACACCGCAATTTTCAGTCGCGTGCTCTACCAACTGAGCTATCTCGGCTTGATTCGGTTTTCCGAATGTCAGGTTATTTTACCCGCACGCTTTGGGGTTGTCAAGGTGATTTTTTTGGTGTGTCAACCAAACTTTAAAAGTGAACTGATACCATGAGAGAAAAAGGGCGTCTCATGGTTCAAATTCACCAACACGAAACACACACAGCCAATGACATGATAGCGGAGAAGCGAATGGGAGGCGTGGCAGAAGTGATGATAATGATTGCGTACGTAGGCAACTCCCCGCCGGTGTACGGTGAAAATGATGTTTTGCTTGCTTGACACCCTAATAAATATCAGTAAGATAGTAAACAGTGACAGGGGAAAGATTTACAGGTGGTTTCTTTTTTATGAGTGGGAAAACCCTGAAACAACCTGGGCGATATTGAAAACAGCCTGGTATGGGTGACAATGGACGAGCAGAAGGCGCTGTACTGTCCTGGGGGCGGAGCTATGCGCGCCGACGGCGAGGTGGCGGGCGAGATGCGCTATTACCCGTTCGGCGAGGTACGCACCGCCAGCGGGAGCATGTGGACGGACCAGCTCTTCACCGGGCAGCGAGCGCTGCTCGACCTGGGGATCTACCACTACAACGCACGCTTTTACTCGCCTTATCTTAAGCGCTTCCTCAGCGCGGACACGGTCGTGCCGGGTGCGGCACAGTCGCAGGCGTATGACCGCTACGCGTACGTAGAGAATAATCCGATTTCGTTTATCGATCCTGACGGATTTGAAAAAGTGATTATTATTTATGGTACATACGAGCATGAAAATGAAAATAATTCATTTTTAGCCGCAGCATCCACCCAATACCAAAAAGCTCTAGATGCCGGATATAGCAAAGAAGATATCCTGATGGTACAGATCAGTACAGATACCGAATTTTTCGACGCTATTGCAGGAAGTGACGTCGGAGAAATTGAACAGATTCATGTTTTCTCACATGGTTGGGCGATAGACTATGATGGGAAGAATGCGGGAGGTCTTCAACTAAGTGAGGGCAATTTTCCTGAAAAACAAACCCATCAGGAAGATTTCTACAATAGTGATGTCATTTCTTTGCAAGATCGTTTTTCTCAAAATGCTGCGATTTATCTCAATGCTTGCCAGACGGCTGGAGGAACTGTTCCACAGCTCATGGCGGATGCTTTTAACACAACGACCTATGCTTATAAACAGAATTTAAAATTTTTCGAAACAGTCTTGAGTTTTAGTGGTGCAATAACAACACCATTTACTGGTAATTACAACTATTCAGAAGGAAGGATTGTTGAAATGTCTCCATCTATTGGGTATAGAAA
>CAYRRA010000162.1:0-10198 GCA_964426355.1 uncultured Anaerolineaceae bacterium
CTCCAGGTCTCGCTTCAAACACTCAACAGCCGATGGGTAAACCGTTTCGTACTTGGTGATGAAAGCAGCCACTTCCTGATCTGCTTTCTCACGGTTGGTTTGATAAAAGATAGCCCTGATTTCTGGCTGGATTACATCCTGCTGTTTCTTTGGAATGTAACCGAGGATGTTTTCCATTTTGTGTTTGATGCATCGTTGCCGTTTTGATTGAGAGAATTTGATGCTGATGGCATTGATCATAGCCTGGTTGCCATCCGTGATCCATAAATCTACCTGCAAAACGCCTCGCTCTTTCAAATTATCCAGGAGGTCTTCCCAGGCATCCTGATTTTCACGCTCGCCTACCGTGAAGCCCAAAACGTCCCGTTTTCCTTCTTCATCAATGCCAATGATGGCAAGTATGGGCATTTTGCACCCTCTCTCATCATAAATTACGGTGAAATAGGTTCCATCGGCAAACACATACAGATAGTGACCCTGCAACGGTCGTTTTTTCCAGGCTTCAAATTCGCCTTCCAGGGTATGAAATACTCGTGATACGGTCGATGCGCTGGGGTGGGTCCCGGTGAGCGTTTCGATGACATTGCCCACTTGCTCTGTACTGACACCTTTGACAAACATCTCCAGGATTGCCTCATCCAGATCAGCCATTCGACGTTGATAGCGCTCAAACAGTTCTGTCCGAAACCCCTGGCGCGTTCTGGGCACTGGTAAGTTTTCAATTTCTCCTGCTGTCGTCACCAGATCGCGTTCGTAATATCCATTGCGGTAATCTTTTCGCTCTTTCGTGCGTTGGTAAGGTTCTGCTTGCGTAAACTCGTTCACCTCCTCTTCTAAAACGGTGATCAATGTGTGGCGGATGCTCAATCGAATTCGTTCCTCTAACAATTCATGAATTGTGGCTTGACGTTCTGACCGGCTAAGTTTATGATTTTCTTTGGGTGACATGGCTTTTTCCTTTCTTGGTTTGGTCACCGAAAGGATACCATGTCTCCCTTGTTAATTTACACAATTTCCGTTATACCACCGGCAGGCTTGACAAGCTGTACTTTGTTTCGCACTTATATGAATTTGCTCATTCGTTATACGATAGGAAACTACCAAATACTGTTTTACTCAGAGCTGAGAGGGAGGATGATGGGAAACGAACGTATAAGCTAATTGAAGCCGAACCTTTACAAACAAGTTATGGAAGAGACTTGTTTAAAAGGATTATCGAAAAGGATAAGGCAGGGATTTGATTAAGATTTCTTTCGAAAAATCTGCAAGCATTTCATTATGGGATTTGGACAACTTGCCCATTGACCCATGTAGATGCCGCAGTCAATTCGCCTGGCTGTATTCACTTTCTTGCGTATTCCTTTCGCAGATGCATCCGGGTCTTCAGGTAAAAGCAGAACCCCAATCGACTTTCCCTTGTACACTTGAGTGTTCAATTCCTACTTTTTCAACTTTTGCTTTCAAACACTGCGATGGCTTCAAGCATCATCTGCCGATCCACTAATCCCAACGGATGTCCTTTCTCATCTGTAACCACCATCCATTTGCGCGAATCTGCCAGCATGCTTTTCAAAGCATCGACAACGGATGTGTCCGGTGAAACAGTTAGAGGACCGGGAGACATTAAATCAAAGGCTGTTTCTTTTCCTGGCGGCGGCTTCCCGATGTTTTTCAGGGCTTCCAGAATTCCCTGCCTTTTTGTTGGTTGAACACGAGTAACGATATCAGAATCGCTCAACAACCCGATTGCAATACCATCAGAGTCAACCACGATTAAACGGTGAGAATTTGTCTGAGAGAATTTTTCGATGATGAGCGACAAATCATCATCCTGATTTACCATGGGTATTTCGGAACTCATGATATCTGAAACTGTCCGAACTGTTCCGGATGGAAAACGGGGAGCAGGCGTTTCATAAGAGACATTAGCGACTTGCCGTAAAATATCAAGGCGTGACAAAACGCCAACCAGTTTTCCTTCCTCATTGACAACCGGTAAGCGTTTCAGCCCAGATTTTACCATTCGAGATGTTGCCAGACCAAGCGCCTCGTTTTCTGTTACAGTGATGACAGGTGTTGTCATTACATCTTTCACCAGTAATGGCGAGTTTTCCAACGATTTTAGTTCTTGATTGATCTCATCAGTATCGAGCTTAATTGCGATAGAAAGCCTCTGCTGAACGCCAGCTCGTTCCAATAAATCCTCATCTGTCAGGATTCCAACAACTTTTTTTGATGAATCGACCACCGGGGTTGCTTTCACTTGATTCTTCAGCATTTGTGTCCAGGCACGCTGGATGGTCATATCTGGGTTCAAAGTCACCACATGATGGGTCATCACCTCAGATACTAACTTGTCTGCTGGAAGCGGATTGAGATAGCGATGCGTATATTTAACAATTTCCACATCCTCGACCGTGATCAAACCTTCACGTACCATCGGGTAGATTGTATCCAGAACGGCATCGATCTTTTCAGGAGTGTCGATGCTTTCTATGACCAATGGCAAATCAGTCATCAGAACTTCAATTCGGATCGTGTGAATCAGCGAATGAGCGCCATAACCCACAATTCCGCGGAAGACCGTTGCTCCGGCAATCCCTTTTTCGCGCAGGGTTTCAACCAGCGCGACATCCAGAGAGTTGCCACGCCAACGATCTTTTTCGCTGATATATATTCGAAGCCTTTTTGCTTTCTTTTGTAAAGACAGATCTGGCATGATTACCTCCTTGGTCGCTATCTTAAAATTATATTGCTTTTCCAAGATATACTCCTAACCCAACAGCCAGAACTCCTATAAAGGTGCTGCCGAAAAGGTTAATCAACCCTGTCATCCATTGTCCGTTGAATATTAAGATAAAACTCTCATACGCATAGGTAGAAAATGTAGTATATCCCCCTAAGAGCCCCACTGTGATTAGCAACCGCCACCTTGCGTCTATCATTAATCGTTCAGTTACCAACGTCAAGAAGAAACCAATCAGAAGACTTCCCGTTATGTTTATGATGAAAGTACCATAAGGAAAATTGGTGCCAAATTTCTGGGCAGCCCAATCTCCGATCCAATAACGTGCATTAGCACCTACAATTGCCCCTGCAGAAATAATTAAGAATTTTTCCATATCCTATCAAATGATTTCAATTTTATGCAGTTATTAACAAAAACACCTCTGCCCAAAATACTTATTGGCAGAGGCTATCAGCACAACGGCGGTTATTCTAGCGAGCCTCATCGCTTGGTTCTTATTGTAAAGGGTTTCATTTTATGCGTCAAGGAATGGTGCATTTTCAGATGTGCGGTATAATGATAAAAATCTATATCATCAGTGGCGATGAGGCTCGCCGTAAACGTCATCAGACTGATAGCCTCTATTGGAGCATTGCTCAGTAGAGGCTTTTTTGTTAACTCAACCAGCAACCGATAACGGTTTTTTTAAATCGGAGCCAAAAAATCGAATGACCTTTCCAAGTGTACTTTTTCCAATCAATAGTGAATTCTCAGTTAATGAAAACCCATCGATCCCCGATTTCTTTGTCGATATCAATCTCGATCAAGTGGTAAAAGCAATTACAGATCGAAAACAGGAATACAACCTTAAACCTTTTTTCCATTCACCGTTAAAAGAAATGGATGCCATTAACTATCGACAAGATGTTTTCAAGGATTTGGAAAACGTAACCGTACTAAAAACCATTAAGCTTTTTGCTGAAAAAATGGTTCTTGTCCGCCGATATATGGACATGATTGAAAAGTTGTATTTTACATATCATCAGGAAGGTTGGTTCCTGGAAGCTGCTGTTATCTATTGTGAAGCGGTTCAAGGTCTCGTCAGCAACCTGAAGGAAGCCCCAATCAAATCGAAGGGACTTTTAGATTTCCTGGCGTATATAAATGAATACATCTCTTCTCCTGATTTCTTATCACTCCAGTCCGATTCGCTTGAACGGAAAACGGATCTGTCTGCTATTCAATATAGCGTGATCATCAAAGGGAATTTGGTCAGAGTACGAAAATACGAATCGGAAATTGATTATAGCAAAGAGGTTGAGCGAACTTTTGAGAAATTTAAACAAGGTGAAGCAAAAAATTACCGGATTGATCTTGTCGTCTCTTCTGGGATGAACCATATTGCAGCACAAATATTAAATTGTGTAGCAAAACTTTATCCAGATATCTTTAAACAATTAGATTCCTATTACCTGAAGTATTCCGGTTTTATGGATGATGTCATTTTGACTTTTGATCGCCAAATACAGTTTTTTGTGTCCTATATAGATTTTATTGAGAAACTGAAAACCAAAGGGCTTGAATTTTGTTACCCCAATGTTACAAAAAATAAAGCTATTCACGCCAAAGAGACTTTTGACATTGCTTTGGCAAACAAAAGTTTGCATGATTCGACACTGGTTGTCTGCAACGATTTTTATCTTGAAGGAAACGAAAGGATTTTTGTTGTCTCAGGTCCCAACCAGGGTGGGAAAACGACATTTGCAAGAATGTTTGGGCAGCTTCATTACCTTGCCAGTCTCGGGTGTCCTATTCCAGGAAAAGAGGCGACTTTGTTTCTGTTTGATCAAATCTTCACGCATTTTGAAAAAGAGGAAGATATCCGTAATTTACGCGGTAAGCTGCAAGATGACCTGGTTCGGATTTATGGAATTCTTGAATCTGCCACATCAGACAGCATCATCATCATGAATGAAATATTCACATCGACTACATTAAAAGATGCCATTTTTTTGAGCAAGGAAATTATCCAAAGAATCATTCATCTGGATGCTTTAGCTGTTTGTGTAACCTTTATCGATGAATTATCCACTCTTGGTGAACAAACGGTGAGTATGGTGAGTACCGTCGTTCCGGAAAATCCAACGCAAAGGACATTTAAAATCATGCGATTGCCAGCCGATGGACTTTCATACGCAATATGCATTGCTGAAAAACATCATCTTACTTATCACTCGATCAAGGAGCGGATTTTGCAATGAAAGCTTTCTTGATGTTCCGAGATCGAGATTTTGATCCACAAGCTCCGTTTCCACCCAACACATCTGACCTGGTACACGACCTTGAACTGAACACGCTATTCAATGCAATGGCGCTTGGGGATAGTTTTCTTTTCGATATCTCAAAAGAGACTATTTTAACCAGTCTCAATGATATTGATTCAATTTTATACAGACAAGATGTTTTAAAGGATTGTCTAAATAACCCTTCAGTGATTCGGGAAATTTACCAGATTCCAATTACGTCTATGGATAGAGAACATCGACGTTGGCTGGGAATTTTTACTCATTCGCCAAGTGGTGTTTTAAGCAGTGCGGTGAGTTTAATGGATATGTTTGTCGTTTTATTAAAAGAGCTCAGAAATCTTGCTGATGAACACTCGTCAGAATTCAGGTCAGAAGGTTTTAATCGGTTCTTTGCAATGATAAAACATGAGCTAAGTGATGATTATTTCGCCGAGGTTGAATCTCACCTGAAACAACTGAAGTTTCGAGATGGTGTATTAATTAGCGCTGAATTAGGCAAAGGGAATGAAGGAGCAAATTACGCTTTACGTCTTCCCAATGACAGGAATAAAAAATGGCTCAAAGAAGTTTTCAGAAAAAAATCACCGGTATACTCATTCACGATCAGTGAAAGAGATGACGCCGGCGCACGGGCATTAAGCGATCTAAAAGACATTGGAGTCAACGCAGCAGCCAATGCATTAGCGCAAGCTACTGAACATATCGAGAATTTCTTTGCAATGCTTAGAAACGAACTTGCTTTCTATGTGGGCTGCATCAACCTGAAAGAGAAGCTAGAACAGATCGGAACCCCGATCGCTTTTCCGGTTCCAGTCAACATGAATGAACGCCAGCATGTGTTTCAAGGCATGTATGATGTAAGCCTGGCACTGACTATGAAACAGACCATTGTAGGAAACGATATAAACGCTGATGCCAGTAATCTGGTCATTGTCACCGGGGCGAATCAAGGAGGAAAATCAACTTTCCTTAGAAGTATAGGGCTTGCCCAGCTCATGATGCAAGCAGGGATGTTTGTGCCAGCCAGAGAATTTTCTGCCAATTTATGCCAGGGAATATTTACGCATTACAGGCGTAAGGAAGATGCATCGATGAAAAGCGGTAAACTGGATGAAGAATTAAGCAGGATGAGCGTCATTGTGGATCAGCTCAAGCCAGGTTCCTTGATGTTGTTTAACGAATCATTTGCTGCGACGAATGAACGCGAGGGGTCTGAAATTGCCAGACAAATCACGAGTGCTTTACTGGATCGAAATGTAAAAGTGTTTTTTGTTACGCATATGTACGAGTTTGCGCGGATTTTTTATGAAAAACAGATGAAGGATGCGATTTTTCTGCGAGCAGAAAGAAAAGCGGGAGGAAGGCGAACATTCAGACTTTCAGTGGGTGAGCCTTTGCCCACCAGTTATGGTGAGGATGTTTTCAAAAACATATTTGGGAAAAAAGAAAGTAAAAAGTAATCCGTTTCTTCTCAAAGGTTTCCAATGTTTTGGTCTTTTCCGAAACCTGGCTGGTTGATCTCAAAAATTGGGCTCTCTGAAAATCCGAAATGTTCTCTGGATTCTGAATGGAGTTCTTTATAAATCAAAGTTTTGTTACGGTAATCAGGAAGGGCATTCCACAGAATGTTAACGAGAATGACCTTCACCTGGGCGATTTAGTTCTGGTTCAGACAGGGGATATCGTTCCAGCCGATTTGAAGTTGGTTGAAGCCAGGTCTCTCGAAGTCGATGAATTCGATATCACAGGAGAACTCATGCCTGTCGTAAAGACCATCGCGTCTGAAGATGTTTTTGTCTATATGGGATGTCGAATTATCCGCGGTTCTGCAAAGGGGGTAGTCGTTGCGTTAGGAAATGACACGGTTTTCGGCAGAATTTTGAATCAGGCAACTGCAGAAAATCCGACCTCAAGGTTTCGCCAATTTAGATTGAGGCAATTATGGATCCTTCTATTCCTCATACCAGCATTTTGCCAATCCATATCTCAATCGACCAACAGGCAAATGACAATCGTGCTCTATTTTTTTGCTGGTGTATTGTTATTGCTTTTCCAAGAGGATGCTCTAATCCTTTCATTTCTTTTGAAACGTGAACAACAAAAAAATAAAAAAAAGAATATCTTCATTCGTAATATCGAAATCATTCCTCACCTGGATGAAATCGACATTATCTGTTTTGATAAAACCGGCGTATTAACAACCCGACAAATGGAGATAACGAAATTTTTCATGTATTCTTCATTGACAGAAGTTGATGCAAGATGTTCAGGTTTTGATGAGGATACTCAAGCTTTGATTAAAACTGCCTCAGTGTTATGCACTGACGTTTCCTTTTTTGAAAAAACGAAATTTGCTAATCCTGTTGATTATGCGTTGATATCCTTTGCGCAAAGAGCTGGCGTTGATTTCGCAAAGATTTCCAGTAAATTTCAACGGATTTTCGATATGCCATTTGATTCTGAGAAAAGATATATGTATTGCGGATATGAAACTGAAGATCAGAAACAATGGTATTTTCTGAAGGGCGATCCTGATCTTGTCCTTTTGCAATGTAAAGACTACTTTGATGAAAATGGAGGAAAGGGAAGAATCGATTTCGGTTTTCAATCCAAGATTAGAGCCCTGAGCCAGTCCATCAGCCAAAAAGGGGATACTGCAATTGCCATGGCTATTGCAGTTGGGGATGTAGCCCCACAACAGAATGAATATACATTTCTTTGTTTGGTCGAGTTCGAAAATACATTACAGGAGAATGCAAAAGATGTTGTTGAGAGAATGATCGAGAAAGGGATCCGCCCTTTGTTGCTCACTGGCGATAAATCTGAGGCAGCAGTAAAAATCGCACATGCGTGTGGAATCACACAGAATGGAAAAGCCTCATTATCCGGTAATGTGATTGATCGAATGACTCTTGATGAAGTTGGAAGACAAGCAGAGTATTGTTCAATTTTTTCCAGGTTATTGCCATCGCAAAAGGCTGCGATTATCCGACAACTCCAGAACAAGGGACACCGGGTAATGATGGTTGGCGATGGACCCAATGACGGAATCGCTTTGAATATTGCGGATATTGGAATTTCGTTTCAAACCGAAAGTTCACCGATTGCCAGACGATTTTCGTCAATCCTCTTGAATCATCTGAACAATCTACCAGAACTAATCCAAGGGGCATATAACCTGAAGAAAAGAATGAGGCAACTGCGATACTTTAGAATCGTAATATCAATTGTTCTTTTTATTACGCTCTATATATCTGCGTTTCAGAAATAATACGAATTGATAGTAATTTACCCCGTATGCCGATCCCAACGATTGCATTTCTCTCCCGATCATATTTCAGTAATTGGTTCAAACGTTATTAGAGGGCTCAATTCCGAAAATTGACTTTTTACCTGGTCAAGAATCTCTTCATGTTTTGGCTCTTCATACTTTGCGACAGCTAACAGGATTGCCCTTAGGGAAAAATCGTTCTTATTACTAGCCGGGATTTCTAATATTCCGGCAATGTCCATTCGCATTGACGGATGCTTAAAATTTCTGACGCCATTATCTTCCACTCCGAACCCGAATGATGCAGGGCAGCAATCAGCATATCATTGAAGTTGGAGTGAGTAATGTCATCCATTTTCTGTCCGTAATTGGGGCATCCCTGTTGATTTACTTGCGCAGTTTGCCCCTGTCCGGGGCAATAATGGGTGAACATATAACGCCACGAAAGGTTTAATTTTCCAGGTGGCAGGTATCATTCATTGTGACCAATGAAAAGACTTTATCCTTCACATCAATCACATTGATTGCACAGGGTTCCTGCCGGAGCTGCCAGAAATGTTCAATTCCGATTCCCAGGATACCCAGCAGAATCAATCGATTGACCACCGTATGGCTCACCATGACGATTGTTTGATTTGGGTATGTTTTTGTCGCAGTTGTGATTGTAGACATCGCCCGAGATTGCACCTCAAGCAGATTTTCACCACCAGGAATCTGCACCTGTTCTGGATACTTGTACCAGGCATGAAATTGATCCCGCCACTTCAATTGGGTTTCTTCGGGTGTCAATCCTTGCCATTCGCCATAGTCAATATCCACCAAATCGGGAGCGGACTCTACTGGAACATTTGAAAGTTCTGCAATCGCACTAGCTGTTTGCAATGCTCGTTTTAATGGGCTGGAAAAAATGATTTCCGGTTGCCAATGCTTCTGTATTCGAATTGCAGTTTTTTAAGCCTGGATTTAACCAATGGAATTTAATTCAATATCCACCCGACCACGAAATCGCTCAATTCGATTCCATTCTGTCTGTCCATGCCGAATAAGAAGAATCGCTGTCACAATTTAATCCCTTAGAACGATAGTGGCTGGGTGATTTTACCCAGCCACTTATTTGGTTCAGGTTGACTATCTCACAAATGCTTTTCTACCAGCATAAATGGCTGCGTCACCCAATTCTTCCTCGATACGCATAAGCTGGTTGTATTTTTCCAATCGTTCCCCACGACAGGGCGCGCCAGTCTTGAGATGCCCGGTGCTCATAGCTACGGTAAAGTCTGCAATGAAACTGTCCACTGTCTCGCCAGAACGATGTGAGACCATAGCTCCCCAGCCTGCCTTTTTTGCCATCTCAATGGTCGCGATGGTTTCGCTGAGTGTTCCAATCTGGTTGAGCTTGATCAAAACAGCATTGGCGACATTTTCCCGGATGCCTCTGGAAACACGCTCGACATTGGTTACAAATAAATCATCTCCTACTAATTCGATTTTGTCGCCGATAGTCTGGTTTAAGAGTTTCCAGCCATCCCAATCATCTTCTGCCAGCCCATCTTCAAGAACCACGATGGGGTATTTTTTCACCCAGTCGGCGTACATGGCAACCATTTCAGCCGATGTGACTTTCTTACCCTCGGTGCGCAAATTGTAGAGACCATCCTCGTAGAAACCGCTTGAGGCGGGATCAAGAGCAATGGCAATTTGATCACCGGGTTTGTAGCCAGCCTTTTCAATGGCTTTCAAAATGACTTCGACCGCTTCTGCGTTGGTCTTCAAAGCAGGCGCGAACCCACCTTCATCTCCCACGCCAGTGGTATAACCGCTGCTTTTCAAAACACCTTTGAGGGCATGATAGACTTCGCTGCCCCAGCGCAGTGCTTCCCGGAAATTAGGAGC
>CAYRRA010000163.1:0-10039 GCA_964426355.1 uncultured Anaerolineaceae bacterium
CCTCAGCATCCTGGAAAGTTTGCTGAATAAATCACCTTTCTTCTGCAATTCATCAAAAGGAACCTCTTCACCCATCAACCGTCTTGCGATGTTCTGAAAGGCTTTCCCAGCAAGCGATTTGACATCTCGTGCAATAGGTTGTCCGCGGTTGGTTCCGACCATTACCGCTTCATCTTCCGGCACCAAACCAATCAGTTCAATTGCCAAAAGGTCCAACACATCTTCTGCAGCAAGCATATCCCCACGTTTAACCATCTCCGGATTTACACGATTGAGTATCAACCTTGCAGGTCCCTTTTCTTCTGCCTCAACCAGACCGATGATGCGATCTGCATCCCGAACTGCGGATACCTCAGGATTGGTTACAACCAAAACCATGTCAGCAGGGGAAATTGCGTTTCGAAAGCCTCGCTCAATTCCGGCGGGTGAATCGATAAATATCCAATCATAATCCGGTTTCAATTCTTCACAAAGGCGAACCATATCGCTTGGTGAAACCGCTGTTTTATCGCGCGTCTGCGCAGCAGGGATCAAATATAATTCTGGCAAATGCTTGTCCCGGATCATCGCTTGCTTAACCCGGCAACGTCCTTCCACCACATCCACCAGGTCGTAAACAATCCGATTTTCCAAACCCATCACCACATCCAGGTTCCGTAAACCAATATCGCCATCAATGCAGACAACTTTTTGATTCCGTTCAGCCAGAGAAACGGCAACATTGGCGGTAGTAGTGGTTTTTCCCACGCCACCTTTTCCAGAAGATATTGTTACAACTTTGGCAGTCATTTTCCTCCTAAAATTCTAGTTATTTCCAGGGTTTCGCTATCAGTTGTCCTTGTTGGATAGAGACAACCTCAGGTTGAGGTTTCCCTTTTTTTCCTGGTGCCACGGACACAACTGAAGCGATGCGTATCTGTGTCGGGCTCAGGTCAAGCGCACAAATGATTGCATCCTCATCTCCTTCAGCGCCGGCATGAACAACGCCGCGTAATCTTCCCCAAACAATCACGCTTCCACCGGCAATGATCTCAGCGCCAGGGTTTAAATCGCCCACTAAAACAACATGCCCATGATGCACCACGCGATACCCAGAACGCAACGTACGCCTCACAAAAATAGCGTCATCACCGGATAACTGCGTGTCAAATGGGATACTTTTAGCCTCAGAACTCTGCTGAGGTAGTTTGGTTTCCAATCCAAGATTCCTGGCAGAGTCTCTCGTATGATCATCTGTGGTGTACAAAGCCCACAGAATTATATTGAAGTCAGAAAGTTGATCTCTCAGTGAGCTGATTTCAGAAACGGTCATCTGCCGGGCTCCAACATCAACAGCTACTTTCGCCCCCTTGAAGAAGGATACCCGTTCCCGGATATGTTCAATGATACCCTGCAAGACCAGTTGCCAATCCCCCTCACGAATGGAGATTAACAGACCATCGCGCTGTCCCTTAATCTGAAACAAGGTTTGTTCCTGAATAGTCATCGATTTGCCTTTATCAGTTATTGAACACCGGAAGCCGTATCCACCGCTTTGAGTTCAAAATATGCTTCAAGCACCTGTCGAACAATCGGTGCTGCCACTGAAGACCCTTCTTTTCCGTTGTAAACAAAAGCAATGACCGCAATTTCTGGATCATCATAAGGTGCATACCCAACATACCAGGCATGTGCGGGCCAATTGCCTGGTTGGCAAATCCCTTTTGCCTGTGCAACATTATCACAGTACTCAGCAGTTCCTGTTTTTCCAGCAGAAGGAATTGCCATGCCTCTGAACTGCTTATCTGCTGTTCCACCTTCTTCAACCACCATTCGCATACCGGTTTGTGCCAATTCAATTACCCAGGGCTCTACCACTTTATATTCGCCGGTTGCATAGTAGTTCTCATCATAAATTTCAATCACGGGTTCTTGGGTAATATCCCGTACCAATACCGGCTCAAAAGGTTGAATCACATTTCCTTCCGCATCCTGTATCTCCTTGAGCAGGGTTGGTTTCATATACTTGCCATCATTTGCAATGGTAGCAATTGAAACCAGCACCTGCAGGGGGGTCGCCAAAACATACCCTTGCCCCATAGAAGCAATATAGGTATCGCCCGTTGCCCAGTTCTCGCCGATATTGATTCGTTTCCAATCAGGGTCGGGAACCAATCCTGGTTGTTCGCCGGGTAATTCAATGCCAGTGATCTCTCCATATCCTATCGCACGGGCATATTCCGCCATCCGCCATACATTCAAACCAACAGGGACCTCATCTTTATATCCGCCTGAGATTTTGTAAAAATACACATCACAGGATAAAGCGATTGCATGAAGGAAGTCTACATCGCCATGACCATAATCGTCCCAACATACATATTCTCGCGGTGTTCCCGGATCATTGGGGGAATATTGCTGCTGAATGACGATTTTCCCTGGATCATTGATAGTATCATCCGGTCCCATGACGCCCTCATTTAAAACCCCCAAGGCGGCAGCCAGCTTATAGACAGAGCCTGGTGGGTGTTCTGCTGAAATCGCATGGTTAAACAACGGTCGATTCGGATCACTGATCAACTGCTCATAATAATAAGCTGGGATCATCCGCGCCATACGGTTATTTTCGTACGTAGGATAAGAAACCAAAGCTAAAATCTCACCTGTACGAGGGTCCATCGCAATAACAACTCCGTTTGCAGATAGTATCTCGTTCAGGTAGTCATTCCAATCGGTGATATTTTTTATCAAAGCGGTCTTTGCTGCCATTTGCAACCGGGTATCAATGGTCAGAACAATATTCTGACCCGGTACAGGCTCAATAGGTGTTTCCAAATCACGCATCACCTGACCAGCGACATCTACCTCTACTACCCTTTTCCCATTAATACCTGACAATTCTTCATTAAACCAGGCTTCGATGCCGGCATAACCGTACTTGTCCCTATCCGCGACAAAACCTTGTTCCGCCAATCGCTTCGCCAAAGCAGCAGGGATTGGACCCAGAAAACCAATGATTTCTGAAGTCACCCAACCCGTGGGGTATTCTCGCACCGGTTCAATTTCGACCCCTGTTCCGAGCCAATCATATGCCTTTTCCATCACAATCATCGCTATTTGTTCAGGTACATCGCACTTTACTTGAACCGGATCGTAAGGTGCAAGGGAAGCGGCAATGTAAACAATCTCAGTGAGTCCCATTTCAGTATTACATGGTTTAAACAATCTCACAGTTTCATCTGTTATTTCACCATTGCTTACAGGAACACCAATAATTTCAGATAATTCACGATATATCTGCTGAACTGCCCCCTCATCTGCAGGCAAGTAGGCTGGGGTAATGGTCACATTGTAAGAAGGTACGTTTCTCGCTAATACGTACCCATTACGATCATAAATATTTCCCCGCTTAGTCTGAACGCTGATTTCTGAAATGCGGTTTTCTTCTGCCTTTGCAAGATATGCTTCACCCTCAATAATCTGCAAAGTAAAAAGTTTAAAAACATAATATCCAAAAACGGCAACTATCAAAGCGTAAAGCAAATATAGACGCCATTTTTCGACATATTCCTGTGGCGCTGGATGCCCATTCATTCTTCAATCTCCGAGGGATATACCCAATTGACAAGATCACTCATTAGCAAATATACCGGTAAAGCTAAAACCAGGTTGAGTAAGGTACTGGGTAATATCACCAAATTAATACTTTCCATCCATTCTAACCTTGTTCCCAAAAATTGTAAAATTCCCAAAGAAAAAAAATGTACAAGAATCGTTCCAATAGTGGTCACAAAAAACATCGCTAGCACAGGAATCTGCCAGATACGCCTCTTAATGATATGTGCCATCAATGCTGCGCCCAGATACCCCAACAGGTAAGTAAAGAAAGGCATCGCAGTCACAAGAGAGATCATCGCACCACCAACAACTGCCCAAATCCATCCGTTTTTCACCTTTTCCTGTAATGCCCAGCCAATGATTGCCAGGAGAACCACATCAGCGCTACCAAAAAGAATCTGCAAATTACTGAAAACCGCAATTTGAAGCATTACCAATATTCCGAGAACAGGGATAGAAATCAGCGCTTCCACGTTTATTATTGAACCGGTGTAGGAATAAGCGGAGAAATGTCAACTGGGCGAAAATTGGTAATCACCAATACCGCTCTCAGTGTTGAGAAATCAACTGCTGGCTGAATTGTGGCAGTTTGAAAAAGCTCGTCAGGCAGTTTTCGCACAGACACGACCTGCCCCACCAAAATATCGGTTGGATAAGTTCCCCCCAAACCAGAAGTCAGCACCAACTCTCCAGGAACCACTTCTGCATCCTGAGGTATCAACTTTACGGTCAAGTCGCCGGTTAACGAACCGACCAATTGTGCTTCCTCACCGGAGTTTTGTAAACGTACATTAACCGCCGAATCGGGGCTGGTGATCAGTTGAACCCTGGCAGCGCCTGCTGTAACTGCATCAACCCTGCCTACCAAGCCCTGCTGTGTCACAATCGGCATCCCATGTCGAAGACCATAATCTGAACCATGATCAATAATGACATAATGCAAAAATGGGCTTGGATCTCTGCCTATAATCGATCCGGCAATATAAACATTTTCCGGCTGTGAACGGGCAAACTCCAATAGAGCGTATAACACTTCTGCTTCCTGAAGTTGCTGCTGAAGTTCAATGGTCTGTTTTTGCAAATTGGAAATTTCGTCTTCCAGTTCAGCATTTCGTTGTCGAAGCGATGCCACATCACGCGGCACCGTTAGAAATTCATACACTGCAAGGTAACGGCTGGATATCCACGCCTGAATGGAAATCAGTGGTTCCATTGCGGTTTGAAACGTGGAATTAAGGTATCCGCTTAATGCAAGGAGCAGGATGCCAACAATTATTAGAAGAATAACTGCCAATCTCCATTGGCTGTGAATAACCTTCATACTATGTGATTATACCCGCAAGGGAAGCCGGAAAGCAGAAATATTTAAACCTTGGTAGCCTGGCGCTCCATATCATCCAAAAATTTCCGATACTTTTCCATATCTTCTAGCACCATCCCCGCCCCCCGAGCGACGCAGGTCATTGGGTCATCTGCCAGCCACACTCGTAAGTTAAGTTCTTCGGTCAGCCTTTCAATCAAAGCCTGTAATTGTGCCCCTCCCCCAGCCAGGGTAATACCGACCTCAATTAAATCAGATACAATCTCAGGGGGAGCTTCATCCAGGGCGTCTTTCACAGTATCAATGATCACCTGCACAGATCCGGCAATAGCTTCGCGAATCTCCACAGAAGATATCTCAATCGTTTCAGGTAAACCGGTTACCAGATTTCTTCCGCGAATGGTCATGGTTTTTTCAGTTTGAAGCGGATAAGCTGATCCAATTGTGATTTTTACCTGTTCAGCCATTCTCTC
This sequence comes from uncultured Anaerolineaceae bacterium, assembly GCA_964426355.1. GTDB lineage: Bacteria > Chloroflexota > Anaerolineae > Anaerolineales > Anaerolineaceae > JAJFTV01. Next base: position 5,392 of record CAYRRA010000163.1, read on the forward strand.
GCCGATAAAAAGATTGTACTTGTTTCGGATATAGGTGATGATATCTTGATCCATCTCATCACCAGCAACCCGTAACGAGCGGGAAACGACAATCCCGCCCATCGAGAGGATGGCAACCTCTGTGGTTCCTCCGCCGATGTCAATCACCATCGACCCGCGGATATCAGCAACAGACAAACCAGCTCCCAGTGCGGCTGCGCGTGGTTCTTCAATCAAATAAATCTCTCTCGCGCCAGCCGCCATAGCTGCATCAAAAACGGCACGTTTTTCCACCTCAGTTGCACCTGACGGAATTCCCACCACAACGCGCGGTCTGGGCATTGGCACAATACTTTGCTGATGTGCCCTACCGATGAAATACCCTAACATTGCTTGCGTAATTTCAAACTCAGAAATTACACCGTCACGCAATGGTCGCACGGCAATTACATTCGCGGGTGTTCGACCAACCATTTCTTTTGCTTGAGCGCCAATTGCAATGGGGCGACGCGTGCGCTTATCAATTGCCACATAAGATGGCTCATTGATGACTATGCCTTTCCCTCGCACATTTACGAGTGTATTCGCTGTTCCCAGGTCAATCCCGATATCCAGCGAGAATAAACCCAACAACCAATTCAAGGGATTAAAGCCCAAAGTGTTCTCCTAAAAAATAGAATGACTGCCCCTTACAAAGATTGAAGAATTATACTATATCCCTTAATCAGATAAAACAATAAAATGAAAAATCCGCAAGTATTGTTTTTTGGTAGAAAACTTATTCGACGGGAAAACTGTTAAGAAAACTTGACATTCATGAACCTCGCCGCTATAATCACCCTTGTTCAGAAGCGGGTGTCGCCAAGTGGTAAGGCAGTACCTTCCCAAGGTACCATTCCGTGGGTTCGAATCCCATCACCCGCTCTTTTTTATTAACTCTTTCTGATCCCAAACACACGTCTTTTCTGTTTCGACTCAATTTATAACTGACCCGTCTGGTTTTTTCCAGAGACAGTATCTTCTTGATGCCCGGCAGCCTTCCATTTTGCCTCTATACTCTGTCTCAAAACATCAACTGAGGGAAAACTACCCACTGCCCCATTTTCATCTACCGGGATGCTTTCCATTATCCATAAGAATTGTTCCAACCGTAAACGGAAAAAATTCTGTGGTCGTGGATGCCCAAACTGAGGTTTGTAATCACATTTCCACGCATCGTAATACTTACAAATCAATGGTCTTCCTGGCAAATCAAAAAGGACACACCGATGATCCGCATCCAGGTAACGGCATTGGGTTTTTACAACCAGTGACCACCCGCCTTCGCCCACACCTAATTCAACACCAGGAAACCCCAGGCAGAAGCGAAAATAGTCAAGATTTGAAATGTGCTGTGGAACCGATTGTGGGAAAACCAGCGTTTTACAACAATAGGCTTCACACCCAGTACACGGTTCTTCATTCGCTTCAAACCATTTCCTTTGATAATCTGGCTGGGGAAGAGCGGCTTCAGAAGCAAATATTTGTTGTTCCCACTCTGAAAAAGCCCGATCCGACAAATTGTATTCCTCAAATACCCGTGCCTGGTCATCATAGGCTTCCATCATCGCGATTAGATCATCCCATTCTGGTACAGCAACAATCTGCCGCTGCTCATTAAACTCAATAAATGGCAACAAATACTGCATACGATCGTAATCGATCCGTATGAATTCTTCCCGCTGCCCTACTATGAATACCTTTTTATACCAGCAGTTATAAGGATTATAGTGCTGACAAATGCGCGGCTGGTCATTTGTTGCATGAACTTTACATTTAAATGTTTGCCTATCTAGAAAACGGCAAGGGTAGGTGTAATAACTGCTCCATTCGCCTGACGCAGAAACTCCCAGTTCGATGTTGTTGAAGTTAAGCAAATACAGGGCGTGATCCAGTTCCATCAGGTTGGAAATCTTAAAATTATTCAATGGAAGATGCGTGCAACAAGGCGTCGTTTCACAATTCATACATGGAGATTCAAGTGCTTCAAGGATACCCAACGTTTTACTTGTGGTTGAATTGACAAGACTCTCTACAATGCTGTTCCAGGGTGTTCTATTCATATTTCTGGCAGGCTCACTTTGAATTGTTATTTTGTTTGGATAGTCTCTTCTTTAATTCATCCATATCTGCAAGCATCGTTTTTAGATCGTTCAACTCTTGTTCTGGCGTCTTTTCCATCTCCTCAACAGGAGATATCGAAGTAAGAAAATCTATGAGGGGTGATGCTACGTTCAAATACCAGACTTCATGGATGTTTTCACCCTTCCTGGCGGTCACAATGTTCAGGGTACCATCACGTGCCGAAGTTGCCTGGTATGGCTCTTGCGAAAAGAAACCAACAGCCTCTAAAACATCGTTAATCTTTTCAAGCATGCCCATCGGTAACATTCTTGTCGGCTCGTCCGGCAGACCATGATTGAAGATTTGTCTTCTGTCTTCAGGATATTCATCTGAGTTGGCAGCATAAAATAGCGCGCCATCATTGCGAATCATATAGCGGAAATTTTTCGCAATGCCTGGCATCATGCTGATAGATTGAAATTTCAAGCACATACCATCCGTTAACGGGGTACGATCACGCTGATCCAAATTTCGATCCATACCAGCAGGAATTTTTCCTCGACTATTGCCCATCATATTCTTCCGTTCTAATTCAATTTCCAATCTTGCCAGGTAAACGCCGGAGCAGGTTGATTGGCAGCTTTTGCAGCAGTGTCATATAGCGCCTGCCATAATGTGACATAATGATATGGACGCACTTCATTCCCACTTTCCATCACGCTGGCGCTGTTCCATGGCAAAACCGCAGTCAATTCCTCTCCCAATTTACCCTCACTGCCCTTCCCATACAATTCAGAACCCAACATCTTTGCCATGAATTCCTTTTGTGTAGTGTAGAGACGTTTATCATCTTCGCGCACATATTCATCATCCAGACCAAGCATATGACCAAATTCATGAACTGTAGTATCCTGAATATTGGTAAAAGATTTATCCACTTTAATGACGAAGTCCACTTTCCGCCAGGAGCCACTGGTAGATGCTCCTTTAGAGCCAATACCGACAGCAGTCAGGTTATGATTCTTCACCCCCATCGCCTTCATTTTATCCATCACCGCTTTCGCACGAAGCCCAGAATAGCGAACATTATCCCCCTCATCTCCAGTCTTGCTCGCATGACCAACAATGTTGATATCAAACTTTGGTCGGTTCATCATCCGTAGATAATCCGAAACATATTGCAAATCTGGCAGGTACTTGGATTGAATGTCGAAGGATGAATTGGCGAAATGTATTTTGGGTAAATTCCACGACAGACGATCAACTTCATCTGAACCCGTGGTTGGATTACCTGTAAAGGACTGGGCTAAAGGATCCAGGTCGCCCTTGAAAAGGGTCAACGTAGACGGATTAGGGTTATTTTTCCCAGGCGCATTTGAGCTAACATTGGCAGTCCCTGTTTTCTTGAAATATCCTTTTAACGTATAGTGTTGGTTGGATTCCACGGGATGCACGTTCACCTTGACTGTGATGGGGTTGAGTTTGCCCCAAACGCTTTGTGGCTCACGAATATTTTTAAACATGTGCCGGCTGCTCCACCCGCGGTGCACCTGCTCAATAAAATTGTTAATATAATTATCCTGCAATGATTTCACAATTGCAGCAGCCGCTTCATCAAAGACCGTTTCTCCCTTCGGCATTGGCAAATCAGGAAATGTGAACTTGACTCGCATATCAGCAGTTAATTTTCGATTTTGTGGGTCGTATACCGACTCGAATTTTCCAAAATCCTCCACCTGATCCGGCACATAAGGGTTAATGCGATATGGTCCCCCACCAACAAATTTCTTGTATTCTTCCTCCGCCTGTTTCACAGCAGGCTCTTCTGTTTTCGCTTCTTTTACATCAGATGGAGATTTTTTTGTATTCTCGCTTATTTTCCCCTCCCCTTTTGGGCTTTCAGCTTTTACTCCACCATCAGTTTTTCCATCGTTTCTTTGGATAGCAACAGGGCTGCCATTTCCCCATAAATACGTTGCGTTCTTCCCGTTCTGATGATGAGAACGTCCAAAAGCAGGTGTTTTTTGAACAATCACTCGTTCTTGAATCACATCTTCTTCTTCACCCACACCGCGCCGATTCCTCGATAAAGAATGTCTCATCACCACTGGTGCACCCGGTCCCATAACGCGTTGGTTCACCAGGTTGCGCAAAGCTTTATTCCCGGCAGCCTGTTGAATAGTTAACATATCTCCCGCTTTAAAATTAGGGTATTGATTGTCTTTCACACGTTGAAGAGCATCTGGCAAATTCTCGGGGGAGTTAACCGGTTCTGCAGAAGAGCCTGTTTTCTTCTTGGAGGAGCTATGGATTAGAAGACGAGTACGATTTGTCATGCTTTATCCAATCACTAAAGGTTTCAACTGATTTCATTTAAAACCTGAACAGAATAGTTTTTTGTGTCTGGACAAAGAATGATATCCAATTTCGGTTTAGTAGTGAGAAACTGGCAAACAGCCAGCAATAAGGCTTATCAATAAAGCAAAGATATCATCATTCGGTTCTATTCATTATTATACATAGTTCATACTGATAAACAAGCCGATAACAATACGCAGCGGCTATC
>CAYRRA010000164.1:0-10016 GCA_964426355.1 uncultured Anaerolineaceae bacterium
CACTCCGTGCATGAAGTTAAGTCCTGCCATGTGTTCATGCGCCATTTCCGGGTTAACACCCACCATTTCAGGATGGTCGAGCGTTTCGATAAACGCAAGCATGTGACCGGTCGTGGAATTGTAAATATCGCCTCGAGGTTCATTGGGTTTGGCTTCAAGGGCAAACTTGAGGTCGTATTTTTGGTCGCGCACATATTCGCACAAAAAGTTCATCGCCTCGCGCGTGCGTTTGATGGCAATGATGGGGTCTTTTGTCGCATCGCTTTCTGTCCCCTCGCGCCCTCCCCAAAACACATAAACCTTTGCGCCCAGTTCAACCCCCAAATCGATGGCTTTCATCGTCTTTTGCATGGCATAAGCGCGGACTTTCACATCATTTGAGGTAAATGCACCATCTTTGAAAATGGGGTCACCGAACAGGTTTGTCGTTGCCATCGGAACGACCATTCCGGTTTCAGAAAGTGCTGCCTTGAAATCTCGGACAATGCGGTCGCGTTCCGCAGTGGTTGCATCGATTGGGACAAGATCATTATCATGGAGATTAACGCCCCAGGCGCCTACTTCCGACAGCAAATGAACAAGTTCAACAGGAGATTTCTTTTCCCGTACAGGTTCGCCAAACGGGTCACGCCCCGTATTACCTACGGTCCACAGCCCAAATGTAAATTTATGTTCAGGTTTTGGTAAATAATCAGACATCTCAAACTTCTCCTATATTGGATGTACTACTTGACGGTAAAAACCGCTGAAACAGGTCGCGGTGCTCCAAGCGCCTGACCTCGTTTTCCGGGTGAACAGCCGCCCACCTCCAGGCGGAATTCTCCCGGTTCAAAGGTTAGCTTGCCTTCATCATTATAGAATGACATCATTTCTGGTGTAATGTTAAATTTAACTGTGCAGCTTGTCCCAGCTTGCAGATGAACGCGCTCAAAACCCACCAGGTGATGAATCGGTACAATCGTTGAAGCTTGCAAGTCGCTCAAATACAACTGAACAACTTCCGCAGCATCCCGGTTTCCATTGTTGCACACCTCCAGGCTGATTTGGAGCGGTTCGCCAGCATGGAGAATCGACTTTTCGAGACACAGATTGGAATAGGTAAATGTAGTATAGCTCAACCCAAACCCAAAAGGATACAATGGCTCTTCCTTCATATAGCGATATGTGCGGTTGTCCATGGAATAATCATCAAATGGTGGCAGTTGATCCAATGATTTTGGGAAAGTCATTGGCAATTTTCCTGACGGGGAAATATCTCCAAAGAGCACATCCGCAACAGCTCTGCCACCTTCCATACCGGGGTACCAGATGAAAAGCACTGCATCGACCATTTCTTCAATTTCTCCCAATGCAATCGGGCTCCCGCCGGTGAGAATAAGAATAATTCGGGTTCCATGAATTGCCAGTTCCTTAATGTAGCTCACCTGGCTGGCAGGGAGAGAAATGCTGGTGCGGTCTCCGTTCTGTGGTGAAAGCAAAGATTCACCTTCTTCACCTTCCAGGAATGAGGAAAAACCCGCGCAAATGATCGCCAAATCAGCTGTTTGTGCCATTTCGGGTGCCCAGGTATTTTCGATCTCGCGCGGATGTATGAACATGGCGCCAGAGGTATATTCCATTCCCATCCCTTCAGGGATACGCCCGGTGAAACCCTCAAGCAAAGTTACCATCCTATCATTAAACCCATAATAATTTCCCAAGAGCACTTCCATGCTGGTGGCTGAAGGACCGGTAACAAATATTTTCTTCGTAGAAGGCTGTATCGGCAGGATGTTATTCTTGTTTTTTAACAGGACCACCGACTCTACGGCAGTTTGATAAGCCAGTTTTCTGTGGGCATCACAGGCAATTACATCCGTCGATATGGATGTGAAAGGCACTTCTTCCGGGGGGTTAAACATACCCAGCTTAAAGCGGGTGAGCAGCGTGCGCTGCAGCGCTCGATCAACATGCTCTTCTGTGATTAGCCCGCGAGCAATGGCTTCCGGGATTTCGCTAAAGACATGGTCACAACCCAAATCGCATCCATGATTTAATGCAAGCGCAGATGATTCGGCTGCGTCTTTTGTCATCTTATGGCTGAGGTGAAAATCTGTCAGCGCACCACAATCTGAGACATAATGTCCCTCAAAGCCCCATTCACCTCGTAAAATTTCCTCAATAAGAAGTTTACTTGCACAACTTAATTCACCCAACACACGGTTATAGGCACCCATAACTGATTCAACTTTTGCTTCCATGACCAGCTTCTTGAAAGCAGGCAGGTAGGTATCGTACAATTCCCTCTTTGTCACAATGGCATTAAAGGTGTGCCGATCTCGCTCAGGTCCAGAATGGACGGCAAAATGCTTGGCACAGGCTGCGGATTTCAGATATTTTGGGTCATTGCCTTGCAATCCTCTTACAAATGCAGATGCCATCTCTCCGGTCAAGAAAGGATCCTCGCCCCATGTCTCCTGCCCACGCCCCCAGCGAGGATCGCGAAAAATATTCACATTGGGTGACCAAAAATTCAATCCCTGGTATTGATCTGTGTAGCCGTTGCGTTTTAATGCGGCATGGTATTTTGCCCGTCCTTCATCGCTAATGGCACATGCAACCCGTTCGATCAGTTCCTTATCCCAGGTAGCTGCCATGCCAATCGCTTGGGGAAAAACTGTTGCGCGCCCGTTGCGGGCAATTCCATGCAACGCCTCGCTCCAATAGTTATAACTGGGAATATTCAGTCGTGGAATACCATGAGCCGGATGGTTCATCAATCCTACTTTTTCTTCTAATGTAAGTTGTGAAACCAGGTTTTTTGCCCGCTCTTCAAATGATAGTGATGTATCTAAATATGACATTTTTCTCCAATTTCAAATTTACGAAAAAGTTAATTTTTTTCCTTTAACCCTTCACTGCACCGGCAACCAGCCCTGAGACAATCTGCCGTTCGGCAAAAAAATAAAAGATGATGGTCGGTATGGCAGAGAGCGCAACAAATGCGGAGACCAGTGCCAAGTCTTGACCATATTGACCCTGAAATTGCATCGTCCCCAGCGGTAAGGTCCACAAACTATCACTGTTCAATACCACCAACGGTACAAGCAAATCATTCCAGCTGACAATCATCACCAGTGCAGCAACTGCAGCCAGTGCTGGACGAACCAGGGGAAGCATGATTCGCCAAAAGAAATCAAAATTCGTACAGCCATCTATGTAAGCTGCATCCTGTAGTTCTGCAGGCACAGCCGTGAAAAAACCCTTCAAAATCATGATATTCCCGGATAGTTGAAACGCAATCTGAATCAATATCACGCCCCAAAGACTGTCGATCATATTTAGACCCATCTGATCCATCTGACGCATCACAAAATAGACCGGCAAAATCGCCACATTGATTGGGAACATCAATCCAACCGTAAATAAATTAAAGAATAAATTCTTGCTGCGAAATTGCAGCCGGGCAAAAACAAAAGCTGCCATACCACACAGAATGACCACTCCAATCGTGCAACCAACCATAACAATCAAGCTGTTTTTCATCATCTTCCAAAACTGTGGTTGGCTCAGGATCAGGCTGATATTGTCCCAATTCGGAGGATTGGGAATTGAATAAGGACGCGAATACATCTCACCGGTGGTTTTGACGCTCCCAAAAAGCAATATCACAATGGGGATAAAAATCAAAATTGTAGCAATAGATAAAACCAGGTATTGGAAAAATCTTGGAGCCAGTTTTCGCAACCACAGGGGGAGAAAATGATCTTTCATCACTCAATCCTTTCTTATAGACCCGTTAGATAATCGGGTTTGCGGGTCAGCCTTTGGTAAATGAGGGAGAATATCAGGCAGAGCAGAAACATAAAAATCGCTACTGCCGAACCATACCCCAATTGAAAACGGACAAACCCAAACCTGTACATATAGGTAGCCAGTGTCTCGCTTGCATTGACCGGTCCACCTTTCGTCATGATCCAGACGAGGATAAATTGTTGGATTGAACCCAGGACAGACATATATACTGATGTCCGTATCGTGCTGCCCAATAGCGGCAGGGTGATATGAAAGAAATTTTGAAATGAATTTGCCCCATCAATACGAGCTGCTTCCTCAATTGAGGTGGGAATGTTTTGCAAACCCGTCAGATACAGGAGCATGTGAAAACCAAAATATTTCCATGTCAGTGCCATGAAAACCGCCAGTAAAACAACATTCATATCACCAAGCCAGGAGATAGGTTCAGCACCGGGCAACAAGACCAGAACGGCGTTAATAAAACCACGCTCCGGGTCCGGGTTATAGAGCAACATCCACATGATGGCGGTGTTGACTTCGGAAAGAACATATGGCAAAAAGAATATCGTCCTGAAAATACCGCGCCCCGGAAGGTCACGCCCCACGAGAACCGCCAGCAGTAATGCCAGGGGCAGTTGTACCCCCAGGGAAAGAAAAATGATAATCAGTACATTCCGGACTGCTTTAAGGAACACCTGGTCTTTGAGAATGTTTATATAATTCTTCAACCCAATCATATCAACCGCAGGACCGAAACCATTCCAATCGAATAAACTAAAGTAAATTGAACGGAAAATGGGATAAATCACAAAAAGGAGGAAAAGAATGAGTGCAGGTGTAAGAAAAAGTACAATGACCAGATTGCTCTGAGTTTTTTTCGAGTAAATGAAGTGAAGTTTCGATTTCAATGTTCCCGAAATAACAGGGCTTGATTCCATGTGGTTCTCTTTCTGATGATGAGATATCAAATATTTATTAATATTGTTCCGCAGGTGTATGGCTTGGAAAAGATTGTTCGCTCAATTTCACCTGCGGAACATCTCTGATTTAGGGAGAAACAGGTGCGGGACTGGTTTTCGATATTCCCGCAAACCTGTCATCATCAAAAACTTATTTGATCAATACTGCAGCCGATGCCTCAATCTCTTGCGCCACTTCTTCCGGTGTTGCTTTTCCGGCATACAACTTTTGTACCGCATCGTTAATCACACCACCGAGCGCAGAAGGCAGCAACTGGTCATAATACAGTTGGAAAAGTCCAGCACTTGCAAAACCCTGCTGTACCAGTTTCATGGCGGGATCTGTCAAACCACTCTCACTACCCTTGACTACTGGAATGCCCGTCCCTGATGCTGCGATCACCTTCTGATTATCCTGGCTGGTCAGGTATTTTACAAAATCAATCGCTTCCGGTTCGGCATTTTTACCAATCGCGAACCCGTTACCGCCACCGATCACGTCGGTAACAACTCCAACGCCGCCCTCTACTGCCGGGAAGTTGAACATGCCGAGATTATCGCCATGCACACCCAGTTGATCGACGCTGTTGGCTGCCTGAACGGATGGAGCCCATTGCCCTGAGAGTTCCATAGCTGCTTTGCCATTGCCAAAGGTTGCCTGCATCTCGTCATGGGTTGCGCCCAGGAAACCAGCCTGGAAGGGTTCCAAATCGATGAGTTTCTTCAACTCTTCACCTGCCTGAACAAACGCAGGGTCAGCAAACGAACCGGTACGATCAACAGCCGCATTGAAGGCAGCTTCACCGCCGATGCGAGTCGCCAGGTAAGACCAGATGTGCATACCGGTCCAGGTATCGCCTTCACCCAAAGCAATCGGGGTGATGCCAGCGTCCTTCAATTTCTGCACGTCTTCCAAGAATTCTGACCAGGTGGTCGGGGGAGCATCAATACCTGCCTGGGCAAACAATTCTTTGTTGTACCACCAGCCAACCATACCCATATCCCAGGGAACGCCATAGTTTTTACCATCAGCGCCATAAACAGCCAAAGCACCCGGGGCAAATGTGTTGCGCCACGCACCACCATCAGCATCCAGGTAAGGGGTTATGTCTTGCAGAAGACCAGCATCGATTTGTTCTTTCAACGTGCCGCCACCCCAGCTCTGGAAAATATCAGGAACTTCGCCAGATTGCATATATGTGGTGAGCTTGGTTTTGAAAGCTTCGTTTTCAAGCACAGTTATTTCGATACTGACATTGGGATGAGCAGCCATGTAATCATCTGCCATTTTCTGCCAGTCTGAAAGTGCCGGATCTTTTGTTGAAATATGCCACCAAGTGACCACTACCTTCTCTTCAGAGGAAGGTTCACCTGGATTTTTGGTGCCGCATGCAGATAACATGAATGCTGCAATGAGAACGACACTGAGTAAGAGAGACAACTTGCGAATCATGAATCTTCTCCTTATGGTGATCTAATACGATATAATTGAGACGTGTGGAGCCAACCTCCTCACGAATTCGCAGGTCTTCTTTAGACTTTCCAAGGTGCAGAGAAGACCTGCACTTTATTAATTATTACCAATCACACCTCCCTTCTCGCCAGGCAAGTTGCCATTGATGACAAATCCTTTTGCCAAAACTCGCTATGGTGAAATGGCAACTTGCTGACAGGAATTCCGAACGATTAATTTGGTTTGCATCTTGTACGTCTGGTCCTCAAGTGGGACCCCATTGATAATCTTTATCAGCATTTGTGTGCCGACGTACCCCATCTCAAAAATGAATTGGTCCACAGTGGTTAATCCGAGATATTTGGATTCGGGGATGTTATCAAAACCAATTAACGAAAGGTCTTCCGGTATTCGAATTCCCATCTCTTGTGCTACCTGAAAGACGCCCATTGCCATTTGATCATTCGAGGAAAAAATCGCTGTCGGACGGTTTTGTCGGGAAAGGAGATGGCGAGCGCAACTAATCCCCGACTCAGTTGTGTAATCACCCGATGCCATTAAGGACTCATCGATTTGAATACCGGCTTTATGAAGCGTTTCCTGATACCCCAGTAAACGGCGCGCAGAGCTTTCCAGTTCAGAACGTCCGCTGATAAAACCAATCTGCCTGTGCCCCAGGCTTAGCAAGTACTGAGCTGCCTCAACTGCACCATCATAATTGGTTGCGTGAACTGAAGGATAATTTGGATAACTCATCACCGGGTCAATCGAGACGATGGGGGCATCCAGTCGAAAATCAAGTGAAACCGGTGCAACGATGATGACCCCATCGGTGATGGAATTTGCCAGGAGGGAGACATATTTTTGCTCTGCAATAGCTCGACCGGTTTTGCGTACGTCACCAGTGGTGTAAACCAACAAGTCAAACTCAGATTCTGCAATGGCACGATTAACCCCTTTCATCACTTCGATGGCAAAAGGATATGCAATATCCGGCATGACCAGACCCAGCAAATTTTTCTTCTGACTGCGCATACTGCGTGCTGCAAGGTTGGTTGTGTAGCCAAGTGTTTCAATGACAGAAAGGATGTGTTCGCGCGTCTCTTGTGCGACATCCACTTTCCCATTTAACACGCGTGAAACAGTGGATACGGACACACCGGCTGTCTCTGCTACGTCATGAATATTTATCGATCTTTTTTTCTGTGTCATTTAAATCTCTGGGTTTTTTACGATAGTCCGGTATCGTTACCGGTATCGTTACCGCTATTATTACATATTCTCATGCAAATGTCAATATGATTCGCTGTTTCGAATCGAATTAGTATCGACCCCCCATCATTGATCCCCAGCTTCCTCTGTACTTTGAAGAACGAATGGATTCTTAAAAAATGGGGTGGGTACAGCAAATCCTGTATAATAAATTAATCAGCCTTTTTCTACAACATGCTTCATACTACGATGAACCCCCCTTTTAAAAAACACCTGAACAGCATACGCAGCCGTCTATTCGCCTCATTGGTATTGATGGCTGTGCTCCCTGCAGCAGCCTTTAGCGCAGTCTCGGGGTTTGTTGGGATTTCTAAAGGTAAGGAACAGGCGATCAATCAACTTGAATCGATTTCTCGATTGAAAGAATCTGAGCTGAATACCTGGGTCACAGAAATGCAGAATCTCCTTACCGCATTGACCATCGAAAATCGTACTAAGGAAGATTTGTGTGAGGTTTTGAGCACAGATATTGAAAGGGTTACGACCCTGGAATCTTATTATCGTTTACATGAATACTTTACGCAAATTTATAAGAAAACTTCACGTTTTGAGGAGTTATTCTTGGTTAACCCTCGCCGAATCGTTGTTTTTTCAACCAACCTGGTACGCGAAGGGAAGATGGATGATCCAGACAGTCAAATATATCTGCGTGAAGGTCTAAAAGGTGATTTTGTCAATCCTCCTGCCTACGGTCTCTCAGAAGAGAAAAGCACCATCGTTGTAGTGCACCCAATCCATGACATAGATGGAAATGCAATAGGTATTCTAGCCGGGCGTGTAAGCACAACAATCATGGTCGATATCATGCAAGATAGAACTGGATTGGGTCAAACTGGAGAAACCTATCTGGTAATGGATAATTACCTTCCTCTTACCACGCTCCTTTTTCCTGGTGTGAAACATAGATTGTTCACCGAAGCAACTCAAATCACAATTGAAAAAAAGGTTAATGGATCCGGGGTTTACAGAAATTACCAGGGCATTGAAGTGATCGGCGTTTACCACTGGCTACCAAAACTCCAAGTGGCATTGATTGCTGAACAACACAAATCTGAAGCACTGGATGTCACATATACTACTTTAAGCATGTACGTTGCGGTGGTAATGGTAGCGATTGTTATTGCTGGTCTGGTTTCTTTCTTATTAGGGCAAAGCATTGTTACCCCACTCAGTCAATTGGTCGGCTGGGTGGGGCAGATGGGTCGACAAAAAAAAGAGACAATTCCTCTCATGGAGCGAGAAGACGAAATTGGTATCCTTGCTCAAGCATTTGCAGACAAGGATAACCAGTTAAGCAGTCTGATTTGTAAGCTTGATCAAGAGGTCCAGGAACGCACAAAGGCATTAGGGCAACGTGCAGTACAGTTGGAGACAATAGCCCAGATTAGTCGCGGAATCACTTCTATACTTGATATCGATGATTTACTTCAGCGCGTCGTCGATTTGATCCGCATTTCTTTTAACTATTATTACGTGGGCATTTTCTTGATCGATAGAGAATCCAATCAGCTTGTTTTTCAAGTCGGTACAGAAAATCTGCAAAATCAGTTTAAAGAAAAAAAAATAGCCTTTAGTATTAATTCTGAAAGCTTAAACGGACTGGCAGCATTATCGGGGGAACCACTTATTGTTAATGATACGTTGAATAACCCAAGCTTTTTTCAACTTGACTTATTGGCTGAAACTCGTTCTGAATTGGTGGTCCCACTGAAAGTAGGTGACCGCGTCATAGGAACGTTGGATGTTCAGAGTGTTGAAAAAGATTCATTCGATTCTGAAATCATACAAGTTATGCAAAGCTTAAGTGCACAAGTTGCTATAGCAATAGAAAATGCAAATCTGTATAGCCATAACCGCGCCATCGCAGTTGTTGAGGAACGAACCCGACTTGCTCGCGAATTACATGACTCGGTAACACAATCTCTCTATACGTTAATTCTCTTTTCAGGCGCAGGACAAGAGCAAGCGCAAAAAGGCGATTTAGAGGGTATCCTTCGCCATTTGATCAGAATCGAAGAAGTTGCAAAACAAGCCCTCAAAGAAATGCGGCTGTTATTGTTTGAATTAAGGTCTCCAATGCTAGATGCAAAAGGCTTGACAGGAGCGCTCAAACAGCGCCTTGAGGCAGTGGAAAAGAGATCAGGCATTACAACTCAATTGGTCATCGCTGATGATCTACACCTACCCCTTTCTATCGAGGAAGATTTCTACCGCATTGCCCAAGAAGCATTGAACAATGCATTAAAACACGCAAAAGCTCAAACTGTTGTAGTTCGTGTGCTTAAACAGGATAATACCGCAATATTGGAGGTATGCGATGATGGCATCGGGTTTGATTGCCAGGTTGCCAGAGAGAGAGGAGGTATGGGACTAACTGGTATGCAGGAACGTGCTGAAAGCCTAAATGGATGCATGATCATTACATCTACACCAGGGAAAGGTACTTGTGTACGCGTGATCGTATCGTCTTTATGTCAAGATGACTCCAATATGGCTGAGGAGGTTGGTGGATGAAAGAGCAGGTTTGTATTCGTATACTAATCGTAGATGATCAT
>CAYRRA010000165.1:0-9642 GCA_964426355.1 uncultured Anaerolineaceae bacterium
ATTATGGCAGAACTGGATGCACAGCGCCGTGCCGACCTGATTTCTTACCTGGATGACTTTGAACAGGTGATTTTATCCACTACCGACCTGAATCTTTTCGGGCGCGCCTTTGTGGAGAACAACACCGTATGGGAAGTGAAGAGCGGCATTGTGACTGCACTGGAATAATTTAGATGAGGGGTTTTTTGGCGGGCGCGCCTGTGTGGCGTGGATATTGTGGGGGGGTGGCTGCTATTTTCTCGATGATAATCAGATAACGTTCTTCAGCGATGCCGGGTATCTCTACCGGACGTATATTTTTCAAATGCCCACCCAGCAGGCGCAGGGCTTTTTCGGCTTGTTGGGTTTCAACCGGTCCGGCAGACCCCTTTTGGGCGATCATTACCCCACCTACCTGAACAAGGGGAAGCAGGTATTCTGCCAGGATATTGAGTTGGGCAACAGCCCTGGCGACTGCCCAGGTATATTTTTCGCGATGATGGGGGTTCTGACCGATTTCTTCGGCTCGATTTTGAAGCACCTGCACATCTTCCAGACCCAGTTTTGAAACCACATGCCGGCAAAATTCTGCTTTTTTTCCTATCGACTCAACCAGGGTCACCGGAATGTTCGGATGGAGAATTTTGAGTGGTATTCCGGGAAAACCAGCTCCAGTGCCGATATCGATCAAAGCGCCTGTGCGGATATTGTTGAAAGCCAAAGCACAACTTAGTGAATCGAGAAAATGTTTGGTACGGATTGCCTCGGGCTCGCGGATGGCGGTCAGGTTGAAACGTTCATTCCAGACCAGAAGTTCTTTTTCGTACCATTCCAGGGCATTCAACTGAGTCTGGTTTAAACTATAACCTAAGAGCTTTTGAATTTCTCGATTTAACGTGTTCATGCCTGCTCAGTATTATACAATGGTTCGATGTTATACTAATAGTTTATCGGTCGCCCGATAGATAAATTATTTATCTGCACAAGCAAATTTTATTGAATGGTTTTGTTTTGACAAACGTAACAAATCTCGGAGTCTCGATGATGGAAGAAAAAATTAGAGCAATTATTTGGGATATGGGCGGTGTGCTTCTACGAACCGAAGACCAATCACCGCGTCAGAAAATTGTTTCAAGATTAGGAATCACTTTGGATGAGTTGTTCAACGTGGTTTTTTTCAGTGAGACAGGGCAGATTGCAGAGAGGGGTGAAATGGATGAGGAAGCACATTGGCAGGCAGTGGGGCGCACTTTCAAGCTCAGTGAGAATGAATTGAATGATCTGCGCGCAGACTTTTGGGCAGGGGATCGGATGGATCAAACTTTGATCGAATTTATCGATGCCCTCCGTCCGCGCTTTAAAACTGCCATTCTAAGCAATGCCTGGTCTGGCGCACGCGAGAGCGTTACCCGGCGGTTCAGTATGCTGAATGCGTTTGACATCATAATATTTTCCGCTGAAGTAGGGCTGGTAAAACCAGACGAAAGGATTTATCGTCTCATTTTGAATGAATTGGAGGTTGAGCCTCACCAAGCGATTTTTATCGATGACACCGTGCGGAATGTAGATGGCGCTCAGCGGATAGGGATTCACTCGATCCTTTTTAAGAATAGAGAACAAGTCGTTGAGGAACTCAACGGATTACTAAAATGATGCCGAGGGCATTCATTATCAAAGAGGAGATAACCGGTTTTTGACTGATTTTATCCTTGGAATTGTGTCAGACACGCATGTACCGGATCGGGTTAAGAACTTACATCCCAATCTATTATCGGGTTTGCGCAAATACGGTGTGCAAAGAATATTACACGCCGGGGATATTTGCAGCCATTGCGTGATCGATGAATTGGAAAGTGTGGCACCGGTTACGGCGGTTCAGGGCAACCGTGATTTTTTCTTTGATGGTAAGCATCCAAACGAAGAGTTGTTTGAGATTAACGGCGTTCAAATTGGCTTGGCACATGGGTATGGCAATTGGATACGCTATTTTACCGAAAAGATGATTATGATGTGGCATGGCTATCGCTTGGATGATTACTATCATTTTCTGATACGCCTATTTCCCAGGGCAGATGTGCTGGTTTTTGGTCACACACACCGCATTGTAAATGAAAGGCGAGACGGGCGATTGTTGATTAATCCCGGGTCAACCGGTACAGGTGGGTTAAATGGACCCCCGGCATTTGCAGTTCTGCGCATTTCTGCTGCGGGTGAAACTCAGTCAGAAATTGTGCGACTCAAAGGGGCGCGCCTGCGTGCTGGAAAATGGGTGGGGGAAACGGGATAAAATATCTTAAAATTTCTTGACTTTATTTTATGCACTTGTTATAATCATCTTTTGCGCATCCATATTGGGAAGTGGATGAATTCTCGTTTAAGAACCTCCAGTTAATAATATTGGGAGATAGTACATGTCGTCAGTTTTACCCACCAGATCATACGCACGCATTCCAAAGATTTTTGACTTACCGAATTTAATAGAAGTTCAATTAGAATCGTTTGAACGATTGAAAAAAGAGGGCTTGGGAGACCTCTTTAAAGAGATTTCTCCAATCGAGTCCTATAACAAGGGTTTACGCTTGCATTTCCCCAGTGACAGTCAGTTGTCAAGAGAAATGGGGCTTAAGTATTGGTTTAAAGAACCCAAGCATTCCATCGAAGAGTGTGTCGAGCGCGATTTAACTTTTGCCAGCCCGCTTTACGTTTCAGTGCTTCTGGAAGGTCCTGAAGTACCGGAGATGATTAAGAAAGATATCTTCCTGGGTGATTTCCCCGAAATGACCGAGAAAGGTACTTTTATTATTAATGGTACTGAGCGTGTTGTGGTATCGCAGCTTATTCGCTCTCCCGGTGTTTACTTTGAAGCACCGATAGACCGGGCAACCGGACACCGCCTGGCGATGGCAAAATTGATCCCTGACCGCGGTGCGTGGATGGAGTTTGAAACCCGCAAGAATGATTACATCATCCTGAAGTTCAATCGTAAGCGCACTGTTCCTATCACAATTTTCCTGCGTGCTTTGGCTGTTGTGGGAGATGGTTTACAGGACAGCCCGTTGAAAACCGGGTCAGATGAGGAACTGTTGTCTCTCTTCCAGGATATCGATAACAACCCCGATCGACTCTTTATTGCATCCACCTTCCGCCAGGAACCTGTATGGGACCTGGAGGGCGGGAAGTCGATTGCAGAAGAAGCCCTGCTGGAATTTTTCAGGAGAATGCGTCCTGGTGACCCTGCCACGCTTGAGAACGCCCGACAATTCCTTGAGGAACAGCTTTTCGATCAACGTCATTACGACCTTGAACGAGTCGGTCGATATAAACTAAACCAGAAACTGGATTTGTCAGATCGTATCCCGATTTCACACCGCACAGTGACTCGCTTTGATATTGTCAACCTGGTGCGGCGCATGGTGATGATCAACAATGAGATGGAAGACAAGGATGATATCGATCACCTGGGCAATCGCCGTGTGAAAACAGTGGGTGAGTTGATCCAGAACAAGCTGCGTATCGGTCTTCGCCGGATGGAGCGCGTCATCAAAGAGCGCATGTCCATTCGGGATCAAGAGCACATTGCGCCCGATAACCTCATCAACATCCGCCCCGTTGTGGCGGCTATGCGCGAATTCTTTGGCTCCAGCCAGCTTTCCCAATTCATGGATCAAACCAACCCGTTGGCTGAATTACGGCATAAACGCACCCTCTCGGCATTGGGTCCGGGTGGTTTACGCCGTGAACGTGCCGGTTTTGATGTGCGTGATGTGCATCATTCTCACTACGGTCGCATCTGTCCCATTGAAACGCCGGAAGGTCCAAACATTGGTTTGATCGGGCGTCTGGCAACCTATGCAAAGGTTAATCCGTATGGTTTCATCGAAACCCCATACCGCCGTGTGATTAAGAGCCTCGACTCGACTGACACCCGCCTGATTGGTCGTAAACTGAAAGAAAACGTTGTCGATCCGAAGACTGGCGAGGTCATTGCTGAGGCAGGTACACGGGTGACGGAAGCGCTTTTCGCAAAAATAGCAAAACTGGATAAAGTCTATCTTCCCATTCATGCCTACGTCTCGGATGAGGTGACATATCTTTCTGCTGACGCCGAAGATAAGTTCATCATTGCTCAGGCTAACACACTGCTGGATGAGAACAATGAGTTCATCAATGAGCGCATTTCCTGCCGGCATCATTCTGATTTTGTCATGGCTCTGGCAGAAACCGCGAATTACATGGACGTAGCACCCCATCAGGTTGTGGGTGTGAGCGCTTCCCTGATTCCTTTCCTGGAGCATGACGACGCGAACCGGGCTTTGATGGGTTCAAACATGCAGACCCAGGCTGTCCCGTTAATCACACCTGATATCCCGATCATTTCAACCGGAATGGAAGCTTATGCTGCGCTGGATTCGGGTCAGGTATTGCTGGCTGAACAGGATGGTGAGATCATCTCGGTTGATGGCAGCAATATTACGGTGCGCGAGGCGAGCGGAAATATTCGTACCTATCATTTGAAGAAGTATCAACGCTCCAATCAATCGACGTGTATTGATCAACGACCAGCAGTGGTGAAGGGTCTTCGCGTCAGGAAGGGAGATGTTTTAGCAGACTCTTCTTCCACTGTGAATGGCAACCTGGCTTTGGGTCAAAACGTCGTAGTGGCGTTTGTTTCCTGGGAAGGCAGCAACTTCGAAGATGCTATCATCATTTCCGAGCGACTGGTTCAGGAAGACCGCTTCACTTCGGTGCATATTGAAAAACATGAGCTGGAAGCGCGCGATACTAAACTGGGTCCGGAAGAAATCACACGCGATATCCCCAATGTCGGTGAAGAAGCGATAAAAGACCTGGATGAGAGCGGCGTGATACGCATTGGCGCTGAGGTCGGTCCCGGCGATATTCTGGTTGGGAAAATTACACCAAAGGGTGAAAAAGAACTCACCCCAGAGGAAAGGCTTTTGCGTGCCATCTTCGGTGAAAAATCGCGCGATGTTAAAGATACTTCTTTGCGTATGCCGCACGGTGAGCGTGGTAAAGTTGTCGATGTGAAGGTGTTCACACGCGAAGACAACTCTGACCTGGCTGCCGGTGTTGATACGATGGTGCGGGTTTCGGTTGCACAACGTCGTAAAGTCACCGCTGGTGACAAAATGGCTGGACGGCATGGAAACAAGGGTGTTGTTTCCAGAGTTGTGCCTGTTGAAGACATGCCATTTATGGAAGATGGCACACCGGTCGATATAATTCTTAACCCGCTGGGCGTACCTGGTCGTATGAACATCGGTCAGGTGCTTGAAACTCACCTGGGTTGGGCTGCTCATAGAATGGGGTACCGCGCAGTAACACCTGTGTTTGATGGCGCTACCGAAGATGAGATTGAAGCTGAACTTGCACGTGCCTGGTTGGTTGACCATGCCTGGATGGACGTCAGCAAAAAAGCCTGGGAATGGCTCAAGCAGATGGAATATTCACCGGAAAGCATCCGCGATGATGATGAAGTCCGTCTTCTCTACCTGGAAGAATGGCTTGGGAACAAAGGGTTTGATGTTTACCAATTGGGTATCGATCAGAGATATGCTCGTTATTCCACTGCAACGCAATGGCTGCGAGATCAGGGTATGAACCCGGATGAAATCCTCGATTTCTCGGAAATCACCAGTGCATCCGACGAGGCAATTATAAGAAATGCCAATGCAGTGCGCACGTGCCTGCTCCTTTGGTTGAAGGAACAAGGCGTAGAAACAACGGGCATGACCGCAGAAGAAATTCGGCAAAGTGCACAGAAATTTATGAACGAAACTGGTTTGCCAATGCCAATTGTTGGCAAGCAGATTCTTTATGATGGCAAAAGCGGTGTTCCCTATGATCAACCCGTAACGGTTGGTCTGATGACCATGCTCAAGCTGCATCACCTGGTGGAAGACAAAGTACATGCACGTTCAACCGGACCGTATAGCCTGGTGACACAGCAGCCGCTGGGTGGTAAAGCCCAGTTTGGTGGACAGCGCTTTGGCGAGATGGAAGTTTGGGCGTTGGAAGCATACGGTGCTGCTTACACCTTGCAAGAAATGCTCACAGTGAAATCAGATGATGTGCAGGGGCGCGTTAGCACGTATGAGGCAATTGTCAAAGGCGAAGCGATTGAGGAACCGAGTATCCCGGCTTCATTCCGCGTTCTTGTAAAAGAACTGCAAAGCTTGGGATTGTCCGTAGAAGCTGTGATGGATACGGGTGAATTAATCCGCTTTGGAAAGGATGAAGAGCGCGTACGCCCACCCAAGATGGAGACCGGTTTGCTGGGTTTGGGCGAAGATCTGAAAAAAATGAAATACGGTGATCTTGACGCTTAATTGACCGCATGATATAATCAGCGCCTGTTGCCCTTGACCAAAAGAGATCTACCACATCCTTTTGGTGGTTTTGATGACAGTTGAGGCCATCTGCGGGTTTATGATGGTCTCAATTAATGTAAAAAAACGAAGTAAGCTGTGAAAGCAGCAAAAAATGAGTCCAATTAGTATTATTTTTGTCGGAGGCGAATAAAGTGCCAACCATCAATCAACTGATCCGTAAAGGTCGCAAAACCAGACGAGCGAAGAGTAAAGCGCCAGCCTTGCTGTTTACATTGAACTCAATGAAACAGCGACGTGTGCGCCAACCTATGGGTGCTCCCCAGAAACGCGGTGTTTGCACCGTAGTGAGAACAATGACCCCCAAGAAACCGAATTCGGCGTTACGCAAGATTGCTCGTGTGCGCCTGTCCAACGGTATCGAGGTGACAGCCTATATCCCCGGTGAAGGTCATTCGCTTCAGGAGCACTCAGTGGTACTCGTGCGCGGTGGTCGTGTGAAAGACTTGCCAGGTGTGAGATATCATATCGTTCGCGGTACATTGGATACCGCTGGCGTAAACAATCGAAGCCAGGCTCGCTCAAAATACGGTTCAAAGAAGAAACAATAAAAACATTCTGATCTGGAGAATGGAGAAAGAATATGCGTAGAACTAGACCCGAAAAACGGGAGACCCAGCCGGATGTCCGCTACCAGAGCGTGACTGTGCAGGCGTTGATCAACCGGATTATGAAAAACGGTAAGAAAAGCGTCGCCACCCGGATGATGTATGATGCTCTGGATATGATCCGAGAGCGTGCAAAGCGAGACCCAATTGAAGTGCTTGATCTGGCGATGAAGAATGTGGGACCATTGATGGAAGTCCGACCCCGCCGCGTGGGTGGTTCCACCTACCAGGTGCCCATGGAGGTCTCAAATGACCGCCGGCAGACTCTTGCCATGCGTTGGATTCTTGCATCCTCCAGGTCTCGTTCTGGGAAATCCTTCTCAGAAAAACTTTCTGCCGAACTGATGGAAGCTGCCAACAACCAGGGCGCTTCGGTGCGCAAGCGCGAAGAAACCCATAAGATGGCTGAAGCCAACCGCGCTTTTTCTCACTTTAGGATATAACCCATACGTATTTGATTTTACGTTGATGAATTCAGCCAGGTATCGTGATGACAAGACCACATCCTTTAGAACTCTATCGAAATATTGGCGTGATCGCCCATATTGACGCCGGGAAGACGACGACAACCGAGCGGATATTGTTCTATACCGGAAAAACATATCGAATAGGTTCTGTGGATGATGGAACAACGGTTACTGACTGGATGGCGCAGGAACGCGAGCGCGGTATCACGATTGTTTCCGCTGCGGTTACCGCAGAGTGGAAAGGTTACCAGATCAACGTTATCGATACACCTGGACATATTGACTTCACCGCTGAGGTTCAACGATCCTTAAGGGTATTGGACGGCGGTGTTGTTGTTTTTGATGCCACCCAGGGTGTTGAACCGCAAAGCGAGACTGTTTGGCGCCAGGCAGACCGCTATCATGTTCCGCGAATCTGTTTTGCAAACAAGATGGATCGTGTCGGTGCCTCTTATGAGTACACCATCGACACAATTCGACAACGCCTGGGCGCCAACCCGTTGCAAATGCAAATTCCTATCGGCTTCGAAGCGGATTTTCGTGGATTTGTTGATCTTCTCACAATGAGAGCTTTTTATTGGGAAGATGATCTTGGGAAAGAAATCCGTGAGGATGATATCCCAGCTGATCTGCGCGATGAAGCCGATACGAAACGGGCTGAACTGGTTGAAAAAATTGCTGAACATGACGATGAACTGATTGTCAAGTTCCTGGAAAACGAACCCATTTCGGTGGAAGAGTTAAAAGCTGCACTGCGGCGGGCTGTTATTGAAAACAAAGCAACACCTGTGTTTTGTGGCACTGCACTGCGCAACAAAGGCATTCAGGTCATTCTTGATGCGGTTATTGATTATTTACCCTCACCCAAGGATGTTCCCGCCGTCAAAGGCACTCGCCCGAACAGCGAGGATGAGCTTGAACGTGGACCAGATGATGATGCGCCAATGAGTGCCCTGGTCTTCAAAATCGTAACCGATCCTTATGTTGGGCGGCTGGCGTATTTCCGTGTATATTCTGGTGTCGTTACCCAGGGCGTGATGGTTTACAATGCCGTCAAGGACAAGAAAGAGCGCGTTGGACGTTTGTTGCGTATGTATGCAGACCGGCGTGAGGATGTGACGGAGATTTTCGCAGGTGAAATTGGCGCGGTCTTGGGTTTGAAACACAGTTTTACGGGTGACACTTTATGCTCACAGCATGACCCCATTGTGTTGGAGAGCATCAGCTTCCCTGAACCCGTGATTCATATTGCGATTGAACCGAAGACGCTTGCCGACCAGGATAAAATGGGTGAAGCCCTGCGAAAATTGTCAGAAGAAGATCCAACCTTTCGCGTGCGTACAGATGAACAGACCGGTCAGACGATCATCGCGGGTATGGGTGAGTTACATCTGGATATCCTCGTTGACCGCATGTTGCGCGAGTTTAATGTCAAAGCCAATGTGGGTCGCCCTAAAGTGACTTATCGTGAAACCATCAGCCGACCTGTTACAAAATCAAGCTATCGATATGTCAAGCAAAGCGGTGGGCATGGTCAATATGGGCACGTAGTCTTTGATCTTGAACCTGTCCCAGGTGGCACAGAGATCCTGTTTGAGAACAAGATTCAGGGCGGCGCCATTCCAAAAGAGTATTTTTCCTCTATTGAAAGTGGTGTGCGCGAGGCAGCAGAAAGCGGTGTTTTGGCTGGTTACCAAACCACTGGTGTAAAAGTAACGCTGGTAGACGGATCTTTCCATGAAGTAGATTCGAGTGATATGGCTTTCCGCATGGCTGCAATCCTCGGTTTCAAACAGGCTTGTGAACAAGGCGCTCCCATTCTTCTGGAGCCCATTATGCGAGTAGAAGCTCTTGCGCCGGAAGAATACCTGGGTGATATTCTATCCAGCTTAAATTCCCGGCGAGCAGAAATTACCGGTATGGAACATCGCCCCGGAAACGCACAGGCTGTAAAAGCTTTGTCGCCACTTTCAGAGATGTTTGGCTATGCAACCAATTTACGCTCTGCAACACAAGGGCGGGGTGTATTTACGATGGAATTTGACCATTACGCTCCGGTTTCCGGCGAAGTGGCTGAGAAAATTTTGCGTTAGCAATTGATTTAGACTGTAAGGAGAAAAAATATGGCGAAGCAGAAATTTGACCGATCAAAGCCGCACATGAACGTAGGCACAATGG
>CAYRRA010000166.1:0-9617 GCA_964426355.1 uncultured Anaerolineaceae bacterium
GGGTGGGTTTGGGCGCCCCCAAACAGGAAAAATGGATGGCGGCGCACCTGGGCAGGCTGGGTGCGCCGTGGATGGTGGGGGTGGGGGCTGCGTTTGATTTTCATGCCGGTCTCAAAAGGCAAGCCCCGCGCTGGATGCAGCGCTGCGGACTGGAGTGGCTCTTCCGCTTGCTGAGCGAACCCCGGCGGTTGTGGAGACGCTATCTCATCAACAACCCGCTCTTCATCCTGCTGGTGATGCTGCAACTGCTGGGGCTCAAAAAGTATCCAAAAACCTGAACGTCCCTGCCTGGTTTACTTCTGGATCTGTCAAAGCTGTTTTTCAACTCTCTTTTCTCTCTTCTCCACTCTCCATTTTTCCACCTTAAAGAACTGTAAAGTCCGGCTGTGTGTTTCTGAGGCTTGTTTCTGCTAAACTTAAAACATGTTCAGGCGGTTTTCAGCGAACTTTGCGGTTTTTTCCATCTTTCTAGACATGGTTCTCAGCGCTGCTGTGCTGCATCTCTCTGCGCTGCTGCGCCCTGCTCTCAGCAGCCTGCCGGGTGTGGAGACCATCCCGGAATATGTGCCGATTCCCGGGCTGCTTTACCTGCTTTTTCCGCTTCTGTGGGCGGGCGTGTTACTGCTCTTTTCGGTGTACGATGGGCGCAAGAACTTCAAGGTGGTGGACGAATTCACCAGCCTGACCTTTGGCAGTGCGCTGGCGGGTATTTCGATGGCGGGCGTGCTCTACCTTTCCTATCGTGACATTTCGCGCTTTCTGTTTTTGTTTTTTGTGCTCTGCGGTTACCTGCTGATGCTGTCCTGGCGCATTGGAATGCGCATTGCCTTCAGATATCGCTGGATGCGCGGTCAGCAGCAACGGCGTGTGCTGGTGCTGGGGGCAGGTACGCTGGGCGAGGATTTTGCCCGCAAGCTGTACATGCAGCCCATGTTCAACCTGAAGCTGGTGGGCTTTCTGGATGACGATGTGCAAAAACAACTCCTCAGACCGGATGTGCTGGGCTCGCTGGACGATGTGCGGAAGATTATCGACGAGCACCAGGTGGATGACGTGGTGGTTGCGCTGCCGCGCTCTGCAAATGGGCGCCTCAACCGGGTGGTGGGCGAGATGCACAACCTGCCGGTGCGCGTCTGGGTGATGCTGGATTATTACTCGCTGACGCTTCACCGGTCTCAAATGGAAGAGTTTGCCGGTATTCCCATGCTCGATCTGCGCGCGCCCGCGCTCAGCGAATACCAGCGCATGGTCAAGCGCGCATTTGACCTGGCGGTCTGCGGCTTCTTTTTTCCCTTTATTCTGCCCGTCATTGGTCTGACAGCGTTATTCATCTGGCTGGACGACCGTGGACCTATCTTTTACCATGCTGCACGCATGGGTGAAAACGGAAAGATTTTTAGAATGCACAAATTCCGCACGATGGTAGTGGATGCCGATCAGCAGCAAGAGAAAGTAGAAACACGGGATGAGCAAGGTCGGCTGATTCATAAATCGGCGCAAGACCCGCGCATCACGCGGGTGGGACGGTTCTTACGCCGCTCCAGCCTGGATGAGCTCCCCCAGGTTTTTAATGTGATTATGGGGGAGATGAGCCTGGTGGGTCCGCGCCCGGAAATGCCTTACCTGGTGGATCAATATGTCCCCTGGCAGCGAAAACGGTTCGCCGTCCCGCAGGGATTGACCGGCTGGTGGCAGGTGAACGGGCGCAGCGATAAACCCATGCACCTGCACACCGAGGAAGACCTGTATTACATACAGCATTATTCGCTCTGGCTGGATTTGCAAATATTAATCAAAACCGCCTGGACCGTGTTGCGCGGAAAAGGTGCGTTTTAACCCGTACATGAGGCATCCAAAACGGAAAGCCTCATGTTTCAACGTTGGTGCAGCTTAGCGTTAAGGGTTGACCTGGTACTTTACTTCAACGGTCAGGTAAAGCGCATCCTCGTGCACCTCGGCTTTTTGGAAAGAAACATCGCCGTTGGTCTCAGTTACCACACGTGTCAGTTCTTCCGTCAATGTCTGGTTGATGTTTTGGATGCGTTCATTGTTGAGATCCATGCCGGGGATATCGACGGCAATCACCTGCACCTGAAGGGTATTGTTCAGCGCGCCGACGCTGACATCGAACGAGCCGTTGACTGTGCTGCCATCGGGCAGGTCATGCGAACCGTAAATGCGGACAAACCCTTCGTGCATTTCCACCTTTTCCAATTTCTTCAACAGGTTTTCGCCGCCATATAACGTCTGGCTGGCAACCCGCTCGAAGAGGTCATTGAGCTGGTCCTCTTTCAGTTGGATATCGAGCGTGGCTGAATTTCGTCCCAGCGTCAGACCGCCGATTGAGCAAGCCAGCGATGCCAACCCGAGAATGGCGATGAGGCTCAAGATATGAAATTGGTGTTGTAATTTTTGCATAGTTAATTTCCTTTCATGGTAACGGAGAGTAATCTCCTGTAAATGGATCGAGTCAATTTTCAGATTGTACCTGGAAACAAAAAAGCTTGATAGGGTTTTTTGTTTCCATGATGTTGTGTTCAGACGGCAGCATGGGGCAAGGTTTAACTTGAATAACCCGCCCATTTATTTGATAATAGGCAAACAGATTAAGAAGAGTATGAGCGTGAACCTTGCTTTGCCTGTCTAGTCATTTCTGTGGTAAAGACTGTTGTTCATATTTATTCAAGTGATTCTGAACGATGAAGTGCGAATACGAGTTTTTCACTCTTCTTTTGGAAAAGGTATAATGTGAAGAGTTTTCGATTTTTTGGAAAAAGGGAGCTGACATTGAAGAAGACAGAAATGACCATCCAACCTGTTATCCCAGCCGAATGGATCGAGCGGGTGATGCGGTATTGGTGGATTGTTGTGCTTGCAGGGATATTGGGCGGTGTTGTTGGGGTTGTGGCGCATTTGTTTACACCACCCGTGTACCAGGCGCAGGCAGTCATCAATTCCAGCGTGGATTTTTCATACACCGGAGAGTTGACCGATGTTGAGGAAGACTATATGATCCAGGCGGTGGGGGGGGTGATTCGTTCAGATGAGGTCAGCGAAGCGGCATACCAGGCTGTTAAAGCAGCCGGTATTCCGGTTGACCAGCAGGAATTTGAAGAAATGCGTTCGCTTCAACGCCGGTTTGTCGATTGGCTGTTGGTGGTACAACATACCGATGCGCAGACTGCGGTTGACCTGGCGAATATCTGGGCGGATGCCGCATGGGTTGTATTGGATGAGGCGAACAACCACGCTTCAATATTGGGTGGGCTGTTGGATTTTCGAGAAGCGTTGTCGAGTTGTCTGATGACAAAAGAAGAGGAAAATGAAGCTCAACCGGTCTGTGAGGCTTCCTCGCTGGAGGAAATCCAGGCGGAACTGGACCGGGTGAAGCTGTTGATCGAGGAAGAAAAGCTGGCATCGAGGGGATTGGTGCCGGGAACGGTGACGTCTTTCACACAGAATGCTGTTTTCCCTGCTTCTCCCACGCTGCTGGGCAGGAACACGCTGGTGCTGGCGGGTGCGCTTATCGGCTTGCTGGTTGGGTTGGCAGGTGTGGTAATCTGGGGAAAGAATTAGAGATACAAGGAAGGGTTGATTATGGCTGCTTGGGGAAAATGGACCATTTTAATTATCGTTATTCTTGCGCTGATGGTTTGTTGTTGTCTGGTAATTGTCCTGGCTGGTGGCGGTTTTGCTGCGTATAAACTCTGGGAAGAAGTAGGTTTTACCCCCGATGTGCACGAGACGGTCGAGATTTACCGTGGAGCGGTGAGCGAAAATGCCATTCTAACGCTGGCAACGCTGGAAAATAGCGAAATCCCTGAAAACGATTTAACCGAATTGGCGGTTCGGTTAGAGGGCAGAGAAGAAATGCCGCGAACCCTGGATACTCCAGCAGGACCGTATGAAGTCGGGGATGTGAAGTCGTTTTGGGTGTCCGACACGGATACAAATGAAAATTTCCAGGTTTCAGCCCGGTTGTCCTACATTACGCCCAGCGCCTATTTTTGGGTGCAGGAAGGTGTAGAAGTAAACCAATCTGAATTGAAAGAACTGGCAGAGACTTTTGACCAGGAAATTTACCCGCGCGTGCGCTCGGTTTTTGGGAGTGAGTGGTCTCCGGGCGTTGACCTGGATGAACACCTCTACATTCTTTATGCACGTGGACTGGGCTCGGGGATCGCAGGGTATTTTTCCTCGCGCGATTCCACCCACCCGGAAATGGTTGAATACTCGAACGGGCATGAGATGTTCCTTTTTAACGTTGACACGGTTGACCTGGACGAAGAATTTACATACGGTGTGCTGGCGCATGAATTCCAACACATGATTCACTGGTATGTCGACCGCAATGAGAGCACCTGGTTGAACGAAGGGTTTTCTGAGCTGGCATCTTTCCTTTGCGGCTACGACCCGGGTGGATTTGACTGGTATTTCATGAAGAATCCGGATCGACAACTTACCTATTGGCCCGGCGGAGATGAGGACAGCAGTGCGAATTACGGAGGTTCGTTTTTGTTTGTGAACTACTTTTATGATCGATTTGGAGAAGAAGCGACCAAAGCCTGGATTTCACATGAAGAGAACGGGATGGAGAGCCTGGATCTGGTCTTTGAAGAGCTAGGGCTGGCTGATGGAGTGAGCGGAGAGTTGTTGACCGCAGATGATTTCTTCATGGATTGGGCTGTTGCCAACTACCTGGGAGATACGAGAATCGCGGATGGTCGCTATGGCTATACTCTGTACACAGACGCCCCTCAAGCCTGGGCGACGGAACAGCTCTACGAGTGTACCGGCGAGTGGCAAGAACGGGTGGTGAATCAATACGGAGTGGATTACATAGGGTTGGAATGTGAAGGCAGGTACCGGCTGGAGGTGGAAGGAGCGACTGAGGTAAGTGTGCTGCCAGTGGAAACGTATGAAGGGGATTGGATGTGGTGGTCGAACCGCGGGGATGAATCGGATATGACGTTGACGCGGGAGTTTGACTTGAGTGGTGTGATCGGAGAGGTCAGGCTGGTTTATCAGACGTGGTACGACCTGGAAGCGGATTATGACTATGTGTATGTAGAAGCCTCGCTGGATGGGGAGCAATGGGAGATACTGAAGACACCTGGTGGGACAGGGGAAGATCCGAGCGGGAACAGCTATGGATGGGGATACAACGGAGAGAGCGGGGGATGGGTGGAAGAGTGGGTAGACCTGAGTGCATACGCAGGGGGGCAGGTGTGGATACGATATGAATATGTAACGGATGCAGCGGTGAACGGGGAAGGGTTTGCGCTGGATGAGATACGGTTGGAAGCGATAGGGTATGAAGAAGGGTTTGAGGAAGGGGAAGGGGGATGGGAAGGAGAGGGGTTTGTGCGGATAGGGAGCCGGATCCCGCAGACGTATGGGCTGCGGCTGGTGAAAGAGGGTGCAGGTGGCATACAGGTAGAGCAGATCGAGATGGATGAGATGAACGGTTGGGTTGGAGAGGTGGAGATCGGTGGAGGTGGATCTGACCGGTTGGTGCTGGTGATTGCCGGGCAAAGCCGCTATACCAATCAGCTTGCAGGGTACCGCTTTCGGCTCGTACCGGTCGATGAAGGCAGTGCTTTAATGGAACTTGGGAGGACAAATGAATAAAACCACGATGATCATCGTGTTTGTTGTGATTGCACTGGTATTGGCGTGCTGTCTGTTGGTGGTGCTGGGTGGTTCAGGTCTGATTGCTTATTTAATGATCTCGAATTCATCGTCTTCATTGGATTCTAACCCGGTGATCAATGTGGCAACCGCGGATATGGGCGGCATCCAAACTGCTACGGCAATACCCGTTGTTGAATCACCCGGCATGGTACCTACCCCAGCAATCGAGACCGAAACAGCAACGGATCCGAATGCGTCAACTTTGTCGACAGGAGGCATTTCAGAAATCTCCAGTCTGACATTGGCTGCGCTTAAAGATGAAATCGTTCCGCCCAATGATATGCGCTTGTTAGCAGAACGTTTGTTGGGTATTGCAGATATCCCATTGACGCTGGATACAGCTCCTGTCGATTATCAGATTGGGGACCGCGAGGTTTTCTGGGTCACTAATGTGGATACGAATGAGCAATTTCAGACTCTTACGGTTCTTCGTTATGAGACCGCCCACACTTATTTTTGGGTTGGGGAGGATGTCGTATTTTCACAACAAGCCCTCTCTTTGTTGGCGGAAACCTTTGAAAATGAGATTTATCCAACCACTCGCGCGGTATTTGGCAGCGAATGGACACCCGGTGTGGATAATGACCCGCATATTTACATCCTCTATGTAGGTGATCTGGGATGGTACCTGGGCGGATATTTTTCTGCAACCGATTCGGTTCACCCACTGGCGCATGAATATTCAAATGGACATGAATTATTCGTTTTCAATTCGGATAATGTTCCATTGGAGGATGAATATACCTATTCGATCCTGGCGCATGAATTTCAGCACATGATTCACTGGTATGTCGATCGCAATGAGAGCACCTGGTTGAACGAGGGATTTTCTGAGCTTTCATCCTGGTTGAACGGTTACACAACTGGCGGAAAAGATTATTACTATGCATCTAACCCGGATATTCAACTATTCAACTGGCCCGGCAGTGTTGGAGATGCAACCGCAAACTATGGAGGTTCGTTCCTGTTTGCGAACTACTTTTATGATCGATTTGGAGAAGAAGCGACCAAAGCCTGGATTGCACATGAAGAGAACGGGATGGAGAGCCTGGATTTGGTCTTTGAAGAGCTAGGGCTGGCTGATGGAGTGAGCGGAGAGTTGTTGACCGCAGATGATTTCTTCATGGATTGGGCTGTTGCCAACTACCTGGGAGATACGAGAATCGCGGATGGTCGCTATGGCTATACTCTGTACACAGACGCCCCTCAAGCCTGGGCGACGGAACAGCTCTACGAGTGTACCGGCGAGTGGCAAGAACGGGTGGTGAATCAATACGGAGTGGATTACATAGGGTTGGAATGTGAAGGCAGGTACCGGCTGGAGGTGGAAGGAGCGACTGAGGTAAGTGTGCTGCCAGTGGAAACGTATGAAGGGGATTGGATGTGGTGGTCGAACCGCGGGGATGAATCGGATATGACGTTGACGCGGGAGTTTGACTTGAGTGGTGTGATCGGAGAGGTCAGGCTGGTTTATCAGACGTGGTACGACCTGGAAGCGGATTATGACTATGTGTATGTAGAAGCCTCGCTGGATGGGGAGCAATGGGAGATACTGAAGACACCTGGTGGGACAGGGGAAGATCCGAGCGGGAACAGCTATGGATGGGGATACAACGGAGAGAGCGGGGGATGGGTGGAAGAGTGGGTAGACCTGAGTGCATACGCAGGGGGGCAGGTGTGGATACGATATGAATATGTAACGGATGCAGCGGTGAACGGGGAAGGGTTTGCGCTGGATGAGATACGGTTGGAAGCGATAGGGTATGAAGAAGGGTTTGAGGAAGGGGAAGGGGGATGGGAAGGAGAGGGGTTTGTGCGGATAGGGAGCCGGATCCCGCAGACGTATGGGCTGCGGCTGGTGAAAGAGGGTGCAGGTGGCATACAGGTAGAGCAGATCGAGATGGATGAGATGAACGGTTGGGTTGGAGAGGTGGAGATCGGTGGAGGTGGATCTGACCGGTTGGTGCTGGTGATTGCCGGGCAAAGCCGCTATACCAATCAGCCTGCCAGCTACCGATTCAGGCTTGTACCGATAACAGACTGAGCCTGATCATTCAGGCTCAGTCATCCACATCCATGTGGGTCTAATTATTCTTCACTTTTCTGTGGAGCGCGCAGGCTCTCCAATTGTGTTTCGAGTTCTATTCGTTTCTTCTGAGCTGCGTGCCGGATATCATCGGTTGTTTTCTTGATATTGACATCAATTTCCTCGCGAAGCCGGGTGCCAGAATAAGGAGTCATGAGCAGTGCGGTCGCTCCGCCAACCATTGCGCCGATAAAAAACCCCAGTATAAATTTACTGAATTTTGCCATTCTTCACCTCCTGTAATGATGATTTAATTGTAAGAGATTTTCCCGTTCTTTCAAGGCTTAATCTCACAGGATTTTTTCTTGGTGGTTGTCAAGTAGTTTTAATCGCGCGAAGACCAGGGGAGCGAGACCGGCTATCCAGAAACCGACGATTGCATAACGCAGATAGCGCATCAACAACCCGATAGCGTCGCTTCCGCCTGGGAAAATCAAACCCAAACCTTTCCAGAAGATGACCAATCCAATCAAGCCAATCAGATAGCGTAAAGCCCGTTGCCAAATTGTGCCTTTGGTTTTTAATGCGCCAAAACGTTTTCTATGCCAGGCGTATCCACTGAGAAAACCAACCCAAACCCCTGCAACGCTGAATGATCCTTCTTGATTGAAAGGCGAAATTGGTTGAACAGCATTCACCTGCCACTCCAGAGGGATTTGCCAGGAAGAATAAATCCAGGGGATGATCAGCACAGGCAATATAAGGAGCATGGAAGAGAAGATTATGACGATGATCTGTTGCCGCAAGACCAGGCGGTTAAACCAGGCTGTTACCGGTTTTTCAAACCGGACGAATAACAACAGCAGGCAAATTCCCAGCAGCCACCCACCAACAACATCGACCATGAAATGAACTCCCATGAACAGGCGTGAGATGCCGATCAGCAAAATCAGCACAATCATGAGAATGGAAAACCAGGTTTTGCGTATAGATACGGCTAGAATACCCCAAAGACTGGCAGCGTTGGCTGAATGCCCGGATGGCGCACCAAACGATGTTTCGTG
The DNA here is from genome assembly GCA_964426355.1 of uncultured Anaerolineaceae bacterium. Lineage (GTDB taxonomy): Bacteria > Chloroflexota > Anaerolineae > Anaerolineales > Anaerolineaceae > JAJFTV01. Next base: position 8,785 of record CAYRRA010000166.1, read on the forward strand.
CACATACGCCCGGACGCCGGGGTCGATCCAATATGGACGCGGCATACGCAGTGCCATTTTTACACCATTGATTGCGCAATTGCTGATAATCAACATTGCTCCCAACCGCAATCCAATCGTGCTGTCGATACACCAGTAGAGCAGCGGCATGAGAAGCATGTAAAAGTTTTCATCGCCAAGATGCGTGATGGTTTGCATCAACGCGATGAGCCACTCGGAGAGTGATTGGAAAAACAGGTTTATATGAATCTGTGGAAGTAAAAAATCAATCATCGTTTGCTCCAAAGAATTGACGTTTTTATTATTTTTATTGTACACTCAAAGTATGATAAAAGCAGAAAAGCGTTGGCTGGATATTCCGGCTGTGATCTTGTTTCTCATCGCATTATGGTTGGTGAGCACACGCCTGATCACAACCAATTGGACAAGTAATTTGTCGTTGGTTCAATACGCACTTCTTCTTGCTTCCGTGATTGGGATGGCGTTGGGTTACAGCTTGTTTTCGACGCGTACTGTGCGCTGGTTGGGCATAGCATATTCAGGCATCATCATCACCTGGTTTTTCAGCAAGTTGTTGCCGGATGAGATTGTCTGGGCAGAAAAAATGATCCGGCTTTCACAGGGTCTTAAATTATCGATTGGCGAATTTATCCGTAACGAACCGGTTCAGGGCTCGCTTCTTTTTATGGTTTTTATGATCTTCGCGTTCTGGTGGATCGGCATTTCTGCGGGATATCAACTAACCCGGCATGGAATGCCCTGGGTGCCGCTGCTCGTACTTTTTATTTCTTATTTAATCATTATAGGTTTACGATCATATGCTTACAGATGGA
>CAYRRA010000167.1:0-9615 GCA_964426355.1 uncultured Anaerolineaceae bacterium
TGATGCAAAGCACAATTTGAACCTAGAGGAAATTTAGGAAGTAAGCAAACCCTCTGCAACCGCGCGCGCCAGCAAGTGATGTGCATACTGCCATAAAGCATCCGAACCGGGCTGAATATTGAGGATGTTTTTCTCAACCATCTCCGGTGTGATCTCGTGCTCTCGCCAGGATTTTCCGTTGGAATGGAAATTCTGCAGCAGGGGCAGCAAACGATCCATCGCCTTGGCAAAACGCGCATCTGCGCTTGTCTTGCCCTCAAACTCATGCCAGAGTGTTTTCAGTTCTGTCGCCTGGTCAACGGGCAACATCCCAAACAACGTTTCTGCAGCCTGAGTTTCCTTTTCCGCTTGGTCAGCCTGATCGGCAGCATAGATATAGGTGTCGCCTGCGATAATCTCAACAATATCGTGGATCAGCAGCATCTTCACCACGCGAAAGACATCCACCGTTTCGTTGGCGTACTCCGCCAACAGTACTGCCTGGAGTGCAACCTGCCAGGAATGTTCAGCAGTGTTCTCCAGCCGTTCCCCGCCGTTAATATAGTTGCGGCGCAGCACGTTTTTCAGCTTATCCATTTCCAGGATAAAGCTGACCTGGCTGTCCAGGCGGTTCTGATCCATCTAATGGCTCTTTTTCTTAACCGATCTGCCCGGCGAGGTAATTCTGAATACCCATCTGCTCAATCTGTTCGAGCTGGGTTTCGATCCAGTCCAGGTGGTCTTCCTCATCCTTCAAAATCGAGGCAAATAACTGGCGGGTCCCCTGATCGTCCGCTTCCCTGGCAAGACGAACAGCTTCATTGTAAAGCTTTACTGCTTCAAATTCAGCAGTCCAATCGCTCTTAAGCTGTTTTTCAACCGAAGGTCCGATATGAATCTCATTGAGCACGCTGACGTTCGGGACACCTTCAAGGAAGAGGATGCGACCGATCAATTGCTCGGCATGTTTCATTTCCTGGATGGCGCGTTTTTCAATCAGCTCATGCAAGCCACCATAACCCCAATCAGCGCACATTTCGGAATGCACCATATACTGGTTGATCGCGGTCAATTCCTCAGCGAGCATTTGATTTAGTTTTTCGATAACTTTTTCATTGCCTTTCATATTCGTCTCCTTATTAGTAATTAGCCGAATCGTTGTTGTCCTGAGCCCAGGTTGGAAGGTCACACATTCCTAAACGTGAAACACACTTCAAAATGGGGGTTTCTCCATCTCCCCGGCATTCAGGTTTTCAAATTGAAAAGGATGGCTTTTTGTGTCTTTTCTTATTGTACACCATCCTTTTACACACACAAATTAATTTTTCAGACAACCGGCATCCTGAAACTGCCTGTGTAATCGGCTGAAAGTCTTTTTCCAAAGAGATTGAAAAAACAGCCGATTACATGAGGTAATTCGCCAGAAAAAATCACAAGTTTTTGAAGATACTTTTGGCGAATTACTCTGGTTCTCAAAAAAACAAAATACAAAAAATCATTTGACCAGGTAGAGAATACCGATGGTATCTGGACCGCAGTGACTTGAAATCACGCTCCCTGCCATGGTAATAAGCACCTCTTCCGGTGCAGCTATGCGCCGAATTTCACTCGCCAGGAACTCGGCATCTTTTCGACAATTGGCATGGGTCACAAACACGCGCTGGCGATCCAGGTTGGGCAGGTCAGCTTCAAAACTGGCTAACATCGATTCAAGCGCTTTTGCACGCGTGCCGCGCAGCTTGTCCTTCACACCCATGCAACCATCGGGTTTTACTTCAATCACCGGTCGAATCCTGAGCAGGCTGCCCACTACTGCCTGCAAAGCACTGCAGCGCCCACCTTTATACAGGTATTCCATCGTTTCCAGCACAAAAGAGGTGCGCACCCGCGGGATGCAGGAAAGGATATCCTCTTTGATTTGCGCGACGGAATAACCCTGGTCACGCAGTTGGGCAGCACGCAGCACCAACAGACCAATACCCGTAGACAGGTTGAGCGAATCGATAATACAAACCCTCCCGTCAGAGAGTTCATCCGCAGCCAGGCTGGCATTTTGGATACTGGCTGACAACTGGGATGAGATTCCGATATAGATGTTTTCACCAGGCGTCTGGAAGTACTGTTTGTAATCGCCTACAGAACGAGCTGCTGTTTTTGGCAGTTGACCTGCCTTTGCAACCAGTTCAAACAACCTGGGAGCATCCAGATCAACGCCATCCTGATATTCCTGTTCGGCAATATGCACCAGCAACGGGACCACATTCACCCGGTATTTACTGGAAAGTTCTATCCCCAAATCGGCTGTGCTATCGGTATAAATATTGATCATGTACGCATTTTATCATTAATCATCCCGCTATTTCGGAAATTCGGTATTTTCAATATGAAACAGACAACATCTGTCCACTTTTGTACACCATTTTTCACTGGAAATTTCTCGTCCTCTGTGACAAAATTACCAGGTTTTGCATGTTCTCCTTTAATTCGGGAAAACGTTATCGAATATCACCCACCTCCCTTAATCGGTAGATTTTTGTAAAAATAGTGCGGCTTTGCTGCCAATTTTTACAACATACCTGGCATTCGTCACACATCGTGTGTAGACAACAAAATCCAACGCTGGCGAATAACAAAAATCATCGGTTGACTTGCAAATCCAATCCGGAAAGGTTGTCCATTTCTTAGACATTGCCGGGACTCTTTTTTAACCTGTCCTGAAAGCGCTTTCGAAACTTGGCTACTTTGGGGGCAACCACAACCATGCAGTATCCCTGGTAGGGGTTCTTTTCATAATACCGTTGATGGTAATCTTCAGCCGGGTAAAATTTTTGCAGCGGGACAATTTCTGTGACAATCTGTGCAGACCAGATACCCGCCCGCTCTATCTCACCCATTACCTCCTGCGCCGCCTGCTGCTGCGCCTCATCCTGATAGAGGATGATCGATCGGTATTGTGTGCCCACATCAGCACCCTGCCGGTTTAGCGTTGTGGGGTCGTGTATCGTAAAAAATACCTCTAACAGTTCAGAAAAAGAAATCTTCTCCGGATCAAAACGAACATGGACAACCTCCGCATGCCCGGTCATCCCGCTGCAAACCTGGTGGTAATTCGGGTTCGGCTTGGATCCACCCGCATACCCCACCACCACATCCTGCACCCCTTCCAAATCTCTGAAGATGGGTTCCAGGCACCAAAAACAGCCTCCTCCCAGCGTGGCATACTGTGTACCAATCGAAGAATCGTTCCTTTGCTGTTCGTTCATGTGACCTCCAATATAAAACCAATTTGGGTACCAGGCTTGCCTGGCATTGATATTCCCAGGTAGTTTCATTGTAGTCACTATTTCTTTGTATTTTATTAGAATTAATTGAAATATTTACAAAATATTCAATCACCGTCAATTTCCCTTGACAAGCGGTTTGGAATACGATAATATATCGCTTAACTGTATACAGTATACCGATATATCGCCGTACTGAATAACAAAGGAGTTGTTATGAACATCAACAAATTTCTACCGATGACCGAAACGACTTACTACATCATGCTTTCCCTGTTAATGCCACTACACGGATATGCCATCATGCAGCGCGTAAAAGAGCTCAGCAGCGGCAGCGTGGAACTGGCTCCCGGCACGCTGTACGGCGCACTGGAAAACTTGAAGAAACAGAAACTGATCGACCTGGTGCCCGACCCGAATGAAACCAGGCGAAAGACGTATATCCTCACTGAAATGGGACGAGAAGTTATCACGCTCGAATTTGAGCGCATGAAAACGCTCATCAGCATCAGCGAACCGATTCTACATGGAGAAAAACAACTATGAACACCCAGACCAAAACCGTCTACCCCATCTTCTTCTCCTTTGAAAAAGAAGAAGTCTGGCTTGAAGAAATGTCTACCCAGGGCTGGCTGCTGGTCAGAGCCCCTGGGTTTGGATACACCTTTGAAAAGGCTGAACCACAGAAGCGCGCCTTTAAAATCGATTATCGCTATTTCAAAAACCAGGCAGATATGGAGGATTACCTCTCCCTCTTTGAAGACAGCGGTTGGCAGTATGTGAAGCCCAACAAACATCAATACAGTTACTATTTTTACAGCAGCAGTGAAGACGCCCCCCAGGACATCTTTTCCGATGTTCCCTCCAGGGCACAGCGCAGCTTGCGGGCTGCACAATATTCCACCTACACGATGTTCCTGGTGATGCTGCCGTATCTCGCGCTCTACCTCAGCGGCACAATTCGCCTGGACGAAATAGGCTATCTCACACCTGGTCTCTGGCAGATGCAGGGATTGGAATTCATCCGGCATTTCCTCTTTGAAACGCCATTCGTCGTCATGCGGGTGGTTACCGGTTTATTCCCGCTCTTCGTCCTGCTCGCGATGCTTATTTTTTATTTGCAAGCTTATCGATCATACAAACAAAAGGTGAAGCATTTGTAACACAGAAAAAAAAGAAAGAAGCTATCCCGGCTTTTAGAAGCGTCTACCCGGGTGTATGCACACAGCGTAACCTGCCAGGCAGGGGCAACGGTGATCCCTCGCTTGCGCTTCGGGATGACAACCTGGGCGTACTTTCCTCCTGAGCAGAGCGAAGGATCGACCTGAACCGATGCACTGCAACACTGCCTGGCAGGCAGAACCAATGGTGATCCCTCGCTTACCTTTCGGGATGACAATATGGGTTGCGTTCCAATGCCCCCTCAAACCCAACAATACCCATTGCGCCTTGCCGAACCCAATCACCGTTTACTAATTACGAATCACCTATCAAGGATTACTACCCCATAACTCATTTTGTGGACAGTCACTTTCATCTCACCAATTCCTCAATTCAAGAACCCCTCTTTTTCAGAAACACAATACACACCGCCTGCGCTCATGGCAGCAATACAACGGTTGCAGTGATCGCAGTCAGACGATACGATTTCACCGCTTTGCAGCTTGTTCACAAACTGCGCATCGCGCACAAGGGCACGCCCCAATTCAACAAAAGCAAAACCGGCAGCAAGAGCCTCTTGAATGTTCGCCAGGGAAAGCGCCCCTCCCACGTACACCACCGGTATTTTCACGGCATCACGGATGCGCAGCGCACCATCCAGCAGAAACAGCGGCTCAAAGGGATAATGCTGAACCATGAACCACCCGAAAAGACTCATCCCCAGGCGGATCAGCGCCTGGCTTTGGCTGTGTGCCATCTCGCGCGTGGGTACTCCGCCGCGCATCATGTAAAGCGGGGTGCGCGCCGTGAAACCACAGCTTGGCACCAACGCATCCGCACCGGCTTGCTCAAAACGCCGGGCAACCTCCACCGCCTCATCCAGCTCCAGACCTCCCTTGAACCCATCGAACTGGTTCATCTTGACCAGCACAGGAAAATCCGCCCCGACCGCCTCACGCACTGCACTCAACACGGCTAATGGGAAACGCAAGCGGTTCTCCAGGCTGCCGCCGTAGCCATCCCGCCGGCGGTTCGTCCAGGGCGAGATAAACTGGCTGAGCAGATACCCATGACCGGCATGGATTTCCACTGCATCTAAACCCGCTTCCTTTGCCATGCGCGCCGACCGGGTAAAATCGTCTATCTTGTCATAAATATCTTTCTCGCTCATTTGCTGTGCAACCGAAAGCCGAAACAGGCAGAATTTGGCGGATGCGCCTAACGGACGCCTTCCGATCTCGCGCGGGCTGGAAAAGAAACCGCAATGCCCTAATTGAATGGAAACCGCCGCGCCTTCACGGTGGACGGCATCGCTCAGCTTGCATAAGCCGGGGATGATCTCGGGGCGCATCCACATTTCATGCCCGAATGCTCGCCCGTCATAGCTCACTGAACAGTACTCAACGGTGGTCATGGCGCCGCCCCCCGCCCCAATTGCGCTGTGATGCTCAATCAGCTCAGGGTTCACATTTCCGCCCTGGCACATCCCTTCGAAACAACCTGCTCGAACCAGGCGGTTTCGAAGGACGAGACGGTTGATACGTGCTGAAGAAAATGGGTCAATTTGCATGGAATATCGCCTCCCGTCGTTTAATCTTATCACCATTTCAGAATGCACCCCTCGATTTTCCAAATCGCGTCCCAGTTGTTTTCCGGCTATAATTAGCCACTGGAGGATTAAATGTCTCTATCGAACACCCACTCACCAGCCAACCCTGAAGCGGATTTGAACCGCTTTTTCGCGATGACCTTCATTATTTCATGGCTTTTCTGGCTGCCGCGTGTGCTGACGGATGCCGGGGTAATTGCACTGCCGGCTGTGTTGGATTGGGTTTTGAACATCCTGGCTTGGTTGAGCCCCAGCGCAGTGGCATTCTGGCTTACCTGGCGCAGTGAAGGGCGCACTGCTGTGCGCACGCTTTGGCTGCGCGGCTGGTCGTTGAAATTCGACCTGCGCTGGCTACTGCCCGCCATCCTGCTCATGCCCCTCATCGTTGGGGGAACCGCCCTGGCACTGCTTCTCATGGGAATGGATATTCCCAAAGAGCTTGGGGTTGCACCGGCAATGATGGTTCCTCTGTTCTTGTTGATGTACCTCATCGCGATAGGCGCTGAATTTGGCTGGCGCGGGTATGCCCTGAAACGGATGCAAGCCCGCCGCACGCCACTTCAAGCCAGCCTGATTCTCGGTCTGGCATGGGGGCTGTGGCATCTTCCATTGCACTACATCACAGCAAGCCCGTTTTCACAGATCCCGATGTGGCAGTTTTTTCTGCAAACCACTGCTCTGTCGGTGCTTTACACCTGGCTGTATAACAAAACAGGCGCAAGCGTGTTGATTGTGATTCTCTTTTCCGCTTTTAGCGCGTTCAGTGCAGCGATCCTGCCCATCTGGCAAAGCAGCAACGGGCGATGGATTCTATTGTTGCTCACGGTCGCAGCCATTTTCGGGATGGCATTTTTCACCGGATTGCGAAAGTACAAGCGCAGTTGAAGTACAAGCCATTTTCTGTCGTCAATATTTTTTTCCTGGGGTTGTTCCAAAAGTCGGAAATGCGCTGCAAACAAGAAAAAGCACCCGCAAGGGTCACTGACCTGAGCTGACGAACAACCAGTTTATTCCTGGTTGTTTGCAAGAATCTCAGACAGGTCGCCCCATTCTTCCAACAGCACATCCAGCCTGACCTGGATTTCCTGGTATTCTTCAGCCAGGCGCTGCACATCGCCTGCATCCTGCGGCGGGCGCTCCAATCGGCGGGCAACAACAGCCTGGCGGCTCTCCAGCTCAACGATCTTCATTTCGACCAGCGTCAGGCGTTCCCGATGCTGTTTAACTTCCCATTTGCTCAAGGTGCGTTCCTGCGGAGAGGTGTTTTTCTTTTTTGAACGCTGGGATCCCTGTTCTTCAGGTATTTCGGTTGACTCAGCTGCCTGGCGTGACGCGCGGTACTCGCTGTAGCTGCCGTCAAAAACGGTCAACGAACCCGCCCCGGTCACAATCTCCCACACTTGCGTAGCCAGCGCATCGATCAGGTAGCGGTCATGCGAAACCAACAAAATCGTGCCGCCAAAATCAGCCAGCACCGATTGCAAAACCTCCTGCGAGGGCAGGTCGAGGTGATTGGTCGGCTCGTCCAGCAGCAGCAGGTTGGCACCTTTCAGAGCCAGGATCGCCAGCGCCAGGCGTCCACGCTCTCCACCGGAAAGCACACCCACCTGTTTGAACACATCTTCCTCGGTAAAAAGGAAACGCGCCAGGTAATTGCGCACCTCGGCGGGCAGCATGTTTGGCGCAGCTGCATCGATCTCATCCATCAGGGTCCAATCCAGATGTAGACCCTCGTGCGCCTGGGCAAAGTAACCAATATTCAGACTGGCGCCGAGGATGGTTTCACCCTCCAACGGTAGAATTTGCTCCAGGATGGTCTTCAAAAATGTCGTTTTCCCGGCGCCGTTCGGTCCAATCAATGCGGCACATTCGCCGCGCTTGAGCAATAAATCCGGCACGGTAAACAATGCCTTGTGGTCATCCTGATATCCCACCGCCAGTCCGCGCGTGCGCAGCACCAGGTCGCCGGAACGTTCAGCTCTCCCCAGGTTAAGGTGCAACCGGCGTGCAGTCAGGTCAATCGGGCGGGCAAGCTGTGCTTCCTCCAGCAAACGCTCCAGCCGTCTTCGGCGCCCCTGCGCCTGGCGGGTGTTCTGCCCGGCGATATTTCGGCGGATATATTCCTCTTCTTTTTCGATAAACGCCTGCTGGCGTTCATATTCTGCCAGGCGGCGCTGATAACGGGCGGCGCGTTGTTCGATAAAAGCATTATAGTTGCCGTGATAAATTTCCAACGCCGGTGTCATCTCCCAGATCGTGTCCACCACCTGGTTGAGGAAGTAACGATCGTGGGAAACCAGCAAAACCGCCCCAGACCAATCGCGCAGGTATGCTTCCAGCCACTCAATCGCCGCAATATCCAGGTGATTGGTGGGTTCGTCCAGCAGCAGCACATCCGGCTCTCTGAGCAGCAAACGCCCCAGGTAAGCGCGTGTGCGCTCACCGCCCGAAAGCTGTGTGAGTGGGCGTTGAAAATCCTCAGTGGTAAAGCCCAGACCGGTCAATGTCTGGCGGATACGGTTTTCATAGGTGTAACCGCCGCGATGGTCAAACAACGATTGAAGCTTGCCGTATGCCTCCAGCGCTTTGTCGGCTTGCTCCGGGTCTGCCATCGCTTTTTCCAGGGCAGCCAGTTCCTTTTGCATCTCAACCACATCTTGAAAGGTCGCCAGGCATTCCTGCCACAAGGTTTTCTGCGAATCAATGGTTGCATTCTGCGGTAAATAGCCAATTTTAATACCCCGCGCACGCGTTACCATGCCGCTAAAGGAATCATCCAAACCAGCCAGCATACGCAGCAGGGTGGTTTTTCCCACCCCATTTGGTCCAACCAGACCAAGTCGCGCGCGATGTGGAATGCTCAAGGAAAGACCGCTGAAGATATCTTCGGAGCCAAATGATTTCCCCAGGTCAACAGCCGTGATCAATGACATTTTTCTTGTTCCTAAAAATGGTTCTTTCAGATTTCGCGTAGAAGCAGGCAATAAAGCTGCGCTGCCTGGCAACCACGACGATCACCTGTGAGCCGGAAAGATTCGTGTAGAGTATACCATTTTTAGTCATTGCGATGTGCGCACGTGACTGTTGTGTTGACTGTTCCATTTTGAGTAACAGGCAAGAAGATCTCCAACGGTGGCGGTGTTCCGAGCGGGATATACTCCAAATCAATACAAATTTTGTAACAGACACACGCGCACGGCACAGTTTAGTTTAAATTTACATTCCGTGTTATTCGTTTCGCATGTTGCCGGTAGAAAACAGATGAAATTGTTACAAACTCAATATGCGGTGATGAAGGTCTCGGAAAATAATCCGAACCCAATATTCTGTTTCGCAAGAAATAATCGAGAAATTAATGGCGATCTGATGCCGAAAATGATAAACTATAGAAAGTTTTCCCAAAACTCTTATCTCAGTAGATGGAAATATGGACGTTTTTTATTGACGTAGTACACAGAGGTATTATTGAGCGATCTTCGAAAAAGGTTACACATCATCATGGTATTGGATATCGATCAATCTTTTTTGTATTAGATAGGAAAAAATGAGCCACGATATTTTCATCAGTTATTCCAGCAAAGATAA
>CAYRRA010000168.1:0-9599 GCA_964426355.1 uncultured Anaerolineaceae bacterium
CCTGGGAAAAAACGCACCGCATGGCATTACAGTTTCAGTTTAAATAACTGGACGCTCTTTTTCAATACCAAATCCGTGCTTTTTGTTTCACCCATTTAACCGCATTTCAAAAATAGGGGTAGAAATGGATACCCTATTTCAGATAAAATATGGATACAGATAGTCTTAATAGTATTGGTTGGGAGCTAGATAATGACATTACCGATCGAAACAGACCGGTTGCTCATACGCCGTTTTATGCAAGGGGATGTCGAAGATATTTATGCTTTTGCATCTGACCCTCAGGTTTCCAAACATTTACACGGTTTCCCAGGTATGACAATCAAAGATGTCAGCAAGTATGTTTCACAGCAGGGTTGTTCTGATACTGGCGAAATCGGCAAATGTCTTGACCTGGCAGTTTATTTGAAATCGGAAAAGAAGGTAATCGGTCTGGTAACACTGGTTACGCATGAACATTTCCAGGGCGAAATTGGTTTTGCTTTGAACGTTAAATATCAGCGTCAGGGATATGCCGCAGAAGCGGTGCGGGCGATACTTTGGTATGCTTTCTCGTTCCTGAACTTACACCGCGTTTGTGCAAAGACCGAACGCGATAATATCAGTTCATGGATGCTGCTGGAAAAGGTGGGGATGCGGCGCGAAGGCGTGCTGATCCATGATCATTTGGTTGCTGGCAAATGGCAGGATACTTTTCTTTATGCTGTCCTTGCAGAAGAATGGACCGGATGATGATGAAGGATCGATGCGATGGAAAAACACGCTGTTCACAGCCATACCGCAGCAGCGAATCGCAGTAGAATATTTATAAGCAGAATTTCAGCCAGCCTGGGTTCAGGCGGTTTTTGCAAGAAAGGATGAACCGGCTTTATAAAAAGCTGGCAAAGAGTGGAAGGATTAGAAAATGAAAAAATACCGGGCTAAGCCGGGTCAAAAAGTTGATTTGAAAGATTGGGACCCGGATGATACCAGCAAATTTGATGGAAAGAAAGACCAGGGGGTGAGGCGTCTTCTGGAATTGAACGAAAAGCTGGAGGTCTTGCAAGAAATGCTTTTTGCAGAACATAAGCATAAAGTGCTGGTTGTTCTGCAAGGCATGGACACCAGTGGCAAGGATGGCGCGATTCGGCATGTTTTTGAAGGGGTCAACCCGCAGGGTGTGCGCGTGGCAAACTTCAAGGTACCCACAGAAATTGAGCTTGATCATGATTACCTGTGGCGTGTTCACCAAAAGGTGCCTGCCAGGGGCGAGATTGTCATTTTTAACCGCTCGCATTATGAAGATGTGCTGGTGGTGCGCATCCATGAGTTGGTGCCGCCCGAGGTCTGGAAAAAAAGGTACGACCAGATCAATGCGTTTGAGAAAATGCTGGCGGAAGAAGGCGTTTTGATTCTTAAGTTTTTCTTGAACATCAGCAAGGACGAGCAGAAAGAGCGTCTGCAGGCACGCCTGGACGACCCTCAAAAGCAGTGGAAATTCCGCGTAGGTGATTTAAAGGAGCGCGCACTTTGGGGAGACTATCGCGAGGCATACGAGGACGTTTTAGAACGCACCAGCACAGATTGGGCTCCCTGGTATATTGTGCCTTCCGATAAGAAGTGGTACCGCAACCTGGTGATCGGCAGCTTGCTGGTGGATGCGCTGGAGAGCTTGAATATTCAATATCCACCCCATGAGGATGATTTGAGCGGTGTGGTGATTGAGTGATAAAGGGATTGGCGTGACACGGATGAGTTCCAAAAGCTGGCGAGGAAAGACTGCCGTTGTTACAGGTGCATCGAGCGGCATTGGCTCGGCTGTGGCGGTACGGCTGGGGCAAGAGGGGATGCGTGTGCTGCTCACAGCCCGCCGGCTGGAAAAGTTGAAACAGGTGAAAGCCAGCGTGGAAAACGAAGGTGGGCAGGCTGAAATTATCCAGGCAGACCTGGAAAATGAAGAGGAACGCCATGTGTTGTTCGCCAGGAGCCTGGCTTTGGGCGAGGTGGATGTGCTGGTGAATAATGCCGGGTTTGGCTGGTACGGTTATTATGCCGATATGCCCTGGGAAACGGCACAATCCATGATCCGTCTGAACGTAGAGGCAGCAGCACAACTCACCTATCTCTTTCTGGGACACATGCAGAAGAGAGGAACAGGGCATCTCATTCACATAGGCTCAATCTCCGGTGCCTTCCCAAACCAGGGCACTTCAGCTTATTCAGCTTCAAAGGCTTATATAAATACACTTTCTACTGTGCTTCACCGAGAACTTCGGCATACCCCCATTCACTCCAGCCTGGTATTGCCCGGACCGGTGGCAACTGAATTTTTCGATCACGCGGCGAACAGCCTGGGCGGCAGGCGTATCCCGGCGGAACGTTTTGCGGTCAGTCCGCAGCGGGTAGCGAGTTGCGTTTGGTCTTTGCTGCGCCACCCACGCCGTGCAGCGTATGTCCCCTGGTGGCTGGGTGCTGCCCCGTGGGTTGAACTTCTCTTCGGTTGGTTTGTCGATCTGCTGGGACCGTTGCTGTTGCGGCGTGCACCATCACAGCCTCATCCGTCTGTTCCAATGGCTCCCAGGGCAGATTCTTCTGCAAAACATAGATAATATACGCTTCACACAAGCGAGGGATGACAGGAGGTCTTTCATGTCCAAGAAAAATCGAGTCAGAACATCAAATATTACTGCAGCGGTGTGGTTGATTGGGCTTGGAATTTTATGGCTAACCAATCTTTGGTGGCCCGGTATCCTGATTTTGATTGGTGTGAGTTTGCTGGTACAGACAATGGTACCAGGCAGCGAGCCCGAGAAAATCATCACGCCAAAACCTGAACCGGTGGTTGCAAAAGAACCAGAAGCGCCGGTAGAGCCCGAAAAAGCCGAGGATGTGTGGGAGGAAGATGAAAGCGAAACCCCTGCTTTTATTCAACCCCAGGAATCAAAGAAATTTGACGCTGCGCTTCTTCCACAGAACTGCCCTGCTTGCGGCGGTCCTGTGTTTGAAAATGCGCACAAGGTGGAATGGCTTGACGAAAAGACGGCAAAATGCCCCTTTTGCAATTACGAGCTTCATCTGTAATCTGGTTTAAAGTTTATCTGCCTTTTATTTGCTAATTTCGTAACGTGTTCTATAATATGGAATTGCAGGGAACCTGTGTGTAGAGAAGCACTTTTTTCCCTGCGCGGATGCAATAGATGAGAACAAAACAATCGCGTCGCTCCAGGCAATGGGCAGCCATTTTTTGCATATTTGTGCTGTTTCTCTCTTCGCTTGCCTGCGAGTTGAGCGATACCTTCACCTGGTCGCGCACATTGACCGCTCCGAGCGATACCCCGGTGGTAACAGATACAGTATCTCCTGCTGATGTGGGCAAAATCAGCGTCATGGTCGATAGAAAACTCATCAAGGTGAACCTCGACCCATTGGGAGAACGACAGATTGACGGTGTGCAGCTAGAGGTGCTGGAACTGGGTGAAACCTATCTTGTCGAGACCTTTGACCCATTGGGAAGATTCCTCCCGACGGTGACCAGCATAAAAAAAGACCGCGAGCCGCAGCAAGAGGTGGATGCTGTTCAGATCAACCGCACCTGGCAGTGGAGCTTTTCAGTCGGTCAAAACCTGGATATCCTCTCTCTGATGAAAAAGCATCTGGGTTCTGTTCAACTTGACAGCCTGCACAGTTTTTCAGGACTGGCTTGGGGGCAGTTAGGCATCAATATGATCCTGCCAGTTCCGGATGTGGTGGATGATAACCAGATGCTGGACGTGTATCAGACTCCAGCAGGGCATACTGTTTTGCTGGTGCCACAGGGTATTCAGGCGGGCGAGATGCCCTCAACTGGTCTGGGTCTGCTTTCACCGGTGGAGCAGGTAACCAGTTTTTCGGAATACATGGTTTTGTCTTTCTTTAGCATGCCCGCTGAGCCTATCAGTGCTTATTTACGGGCTGCTCAGGCAATGGCGGTAGGCGATTACCTGGGTTTTCCGGAAGATGATTTAGACTGGGCAGTGCTGAAGGTGAGGGAAGACCGTGCCGGGTTGCCGTTGGATTATCAACCGCCAAGGGGTATTGCTAAAGAAACAGTCAACTGGTTGAATTACGACCAGCGATTGGTGAGCTCGCTCTACTTCATCCCCATCGAGCGCGTGATGGTGCCCTGTACCGATAAAGACCAGCTTGAAACCGTTGTTGCTCAATTTCCGCAGCCTGGAACCGTGGTGAATGCATTATCGCAGCCTGTGACGCTTCATATCTGCAGCGAGGTGCTTTCGCAGTCTAAATATGAGACGGTGACCTATCGAACCGATACGCCTACCATCACCTTTACCCCATCGAATACATTTACACCCGGGCCAACGCGCACGCCAACCCCGACAGGTACAATACTGCCTTCAAACACTTCCAAGCCGTCAAGTACGGTAAAACCGAGCAACACCAGTGCGCCCACCCGCACATCTTCACCCAAATCTACCACAGCGACCCAGGCACCGAGCAGTACCAATGCGTCAAGCAGTACCAGTGCGCCATCCTCAACACCTGTGCCGGCGATTTTCGATGATTTCATCACCAGTCCAACCGGTTATAACGGTTCCTATTGGACAAGTATTTACACCATTGGCGGGACGCAGGGATGGAGCGGTGCTGAAAAGGCATTCCTACAATCGGTCAACGGTTCGGGATTTCCCAATATTTACTTGCTAAAAGCCTGTCTTCTTGGAACGGTAGAGTTCCGTGTCAAGACGTTTGAGGATGGAGGTGGAAAATTTATTATTGGCTGGATCGACGAAGCTGTTATAGCAAGTATGGCGAATGGAATTTATCTAGAAAGTTATAGTTCAAGCCAGGCGGCATTAACAACTTTGCGCAATGGAACAAAAACCACCACGCCCATTACTGTTTCCAACCGGTCAACAGCCTGGCATACGTATACCATTTCCTGGAGCCAGAATCCACAAGACTTGTCCATTTCTGCTGGTATTTCAGTGGACGGGGGGACTACTACGTTGGTCACGACCAATTTACCGGATGAGCGTTTGCATTTTATCATTGGAGCAATCGGAGAAGCAGCGGGTAATGCTGCCTGGATCGAGATTGATTACATCAAGATTTTCTCCAACTCCTGTCAGTAAAACCGGATAATTTGTACTCTCATTGGAATTTAATCTGTTTCATACGACTATCCGTTAAAATTAAGAGGCTGTAAATCCCCTCCGAATGCGGATAGTGGCGTACACTGTTCATAACTACAGCAAGTTCATTTCAAAATGAGGTTGTGTATGACAAACCAGGCAGCCCCGAATTCGGTTTTTCACGGGCGGTGGAAATTTATTATTGGTGGTGCGTTAATCCTTGTTGCTATCATCTATTTAATCGTGTCTTCCACACAGGCAAACGCACAATATTTTTTAACTGTTGAAGAACTTAATCAGCGCGTTGATGAGCTGGCGGGAAGAGAGATACGCGTTTCAGGGGTTGTTTTGGGCGATACCATTCAGAACGATACTGAGAACCTGACCCTTTCCTTTACAGTTGCGCACATCCCCGGTGACCACAAGGAAATTGAGGCACTGGGCGGCATGGCGACCGTACTGCGTGCTGCGGCAAAGGACTCAAGCCTGCCACGCATGAGGGTGATTTATTACGGCGTCAGACCTGACCTGTTAAAAGATGAATCGCAGGCGATTATGACCGGAAGACTCAATGCCGATGGTATTTTTGTGGCGGATGAGCTGTTGTTGAAATGTCCAACAAAATACGAAGAAGTTGTGCCCGAACAGGTAGGGGAATCTTAAGAGCCGTTTTAAAATGACCGTGTTGAATAAAAACATCTATTGGCATTCTTAATGAAGAACATCCCATGTTGACGAATATTGGCTTTGGAATTTTGGTGATTGCCCTCCTTGTCTCGGTTTTTGGTATTGCCGCGGCAGTTGTGGGGATTAAAAAGAACTCATTGGTTTGGACGAACAGTGCCAGAAATGCCATGTTACTGACATTTCCCCTTATCACTGTTTCTACCCTGTGTCTTGTTGCGCTGCTGCTGACAGACCATTTTGAAGTTCTGTATGTTTATAACGTCATCAGCAGTGATATGCCGCTTTATCTCAAGATAACAGCATTATGGGGTGGTCAACCTGGTTCATTGCTGTTTTGGGCGTGGACGCTCTCAGCTTTTACTTCTGCTGTTACGCTGCGTAAGTGGGATCGAGACCGCGAGTTTTTACCGTGGGTGATTATCGTTTCGCTGCTCACCCTGGTCTTTTTCCTGGCTTTGGTGGTGTTTTTTGAGAACCCCTTCCAGCGAATCTGGCTGGATGCGGATAATACCAAAGTGGTTGCCATGTTTGCCCCGCAGGGCGCACAGTTGATCACCCCGCGCGATGGGTATGGTTTGAACCCCATGCTCCGCCATCCGGGTATGGTTTTTCACCCGCCTGCGTTGTACCTGGGTTTTGTCGCATTTGTGATCCCGTATGCGTTTGCAGTTGCATCCCTGGTGACAGGGCGGAGTGATGACCGGTGGATTCGCATTACCCGCCGCTGGACGCTGGTGGCGTGGCTATTCCTTTCGCTTGGCTTGGTATTGGGCAGTCGTTGGGCGTACGATGTGCTTGGTTGGGGTGGATATTGGGGGTGGGATCCGGTTGAAATTTCAGCATTTATGCCCTGGCTGACGGGAACCGCTTTCCTCCATTCGGTGATGATCCAGGAAAAACGAGGGTTGTTCAAACGTTGGAACATGATTCTGATCATTTTGACTTACAGCCTGGTCATCTTCGGAACATTCCTGACGCGCTCCGGTGTGTTTTCTTCTGTGCACGCTTTCGCACAAAGCGAGATCGGTCCTCTGTTCTTTGGGTATATCGCACTTACCCTCCTGATTTCGCTCACTTTGCTGGTTAATCGCTGGCAGGATTTGTCAGCAGAAGGTCAGATGAACTCGCTGCTTTCGCGCGAAGCACTCTTTCTGTTCAATAATCTGCTCTTTATCGGTATCCTGCTGGTTTGTTTTTGGGGCGTGATTTTCCCGTTGGTATCTGAGCTCATCACCGGTCAAAAAGTGACAGTAGGTCCACCGTTCTATGAACGGGCAACTGCCCCGTTATTTGGCGGTTTGCTGTTGTTGATGGGCATTGCGCCGCTTTCAGCCTGGGGGCATTCGACCGTCAAAACCCTGGGACGCAACATCTGGGTCCCGTTCACCCTGTCCGTGGCTGTATTGATCGCAGTTTTTGCGGCGGGTGTTCGCAACGCAGGAGCTCTGTTTGGGTTCTGGCTGGTTGCATTTGGATTATTTGTGACCCTCTTTGATTACGCCCGCGGTGTAATCATGCGCAGGCGCTCTACGGGTGAGAACCTCCTGTTGGCTTTTTGGAAGATCGCCGGGCGCAACCGCCGCCGTTACGGTGGCTATATCATTCATATCGGCGTGTTGTTAATGAGCCTGGGAATTTTGGGTATTGAACTTTTCCAGAGCGAAACGCAAGGGACAATTGCCCAGGGTGAAACCATCACCATCGACCGGTATGTGATTACTTACAAATCGCTGGCAATCTTTAATGCGGATGATGGGCGCAATGTTGCGCGCGCCGTGCTGGAAGTACACAGGAACGGTAAACTGGTCGGTGAGATGTATCCACGCCGTGATTACTATTACGATTCGCAGCAGTCCATGACCATCCCGGGGATTCGCTCCTCGGTTGAAGACGATTTGTATATCCTCCTGGTGGATTGGAAACCGGTATCCAGCCAGAGCGCAACCTTCAAGGTTTATCATAACCCATTGGTAAGCTGGCTGTGGGTTGGCAGCATAGTCTTCATGTTGGGGACTCTGGTGGCAGCCTGGCCCCTTCGCAGTCGTTCGGGGTCTGGAGGATCGGAGAAATGAAGAAGACAGATATTTATAAGATACTTTTTTCAATCTCAATTGGATTGCTTTTAAGCACAGCCTGGTTTACCCGGGTCTCTGCATGGCAGGAAGAGCCTTATCCTTCCGATGATGACGTCAACGAAGTGGCAAAACAGATGTATTGCCCCGTGTGTGAAAACATCCCGCTTGATGTCTGTGATACGACCGCCTGTGAACAGTGGCGGGAATTGATCAGGCAAAAACTGGCAGAAGGTTGGACTGAGGAGCAAATTAAAGATTATTTCGTTTTGCAGTATGGCGACCGCGTGTTGGCTGAACCACCTCGTCAGGGTTTGAACTGGCTGGCGTATATTTTGCCCCCCGCGGGGTTTCTGGTTGGAGTGTACATCCTCTACCGGGTGCTCCGGAACATGCGCGGGACACCAGAAACAACGATTGTTTCCAACCCGGCGGATATTTCTGTGGATGATACCGGGGATGATATCTACATTACACGGATTGAGGAAGCCTTAAAAGAACGACGCAAATAACCGGCGATTCTATAGGGCTTGGCAGGATGTGAGCATATGAATGGTATCCATTCAATAAAGACGAAAGAAGTTGCAAAGGCAAGAAAAAAACCGCCTACCGGCATGTTTGTCATTGCTTTTGTTGTTTTGCTGGCTTTTCTTGGGATTTTAGCCCTGGGTTTGCGCAATGCGCAGCAGGGAACCATCCGGATTGGTCAGACAGTCCCACCGTTTAACCTGGCAACATTCGATGGGGTTGTGTACAACACCGCTGATTATGCCGGCAAGGTCATCCTCATTAATTTCTGGGCTTCGTGGTGCCAGCCTTGTGCAAGCGAGGCTGCTGAGATGGAAGAAGCCTGGCGTCTTTATCAAGAAAGCAGCGAAGTTATTTTTCTTGGCGTTGACTATGTGGATACTGAACCAGAAGCGCGCGCATACCTGGAAAAATTTGACATCACTTACCCCAACGGACCTGATTTGCGTACCGAGATTTCACAGAGGTTCCGGATTTTAGGGGTACCTGAAACGTATATTATCGACCGAAGCGGCAGGCTGGCATATATCAAGAAAGGTCCGTTTTCCAGCCTGGATGAGATTCTTGCTGCGGTGGAAGGTGTTTTGCAAAAAGAATAAAGGAGTTTTCATCAAATGGATATCGGTTCCATTTTTATCATCCTGGCTGTGTTAGTGATGGTGGCGCTTTTTATCAGCCGACCTTTTTTTGAACAAGAGGAAACCCACCACCTGGTGGCGCAGCCCACCGTTCAACAGCACGAGCAAACACATTCGGCATTGCTGGCTGAGAGAGATCGCATCATCGTTACTTTGGACGATCTGGATACAGAACATAGCCTGGGAAAGGTCCCGGAAGAGGATTATGCTGTACAACGTATGAGTTTGTTGAAGGCTGGTGCTGAAATTTTACGTAAGTTGGATGAAATCAACCTTAAGGGAACCGGAAAAGAACCGGTGCGTATTCCTTCTGCTAAGGATGATGAACTGGAGGCGTTGATTGCTGCTCGCAGAACGAGCATGGCAAAAGACATTGCTTTCTGTCCAAATTGTGGGAATAAGTTGCAAACAGAAGATAAATTTTGCTCACGCTGTGGTGAAAAAATCGGTTAAGCCCCGGTTTTTCAAAGACCGATTTGTTAACTGAATAGATGCATCCAGCATATAATATTAAAGGATCGTACTCTCGTTGACAGCTCGTTTTGTTGGTAATATTTCAG
>CAYRRA010000169.1:0-9527 GCA_964426355.1 uncultured Anaerolineaceae bacterium
TGACGCCTGCCAGGACAAAAATGACTCCTTTAAGTGAAAGATATCTGCGTCTGTTTACTTCTTTTCTGCGTTTTGCGCCTTTTATGAAACCCAGAACCTGTGCGGCTTCAGCGAGCATCTTCTGAAAAAGCAAGGGGATTGTCAGACCGGCTTTATAAGCGATGAGCCACAGCATTGCCAGGTATATTCCACCGACCATCAATGACCAGAGAAGAGGTAGCTTCACAGGGAGTACAAAGAAGGATATGACCAGGGTGATTGTAAAGATTGAGATTAACAACCATCCAGAGAGCTGTACAATGTACTTCCAAAAAATGTGTGCATGAAACCCTGTTTCTCCATCTCCGACTGCCCAGGAGTATAGTTTCTGTAAACAGCCCGGGATGGAATCTGGTGCGACCCATTCAACAATGGCTTCGGGCGAAAATGCCCATTTGCCGCCCAAGCTCTTCAACTTGATGTCAAAGCAGGTGTCTTCACCTGTCAGCGTAAGCCATTCCGGATAGCCTCCGGCTGCTGCCCAAACCTCTTTCCGAAATGCAATAGAACCCCCAGGGGGCAAATAGGTCTGAGGATTAATTTTGTCAAGTTTAGACCAAAACCAGAAATGTTTTTGATTGCTTTTACATAGCGGTTCATAAACCCCCGCAGAAACCAGAATTTGCTCATCCATCTCAAAAGGGATTGTAATTTTTTCGAGCCAATCCAGCTTCGGAAAACATCCGAAGTCGGTCACCGCAATGACAGGAAATTGTGCTTCTTCGATCGCGATATTCCGATTTCTTGCAATATTCCCGTCTTCCTTTAACAGTATGCATATGGGTACCACGAAATTTTTAGCGAGCCTCTCCAGCTTTTCTTTGGTCCCATCCGTGGAGCCTCCATCTACAATGATAATTTCATTGGGAAGCCGGGTTTGGGTCAATATTCTTTCAAACCATCCATCAACACTGTCGACTTCATTTTTGATAACAGCAATCAGTGAAACCTTTTGCTGGTAATGGGTATTGCTCAGTTTGATGAGCTGCTGTGGAAAGTTTACAAACTTCTCGCTGGTCTTTTCTGAGAGGTAAGTGGTGACGCAACTGTAATCTTGCAGCGTGCAGGTATCTCGAAAAAATGCAGGCAGATGGACATATCTTTTAAATACTTTTCGAGAAAAAATTAAGGCTTTATTGACAAATTTGTCTAAATAATTCATTTTTTCGAGCTACTCTCCCCTTTGATTGGAAAGCCCTTCATTTAAATAACAATCTTTAGCGAGACGTACCACTTCCGGTTGAGGCTAATATACTTTTCAGTCTTGAAGTCTTCTCTTGTAGCAGGGCGATGAATTATTCCATATTATATCCATATTCATTGAGGAAGAGTAACCAGTTGTTGATAAAAGAACTGTATTTGAATTTTTCTCCGTAAGCAGCAATGGAAATGCTCATTGAATCCCAATCATTTAAGATGCTGGTAAGCTTTTTCTTCGCTGAGCAGATATCTCCAATTGGATATAAAAAACGCTCGTCATCATTCACGAGTTCCTGATGAGCGGGGATATCCGAAATCAATACAGGAACCTTTCCACAGATAAATTCGGCAACACTCAGTCCAAAAGACTCACCCCTGGAGGGCGAAATAAATATGCCTCTATTCTGCCTGACCAAATTGGTTAGTGTTGGCACATCATCAAAAGAAATTTTTGCCCGTAGAAACGTATTCCCAACCAGATTCTTCTGTTCCAGTAAAGATAATTTCTGATCTACCGTTTCCCCCTGCCCGATGACCATCAGAAACAAATCTTCATATTCCTTTATTGACTCAAAAATCTGTACTGCTTCGTAAAAATTCTTAAGCGCGTCGATTCTCGCCAGGTATGTTACTGGTCGTTTCCCAAACACCTTCTGAGTTCGTTTTGTCTCATAAAACAAACCCGGCACTGGATTAGGTAGAACAGAAATATCTGGCAATCCGTGAAATTCACTTTGTAATAAGGAACGAAAAGATGCACTTGGGACAATGATGCCTTTAATGTTCTGAGGAATTTCCCTTAGATATTGTCGGTTCTCAATATAGGGGGTATGACATTCAATGAAAACATTTGGCTCTGAACTGGCTTTATCAAGTATTTGTGGTGTATCAATAATCAGAATGATATCGTATCTTTTTTTTGAAAATGAAAAATCACCTGGCATCAGAAATGGGATTAGGTCATTGTCGAGGTGATTGTTTCGGATATACCCCTTAAAGGAATCTAGAGCCCCAAAATCTTGTAAATAACCTGCATGCATCGTAATGTTGCATTTTTGGCTCTTAAATGCCATGGCTCTATTAAGAAGGACCCGCTCGACGCCGCCAAAGGAACAAAATTGGTAGATGACTAGAATATCCATTTTTTAGACTCAAGGATTTTCACAAATTTGCTGAAACGCGCTTCCCAGGTTGAATCTGCAATCATTTTATCTGACAGTGTGATCTTTGATTGGGTTTGAGTAATCTTTTGCAAAAATGGGTCGGTCTTCTTTTCCTGCCATAGCCTGGCGGTATCCCGGAAAAAAGAAATGGCTCTGAAAAATTCATCTACACCGGAGACAACTCGAACATTGGGGTATTTCTCCAGGTGCTTAATGCCTGTAACGATAACGGGCAATCCAAAAAAGGCATATTCGTATATCTTAATCGGATCGACAGATTCAGCGAGTTTTCCTGGTTTGAACGGAATCATGGCGATATTCCAGTTTTTTGCATAAGTGTGCAGTTGTCCAGGTTCAACGCGCCCATATAAGAAGAGATTTTCAGGATAGGTTTCCAATTGAACCTTCAGATTTGGTTCACCATGACCAATAATGTGAAATTTAACATCAAGCTCATATTTTTTACAGCGCTCTAAGATAGAAAGAAGAAAATCCCAATCGAACCAGGAGGCTGTCAGGTGACCGAAATAACCGATATGTATTTCGTTTGAGTCGAAGCTCTTCTTTGAAATATTGTAGTGATTTTTTCCAATCAAATCAGGGTCAAAACCGTTTGGAATAATCGTAATGTCTTTTCTGATGTCTTTAAATTTGTCCGCAAGAGGTTGAGAGACTGCCGTTAGATGGTCAGCATTGAGGACTATTGACTGCTCAAACTCCTTTTTGTACCAACTGGCTTGATCAACGTTGAAAAATTCTTCCCATTCATCGATGATGTCATATACAATTTCGTACCCGGAGTTTTTTAACTGAAGAGCAACCGATAGAAAACCAGGAAAAGGGAATTCCATTACAAAATATTTGTGGTCTGATTTGATTTCTCTGAAATATTCAGGTTGTTCAATCAGCGTATCGACCGGTATTTGGAAGACGTTCTTATAGACCTCTTTACCAATATTTTGAATTTTCTGATCCTTTGACCATCTCCATGCGATGAAAATAATCCCCCAACCTTTTTGACTTAAGAACCTCGTCAGGTGTATTCCCCGTTGGTTTATCTTTCTATCAAACTCAAATGTACTCGTAACAACAAATATCCCCTTCACATTTCTGGCGTTCAGTGCAGTAATTACATCGGATAGGATTGTGTCATTGGCTTGTTCTACTGCTTGGATGGGTGGTATCTTTGAATTTTCATTCGGTGGAGGGGGATTATGCTTACGGGTCAGGATACGACGTACATTCTTCAGGGGGGTTTTGCCAATCAAATTGTAATAGAATCCGATCATTTTCCAGGATTTGCTTGAATAGATGGAATTAAGCTGGTCTTTGAATATTTGGTTCTCTTTTTCTAAATCCGCGATATGGAATGTGTCGTATTCCAGTCTCGATTGAATGGAATGACTTTTCTCGATGTGCTCATTTATGATCGAGTCTTGTAAATCCATGATCTTGTTCAGCGAAGAAATTTCCTCAGATTGAACTGACAATTGATGACTACTTTCCATCAGACGTTTTTTTAGATTTCTAATCTCAATCTTGCTCCTGGCTGACTGATGATTGAGATTTGAGATTTCTTTGTCTTGAGTTGATAATTTTTCGAGATTTTCATTTATCTTGTTTTCTAAATCTCTAATCTTTTCAGACAGCTGACTGTTTTGATGGAAAAGCGAACCGATTTCTTCATCTTTATGTGCGAGGGCGAGAAGATTCTCGGAGGTGATCTGGTTGATTTGATGGTTCAAGGAGTCAATTATTTCATGTTGATGGTTGAGTTGTTGCAGATTCTCTGAAGTGATCTGACTTATTTGGCGATCCAGCGAATGGATGATCTTCGCCTGGTTTAATATAAAATTTTGGTGAAAGGAAGTGGGGGTTTTGGGGGTTGTCATTGCTAGTTGAATGGCAAGCGATGCATTTCTTTTCACTTCCAAAACCGCTATTTTTTGGAATGAGCTCATTTTTTTCCGGATGGATTTTTGCTCGCTTAATCCTTTTTCCAATTTTCTGGATAACTCTTCCGGGTTTATCATCAGTGATGGGCAGCAATATTCTTCTAGCCCAACGCATTTCATCATGGAAGAGACTTTTGGGTCATAAGGAAGTCCTATGATCGGTGTGCCCGTGTTGATCCCCATAATCAATGAATGCAAACGCATTCCCAGAATCAGATCACACCTTTTTATCAATGCCTGGGATTGGCGCGGAGAAAATTGCATTTGAATTTTATGGACACGATCCGGTAGATTGAGCAGTGCGCCGAACTTATCAAGTGCAATATCGTCATTCGTGTAGGCATTTTCTTTGTTGCAATGAAATGGAAACAAAAGGACATCAAAGTTGTTATGTGTTTCCAGAAACATCCTTACGCCTTCGGAGATATTTTTTATCCAATCTTCCTGTGGACTCAAAAAATCCCAAAAGCGTAAAACGATGCCAATTCGTTTTTTCGGTTCACACAGTCGATTTGCTGATAAATATTCATCAGCGAAGATTTCATCTTTTTTTGAAGTCGTGAGTGAGAAAACCGGGTCAGCTAATACTTTTGGTGCAGTCTTTTGGGTATCGCTCAGATCATAACCACATTTCTCTAACAGTGATAATGAATCATGATCCCGTAGTGTTACGACCTGGCAGTTTTCAAAAATCATCTTTGTGTGTTGGCGGGCAAGATCACTCTTCAGGGGACCGATCCCAACAGAATAAATCATTGAAGGGGTGTTATTCAGATTTGCCAGAAGGGGGATACTGCCATAAGCGGTGATATCCCAGGCATTTGCACGAAGATAAGTTGTTGGATCTAACCCCCAGTAGTCTTGAAATAACCCTCCTCCGCCCAGGATAACCAAATCAGATTTTTGTACTGCATCGAAAAGCCCAGTTACGTCTTTCCAATGGATGGACTGAACATGATGCTGTTTTTCAATCCACTCTGGTTTCCATGAAGTAACGATGAAATTCAAGTCCTTATCTAATAACCGCAACTCCTTCAGCATGCACTCTAAGATGGCTTCATCTCCCAGGTTTCCAGCCCCGAAATAACCGCCAATTAGAAAGGTATACATGCAGAAAGCTCCAATCCTGTTGTGATGTTCATTATTTTTCCGAATAGTTATTGATTGTGTTCAGGAAATAACGCTTTTTCACGGTATGTCCTGATGATATCGCTCACATCCCCGGATGCCAAAACCCTGCCCTGTTCCAACCAGATGGCTCTTGTGCAGATTTTTTGGATGGTTGCCATGTCATGGCTCACTAATAATATTGTAGTTCCATTCTCGCGGAAACTTTTCATCCGGTCATGACATTTCTGGCGAAACTCTTCATCGCCGACTGCAAGGATTTCATCCAGAATGAGGATTTCTGGTGTCCATGATGTGGCGACTGCAAATCCAAGCCGTGCAACCATACCACTGGAATAAGTACGCAGAGGGGCATCAATATATTTTTCGATTTGGGCAAATTCGAGAATTTCCGGCAGGTGATCTTTAATCTCGCGTATCGGGTGATCCAGTAATGCCCCATTGAGAAAAGTGTTTTCTCTCCCTGTAAGCTCCGCGTGGAACCCGGCTCCCAATTCCAAAAGAGGTGCAACATTCCCACAGGTAATTACCCTGCCTTTGGTTGGTGATAACACCCTGGCAATCAGTTTCAGTAAGGTACTTTTACCAGCGCCATTCCGTCCGATGATACCAATCGTCTCTCCTCTTTCGACTGTCAGGTTGACATCCTGTAATGCCCAAAAATCTTTCATCTTTACCTTTTTTTGGATCATTCGTATGGCAAATTCCTTGAAGGACCAGTAAGGTTCTTCAGGGGATCGATATCGAACGGAAACATTTTCCAGGATGATTGCCGGAGATTGTGCTGTCATTGATTTCTTCTACGTTCTATAGGTCAGTTCGTTAGCTTTCCATGTGAAGACAATCCACCCGATGCATAATGTAATCACAGCAATACAAGATGCGATAAGCAGCATTTGAGTAGAGGGGAGTGCACCGTTGTAAATCGGTTGCCTGATGATTTCGACAAAGTAATACATGGGGTTTAAGTTCAAGAGCCAGCTGCGAAGTGGAAGCGAAAGGATTTCAGGGGGGTATATGATGGGGGTGAGATACATCCAGGCGGTTAATGCGACACTGTACATCTCGACTACATCAGGGAAATAAATCGCAAGGGTTGAGAAGAACAGCGCCAAACCAAGCGAAAAAACCGCCAGGATAAGAATCGAAACGGGTATGAACAGGAAACTTAAATGAAAGGGATGACGAAGGATGAGCATGATGATGATGAGCGGTATCAGCGAGATATAGATATTGACCAGACCGATGCCGAGCGCAGAGATTGTGAATGCGGTACGAGGAATATAAATGCGGTGTAAAAGGGAGCTTCCCCATACGTTTTGATTTAATGCTGCATTTGTGGTTTGGGAAAAGAAATTCCAGGCAGTCAGACCGCTCAGGATATAAATCGGATACCCTTCGATCGACTTGAATATATTCGAAAAGACAATTGTCAGAATGATCATGGTCCCGAAGGGATTGAGCATCGACCAGGCAATACCAAGCACCGAGCGTTTGTAACGCGATATCAGGTCCCGCTTGATCAGTTGCCCGATCAGCTCCCGATATTTGATGATCCCAATCAGTTCCTCGATGGCTAGAGGACCACGGTTTGCGCTGTCATAAACCATTGATGTATCAGGATGGGCTCGTACTTTCACTGCATACCTTTACTCAAAATAGCCAGCTGCTCCTGAATAAACTCATTTTCAGCGCTGTCGATAGGGGCAAGGCTTCTTACCCGTAACCAGGGCAGGCATTTCAAGGAAAGTTTAATCCCGATGAGCCACATGAACAAAAATACCGGAAGAAAAAGGAGTGATTTGAAAAACACCTTGCGGTTGGTCTGCCCGATGATACCAATGACGATGAGAATGACCTGGATAGCAACCAGAGAGAAAAATGAGATGGAAGCCACTGGATAATGAAGGCAAAGGAAACCCAGGCAGGTGAGGATAAGCAATTGAAGCCATCTTGGTTTCAGGAATATGGAGCACAGGGTAGAGCAGCCGTTTAACCCGCTGAAGAAGGTTTTTATTACATCGCGGCGGTATTTCCAGAAAGCCGATATTTGACCCCTAAACCAGCGGGCGCGCTGGTTAGATGCGGGGATGATACTATTGGGTTTCGGGTCGAGCACTTGAACGGATGGTAAAGATTTGACGATGATACCATGCTCAGCAAGCAATAAACTCAAGACGATATCTTCGACCTCGGTATCGATTTTATGGCACAAATCTAACAGCAGGCGCGGATCGAATACCATACCGGTTCCACGCAAACGAACGGAAAAACCGAGCCTGGAACGGATGCGGTCGAAAACGGTTTGTTCGATCAAGTCTGAAAGACCAATCAAAAGACTCAGGGGCGTGGTTTCGTAATCCACCGGCAGGAGAGCGCATTGCCCAACTGCCATTTTATGAGCGAGATGAGTTTCGAGTTGGGTAAAAAAATTAGCAGGTACCAGGCTGTCTGCGTCAAGGATTACGATTTGATCGAAATTGCGAACAGATTGATAATGTTCTTTTACAAACCAGGAAATCGCTGCGCCTTTTCCTCTATGTTTGGGGTTGTTTCGAATGAAAACATTTGCGCCCAAACTCAGTGACCGAAGGGCGGTATCGTCGGTGCAATTATCTGCAATGACAAAGAGGGCGTCGGAATTCCGCATACTATTTTGAATCGAATGGATAGTGCGTTCAATGACACCGGATTCATTACATGCAAAAATGGCAATCGCAATGTGATGGTTGTTTATATTAGCCTTTTCCATAACTACCCCTTACTTTCTAATCGGTCGCGTAAAAAATTATCCTTAAACGAGCGCTGATAATGACCGCAATCGATGCAGTGGAGACCATCCGCAAGCATTAACAGTTGCCCTCCACAAATGGAACACCTACTCATATACCCTGAACTCTCTAAATGACGATTGGAGGAATGATTGAGAACCCAATTCCAATGGTCTTCCCAGGTTTTTGCCACCATTTGCCAGGTTAATGGAGATTGCAAGGCATTCCTACGGATATATTCCCTGTAGCTATGATTATCGGCGAGTTTTTGAATTAATTGTACAGCGATTTCTTTTGTTTGTGTTTCTTCAGAATTTCCCGGTATCAGAAAACCATTATATCCGTTTTGGATAATCTCAGGATAGGCACCTACTGGGCTTGCAATAACGACACATCCAGCACGCATTGATTCGGTAACCACCATCCCAAATGGTTCTTCGCGGTTCTGTAAATTGATACAAAATCCGGACTTTTGAATTTGTTGGGCTAATTGTTTTTGTCCAATCAGACCATGAAAAGTAACCCCGTTTTCATTGATTGTTAAATTTTCTTTTTGACCCCATAACTGGTTGCCACCAAATATTTCCAGAGAAAAGCGGGGATCAGAAGCGCGTAGAGAGCGCAATATTTCAATGGCAGCATTCAACCCTTTTGAGGGGTGTCCAGCATATACTAATCGAAATTCATTACGCACAGGTTTTAGTATTTTTCCTTCGGAAAATAGCTCTTCGGCAATCCCATGATGCGTGACGAATAAGTGGTTGGCATCTATGCCCCACCTGGTGGCAACAGATCGGGCAATAAAATTGCTTGGCGAGTAAATATAATCGAAGGAAAGATC
Organism: uncultured Anaerolineaceae bacterium; assembly: GCA_964426355.1. GTDB lineage: Bacteria > Chloroflexota > Anaerolineae > Anaerolineales > Anaerolineaceae > JAJFTV01. The sequence continues at coordinate 9,098 of CAYRRA010000169.1, forward strand.
GTCGTATCCGATGGGTTCAGGTTCACCATGAATAAAGAGGATTTTCAGCCTGGCATTGATCTTTTTGTTCAGGATGCCAGAAAGGTCCATCTCGCCCCCGCTGGTGGTTGCAATGAAGATGTCCGTATCTACGTGGTTAATTTCTGAAAAATGCTCATAGGAAACATTTGAAATAAGTTCATTTGAGGGGCAATTTACAAACATTTTCACGCGATGCCCTTCTCGGGCTAGTGCATGTGCAATTCTTACCCGAGCAGTAACACCTCCACCCACTCCTGTTTTGTCAAGAGTATGAATATTGTAAGTAATATGCCTGTCGGGACAGTAGAAAGTGATTCTGTAGCACATAAAGAACCTGATCCATCATAACGAAAAAACTAAAAACAAGAACGAGATGATAGTGATGGCGGTTTCAGGTCAAGACGAGATG
>CAYRRA010000170.1:0-9510 GCA_964426355.1 uncultured Anaerolineaceae bacterium
CATCTCAGCGGTTTCCCAGGGAACCCGTAGCAGCAGTGCAGCCATCTGCTCCAACTCTACCTTGCGGACGGGGTCATTTTCTTTATCAGCCAGGTTGCTGCAAAGCTGGCTGTAGCGTGCAGCCAGGTCGCGCGGCATTTCTGCTGCGGTGAGCATAGCGCGCAGTTGCGCCCCACGGGTGCCAGATTTATCAGCCGCAGACAGTGCGCTGTAGCTCTGCTGAATTTCTGCGTGAATACCCTTCCAGCCTTTCTGCAGCACAGCAGCGTAATCAGGGATGAGATGCCCACTAGTTGCACCCACGTTGCCAAAGCCATAGTCATGAAAACGGATGATCGCTTTCCGGGTACCGTCTTTACCCTGTGTCATGCGGTCATACTCCTGTGTTTGTTTACGATCCAGGCAGGTGGAGGTGTACACGTTGAAGCGCGCACCGGCAATCAATTCACCGGGCAGCAGTTCCTGGGGCAGGTAGTTGACCATCACCTCTTTGACAAACCAGGCTTTCCGTTCAACAATGCTCCACTGCCAAAAATCGGGGTGCAGTTTTACCGGCTCTGCGGTTTGCTGAAAAGCACCGCGAAAGGTCGAAAAGAACGTGTAGGTTTCTGGGACGATGTAATAAGACATCTCCTCGTATTGAAAATCCCACGGGGTACCGGTGCTCCACGAGGTCGATTCGTTGTTCCATGCCCTTTTGACGCCTTTGAAGTAATAATCACGCAGCCAGCGGATGCGCGGCGACAGGTTGTCAGGCGCCTTAATTTGATAGAGGGGTTGGCTTTCGATTTTTGTTTCAGTTTGTCCACAAGTGGTTACCATCTTTTACTCCTTTTTTAGTGGGGCAAATTCTGAGCGCCGTGGATGAGCATCGCGTTCATGCAGGCAGCGGCTGATGTTTCATCCCGACAGCGGATAGCGGAAATTAAGTCGGTATGAAATTGAAAAACCCGGCGGTGAATTTCGGGCGGGTTGTGGCTGAAAAAGAGCCCGGTCAGGTGGGTATAAACGCTCTTGAACGAGCTGATGATGAGCGGGTAAACCATGTTACCGGATGCCAGGGCAACGCCGTGATGAAATTTAAAATCCAATTCGGTGAGCGCTTTGACCTCGCCGGGGAGAGTCTCTTGCTCGGCACGTAGAATTTCTTCCAAACTGGCAAGCTGTTCTGCGCTGCTGTGCCGGGCAGCCTGGAGGGCGGTTTCACATTCCAGCAGCAGGCGAAACTCGCATAAATCTTCACGGAAGCCTGTATCAATCTGCCCGTTCTGAAAGGCAAGCAGGGATTCGAGCAAAGCGACCGAGCCAAATGTGCGAAAATCATTAACGAAAACGCCCTTGCGCGGCGCAATGTTGACCAAACCGCGCGCTTCCATCTCGACCAACGATTCATGCACAACTGGTCGGCTGACGTTAAGCATTTCCGCCAGGTCGCGTTCCGGGGGCAGTCTTTGCCCGATCTTAATTTCACCGGAGAGGATCAACCCTTCCAGGCGGGTGATACAGGCGTCTTTAAGGCTCTGCACTTCCACCGGTTCTATTTGTATCGTCATGGGAACTCCGAGATCATCTGGTATACTGGTAATACCACCAGCTTATAAAAATAGCATAGCATATCCCCCTGGCAATTTCAAGTGCCAGTTTTACAAGAAATGTAAATGCACCTTTTTACAACAAGCTATTCATCCAGTATTACAAAAGGATATCATCCAGTCGATGGGATTGGGTATTGTTGCGCCAGGATTTCGCCCTGCCCGCCTTCAACTGTTAAAGGGAAGCAAATTCCCCCTCAGATCAATGAACCCCTTGCTTGTTCAGAAAGCTAGAATAGCGTTGATCTGTCTCCAGGATGTGATGAGTGAGCCAATCTTTGAGAAAAATCATGAGGTCAGTACTCAGACCCATCTGGCTTTTCTGGTATTTTTGCTGAACGGAGTTGACTTTCTCGATAAATTTTTGATGCTCAACCTTGTGAACCAGTTCACCAGGGTAGTTATACTGCCGGAAAAGCTGCTCTTCAGTGCTGAAATGTGTTTGTGTGTATTGATAAAGCTCGTTTAGAATTTCTCCCATCACTTTGCTACTGGAACCGGTAGCCATCGCATCGTGCAACTGATTAATTAGATCGATCAATTTACGGTGTTGTTGATCCAATTCAGTAACCTGTACACTGTATTCTTCTTTCCATTGTAAAAATGCCATTGAAAGACCTCTTTTTTATTGAATATTTATCCTCGATACAGGATGAAATGCTACAATTATTTCATCATTCATTCCCATAAGAAAGCATATCTTCTACTGTAGATCAGGCGATTTTGTGGTCAAAAAAAACAACATCTCTTTGATAATGATATCGAATTTTTACAATTAAACAACTCAAAAGGATAAGAAAAGTGAGAGAAAAGTATCTAATCGAATGTAATGAGCTGAACACCCTGGTTCAGCAGGGGTCAGTCATCCTGATCGACACCCGCCCTGAACAGTTGTATGCGCGTGCCCATCTACCTGGTGCAGTCAATATCCATGATATTTTCACGTACCTGGTAACCCGTGAGAACGGCGGGCTTGAAGCAATGACTGTTTATTTTAAAGAGAAGCTAGAAGAACGCGGTATCTGCCGCAGTGACCGCGTGGTAATTTATGAAGACGCAATGGACAACGGTTACGGGCAATCCTGCAGGGGGCGCTTTTTTCTGCATTACCTGGGACACCAGGATGTGCGCGTGCTGCACGGTGGTTTCCGCGCCTGGCGTGTCGCCGAATTGCCATTGACCGATGAGATACCACAGCACCCGCGCTCGATTTATGACGTACAAATTCAACCAGACGAGATTCTCACTGCTGAAGATGTGCTGGCAGCCATCCATGACCCCTCCATCATGCTGCTGGACTGCCGTGACCACGCCGAATGGGTGGGCGCTACTTCCTCACCTTATGGTGTGGATTACTGCCCGCGTATGGGGCGTATCCCTGGCGCGGTATGGATCGAATGGTACCGCATGATGTATCGCAAGGGTGGCATCCCCTGGATCAAGGGTCAAGATGAAGTATTGCAGGTCTGCCAGGAAGCCGGTATCTCACCTGACCAGCGCGTGTATATTTACTGCTTCAAAGGCGCACGCAGCTCAAACATGCTCATGACATTGAAAATGGCAGGCTTTAAAAACGTGCGCAGCTACCTGGGCTCATGGAACGAGTGGTCGCGCGATTTTTCATTGCCCATTGACGAAGATTATCCAGGTTAAACGCACTCAAACACAGGCAGGTTTGCTCGCCGCAAACCTGCAAGAGATCACCTTTCTTTCACACACCTTGCACTTTTCTCTCTTCACCTCCTTCCTCCCATCCGCATAGGTAAAAGGAACACCTGCATCCACTGCCCTGGATGAATTAATATCTCTTCTCCCACTTTCTCCATTTCCTGAATATAATGAGTGTGACTAAAGATATCCATGAGCAAACTTCGCTTTACACTCAGCACAACAGAACCCGACCTGCGCGCCGCCATTGTGGAGGCAGGTCAGGTCACTTATGCACGCGGGTTGTTGACCGCCAGCGATGGCAATATCTCGGTGCGCCTGCCGGATGGTAATATCCTGATCACTCCTTCTGGCGTCGGTAAAGGTCGCCTCTCTCCAGGAGATTTATTGGTCATTGACCCCTCTGGCAAAGTGTTGAAACCGGCAGAAGACCCAGCCTTGCATCCAACATCAGAACAACCGATGCATCTGGAGGTGTACCGCCAGCGCAGCGATGTGCGCGCTGTGCTGCACGCTCACCCACCTTACGCAACCGCTCTCACCGCAGTCCGACCTGAAATCCGCATGGATATCTTGCCGGAGATGTTGGCAGAAATGGGGCAGGTGCCCATCACAAAACTGGCAATGCCTTCCTCACCCCAGACAGCAGATGCCATCCGAGAGCTGATCCCCTATCACGATGCCATGATGATCCGTCAGCACGGTAGCCTGACGGTGGGCAAAAACCTGGAGGAGGCGTTGATCCACCTGGAGCGCATAGAACATGTCGCCCGCACTATCGTCATCGCTGAATTGATGGGGCACATTACCCCCTTGCCAGATGAACTGCTTTCCAATTTGCAACAGCAGCGGATTGAGACCATCATCAAAAAGATTGTCCAGCAGATTTTGGATCAGTGAATATGATACAGCCTTCAATCCCAGGCTTCGCCAGGGGGGTTACACTCAAGCCACAGCATCCAAAGTATATGGCTTGGCTGTTGAGTGTGTTGCTTTTATTGCTTTGCCTGGCGGGCTGCAAAAAGTCGCCTGAAGCAGAAACAACCCCCTTGCCAGCACAGCCTTCACCCGTGATCCTGGAGGAAGTACTGCCACCCGTTGACCAAACCCCGCCGCAACCAACCCCTGAGCCCACTCATACCCCGTTTCCTACCAGTACCATCCTCTACACAGCCGACGTGCTTGTCAATGCCAACTGCCGTACCGGTCCGGGCACCATATACCAGGTGGTCACCGGTTTCTATAACGGCGAAAGGGTGGATCTGGTAGGCGTCAGTCCAGACGGTGAATGGTGGGTGGTGCGCATGGCAATGGATGGAGGAAACTGCTGGATATGGGGAGAGCTGCTCAGTGCCCCGCAGGAAGCGCGCGATTTACCGGTCTTTCCCATGCCGCCCACACCCGTGGTGCCGGCAGCCGGTCCAGGTGATATCAACTTTGAACTGGCGGTGCTGGAATTAATCAATGCAGAACGTGCCAAGGTGGGTGTCGGGCAGCTCACGATGGAGCCGCGCCTGGTGGCAGCAGCCCGCAGTCACAGCACCGACATGGCAATCAACGATTTCTTCAGTCACACCGGAACCAGTGACACCACCTTTGGACAGCGCATTTCCGCCCAGGGATATATCTTCAGTGCAGCCGGCGAAACCTTGTTCGCGGGCGGTGATCCTGCCACCTGCATCCAGATGTGGCTGGATAGCCCATCTCATCGCGAAACCATGCTCAGCCCATTGTTCACCCAGGTAGGTATTGGCGTGTTCTGGTACACCGAGAGCACTTACGCGGTTTATGTCACCGCTGATTTCGGCAGCCCATAACACGGAGAAATGAAAAAAGCAGCGATATTGAGCGCATTTTGCTCAATATCGCTACAAAACCTTTTATAAAGAACCCGCAAGCCTCAGAATCAGATCATCTCGTAAGCTGATTCACCGTGCATGGCTTCGTCCAGCCCTTCCAACTCGTCCTTTTCTGATACTTTTACCGGAACTATTTTATTGATCAACCACAGCGCGCCATAACTGAAACCAAAGGCATAAGTTGCTGTAATGATTACGCTTAATGTTTGCATTAAGAAGAAATTCATGCCGCCAAAGAACAGCCCATCCGCTCCTGCCGGGTTCCAAACTTTTGTGGCGAGCAAACCGGTAGCGATACAGCCCAACACACCGCCCACGCCATGCACACCCCACACATCCAACGCATCATCCAACTGGCGCTTGTTTTTCCATTCCACCGCCAGATAGCAAACGATCCCAGCCATTAGCCCAATGATAATTGCACCGGTAATGCTGACATAACCTGCAGCAGGGGTGATGGCAACCAGCCCTGCAACAGCCCCGGTCAGTAACCCGACGAACTTTGGCTTTTTCTCGGTAATCCATGAGATGATCAACCAGGTGAGAGCTGCTATTGAAGCTGCGATATCGGTATTAATGAAAGCCAGCGAGGTAATTCCGTCCACGCGCAGTTCACTACCAGCGTTAAACCCATACCAGCCAAACCAAAGCAGTGCGGTGCCTAATGCCACCAATGGAATACTGTGAGGCGCTTTATCGATGACTTTTCGTTTACCGACAAACAAAACGGAAGCCAGTGCAGCAAACCCTGCGGTGGTGTGCACTGCCGTGCCGCCTGCGAAGTCCAGCACACCCCAAGAGGCGAACAAACCACCCCCCCAAACCATGTGCGCTACTGGGAAATAAACAAAAATTAACCATAATGTCAGAAAAATCATGTATGCATTAAAACGGATGCGGTTGGCAAATGCGCCTGTGATAAGCGCCGGTGTAATCACCGCGAACATCATTTGATATGCAATAAATACCAGGAGGGGAATATTATTGTTTACTGACACCGCATCTGAAGGGGAAATACCTGACAGAAAAGCATGGTTTAAATTTCCAATAACGCCGCCTTCTCCGCCGCTAAAAACGAGAGAATATCCAATTGCCCACCACAGGAAGGTAGTCCAGCCCATGGACACAAAACTTTGCATCATAATGGACAAAACATTTTTTCTTCCAACCAACCCGCCATAAAAAAAAGCCAGACCGGGTGTCATCAGCATGACCAGGCTGGTTGCGACCAGCATGAAGCCAGTATTGCCAGTATCAAACATTTTTTCCTCCAAAAATTGAGTGGATTAATAGATACCAAGCATAACATGGTGGAATGGAATGGAAATGACAGTATGATAACCGTTTGATTTCTAATCCATTGCAATGAGAACCTCTTAGTAAGGCGGTTGTACCTTACCAAAAGGAAAATCGATCAATCTATTCGGGCAAATATTTGTTGGGAAGAAAGAAGATATCCGGCTCCGCGAATTGTGCGGATCAGGACAGGATTTTCGGGATCTAATTCTATTTTTTTGCGTATCCGTAAAATATGGGGACGAATAATTTGATCCGCTTCATTTGGGCTCAGGTTTTTATATTTCAATGCCATTTCCGCAAGCTGCACATTGCTGACCAGTTTATCTATGTATTGATTCATGTGCGCGAGAATGGCAAATTGGTCTGATGTCAGTTTTACAGTTCGGGTTTCTATAGGAAAACCTTGAGTAACGGTGGCGGTCATTTCTTCCGCATTCAAAATGAGCTTTGGTTTTTGCGTTTGATCGGGCAAAAATGAAGTCTTTTGTTTGTCTGGCTGCTCACTGCTCGATTTCAATTGATTCAGGGTATTTTCAATGATGCTGATCAATTCCTGGCGATGGTTTTCGGTCGATCGTGTTTTGATAGCGTGCTGGATCGCTTTGTGTATATCTTGAATGCTCTGCGGTTTTAGAAGATAGTCTACTGCACCTGTCTTGATTGCAGTGATCGCGCTGTCTAACGTGGCATGTGCAGTTAATACAATAACCGCCAAACCAGGTTGATTGGTTTGAATGTAGTCCATCACTTGAACCCCATTAACTTCAGGCATGTTCAAGTCTAATAAGACGAGATCAAACCTGGCACGGGACAACCATGAAATAGCCTGACTTCCATTTGCGGCGTCCTCGGTTTGATAACCAAGTAATTCCAGGGCGCGTTTGATTGCACTGCGTGTGTTTTCTTCATCGTCCACGATCAGAATGCGAACAAAGGAGGGATGGAAATTGGTTTCGTTCATGATGGATCTCCAACGGCAGATGTGGATTGATTGTTTTGTGCTGGCAAGCGGATCGAAAAGGTTGTTCCCTGTCCCAGTTTGCTTTTTGCGCTTATTTCCCCCCCGTATTGCTGTATGATTTTTTGACTGGTTGAAAGACCCAAACCATTTCCATTTTGTTTAGTGGTATAAAAGGGGTCAAAAACTAGATCTAATTTCTCTGGCGGGATTCCCTGTCCTGTGTCGGAAAATGAAATTTCAACCTGATTTTGAATTGTGGTGGAGGTTATTTCTAAACGCCCACCGCTTTGCATCTGTTCTATTGCGTTAATCAATAAATTTAAGCTTACCTGACAAAGTTGGTCCGCGGAGATGATTACCTGAGGAGTGTTTTCTGGAAGATGTAAAAGAACCTGCACATTTGATTCCTTCAGTTGTTTGTTTGCCAAAAAAATAGCCCGTTCAATTGCATCACGCACATGAACTGGTTTGACATCCATGATGTGAGGGCGGGAAAATTCGAGAATACTTTTATTGATATTCATCAACCGTTCGATTTCTTTGCGAATGATCTGCAGATTTTGATCACGTTCCTGTTCTTCCAGAGGAAAATCAAGCACCAGTTCGATGTTTGAGTATATTGCCTGTAAGGGATTGTTGATCTCATGAGCCAATGAAGCCACGAGCCGACCCATGGCTGCCAGCCTATCTGCACGCATCAATGATTGTTCTGCGATTTTTCGATTGGTTATATCACGATTGCTAGCCCGCCTTCCCATTGGCTTGCCATCGTTATTGTATACTGGTTGACAAACATGCCCAATCCAGGCTTCTTTACCAGAAGCGGTCATGATCCGATAATCGAGGGTGAAAATTTCATCCGAGTCTCTCTCTCGTTGGAAATGTTCTTTCATCGCTACCTGATCATCAGGGTGGACAATTGAAAGTAGTTTATCAGGGTTGTTCACAAATTCATCCACACGCCAACCCGTGATTCGTTCACACGCGGGGGAGTTATACAGTAAAACTCCTTCCTGGCTAATCCAGTATTCCCAGTCATAGGTAAAATCAGCGATGGTTCGAAACCGTTCTTTTTCTTGCTGCAATGCGGTTTCACTTTGTACGCGTTCGGTAATATCGACCCCTATTTCCAGACCAAGGATCTCTCCATCGCTATCCACAAATGGGCTGTTGTAAACCATGAAAGTACGTCCATCAGGACGCCGCCATTCCCACTCCTGTCTGGATTGTTTTTGCATTGCTCGCACAGAAGCGCAATCCACACAAGGCATTGCCCGATCTTGTAACATTTGATAACAAGTACGATTTGCGGGTTCACCAAATAGTTTTTTAAATGTGTGGTTTGCAAAAATGATGGAAAAATCTTTATCCTTCAAAAAGACATAAACTGGCAACAAATCCAGCAGAGTAAAAAGGCGTTGCCGTTCTGAATTGAGTACTTTTTCGGTTAATTCATGTTGCGCGATCGCTCTCTCGGTTTGTTTGGCGCGTAATATCAGACGTACTCGCTGCCTTAATACCAACGGATGAATCGGGCGGGTCAGAATATCTGTGACACCCAGTCGAAAACCAGGTTCAACCCAGTGAGATCCATATTGATCGATAATGAGTAAAATGGGAAGTTCGCCGGTTTTACCGAAACCACGGATTTGAAGAATTACTTTTTCCAGGGATGTTAACGCTTCTGGAGAAGCATAAGGAAACCATAAAATTGCGAGGTCTGGGGGGGCATCTCGTGGTTCAGGAAGGGGATAATCCAGCGAGGTAAGTTTTTGAAAGTGGTACCCGTCTGATTCCAAGGCAGCAATCAGACGTGAAACTTTGCTTTCATCATTAACCACAAGCAAAAGGGAGGGGGACTTGGAATCCATCATTCTTAGTATATCAACGAAACCATTTTTTATCCCGTAAGTTCACAGAACCTTTACCTGGTGATATAGATAGCCTGAAAATGAAGCTTCAATTCCTTTGAGAATTTTTTAAAGGGGAGGGCGTATTGGTGGAGCCATAGAAATCACAATTCTTTCATGCTGCGCCTATCTGGAACCAGAATGAGTTTATTGAATGATGGTGACATAAATACTGAACCGGAGTTGAGCACTTAACGAAAAACAGGCACTTTGATATATAA
>CAYRRA010000171.1:0-9484 GCA_964426355.1 uncultured Anaerolineaceae bacterium
CCAACCGGAGCGATCATGAACTCCTGCAGGTCAGTGCCCTGCCAGTTTGCGTGCACGCCGCCGTTCAGGATGTTGAACATGGGCACGGGGAGAAGTTTTGCGGTTATACCGCCCAGGTAGCGGTATAGAGGAAGACCAACTTCATCAGCTGCAGCGCGCGCAACTGCCAGGCTAACCCCAAGAATCGCATTCGCGCCAAATTTGCTTTTACTGGGGGTTCCATCCAGATCAAGCATTACCTTATCAATGGCTGATTGATCCAGAGCATCCATCCCGAAGATGGCATCTGCAATATCCTTATTGACATGGTCTACAGCTTTCAAGACGCCTTTACCATTGTAACGGGTCTTATCCTCGTCTCGAAATTCCAGGGCTTCATGGATGCCTGTGGATGCGCCGGAGGGAACAGCAGCTCTGCCAAAAGCGCCGCTATCCAGGGTGATGTCAACCTCTACGGTTGGATTTCCACGTGAATCGAGAATTTCACGTGCGTGAACAAAGTCAATACTGGTCATTCGATACTCCTCTAAAATAGATTTCCAAAGACTGGGTTTTATTAAGAAAAATCTTCTGTTATGCATTGGCACTGACAGAAGCTATCAGCCGTGATCGACGGTTTGAACAAATCCTAGCGAGCCTCATCGCTACGTTAATTCTATCCCTTCCCATCTAAGAGTCAAGCAACTTCGTCCATGCGAATATGTGTTCTTTGAATGTAATCAAATTTGCGGTTTTAGACTGGTTTTTTGATAATCTAAAGCTTTTTATCTTACAAGGAATTTGCTGATTTGATGTAAAAAAGACAATGAACTATCCAATTGAGAAGAGAGGTTTATTACGCCGTAAACTAAATATCCTTAAATTTATCATTATCTGACAGAACCTTAATATAATGCGAATTGAGCTTAGAGCGAGCAGCTTTCACAGAGAACTGCCAAGAGATCTTGATATTATCCGCTTTGCGTTGAGAGACAAGGGAAAGAACTTCTCGTTCAAGCAGTTCCAGGCTTGATATTCGACGATCCAAACATAACCGTGAAAGTGCAGAAAATTCGATCTCGATCATGTTGAGCCATCTGGCAGATTTGGGTGTGAAGTAATACTCTAACTGTTCTGCTAAAGCCTGGGCTTCATCGGCTGGAAGATTCTCGTAAAAGGCACTGATATCATGTGTGTTGAGATTGTCTTGTACCAACCGGATTTTGATGGCATTCGGGTATTCAGCTGCCAAAGCCTGACAAAACAAGGTGTATTCTTTTTTGGTGCGCCGCGAATGAACTTGCGCCAACCGATTACCGGTGAGCGGTTCAATAGCTGCCAGTAAAGCACAAGAACCATTCTTCTCATAAGCGTAATGTTCTTTGCGCACTTGTCCCGTTTGCATTGCAACCGATTCGATCTTGTCGCCAATCAGGAAGCAGGGACGTTCATCGTTGCAGACCACTGGATAATCCGGATCATAGGGCAAAGCGGAAAGCGCCAAAATTAACTCCATCCGAGCCAAAAACCGACTATCCAGTTTCCCAATACACCAGGTTCGCTTGAGATGGGGTTTCAGTTCGTTTTTTGAGAATGTTTGCCACCTCCGTATGAGAAATCTCATCACAGTAACCCAGTTCGACTGCTTTATCCGCCAAAAGCCGCAAGTGCCAGCGTGCATAGCCTTCTGGTGGTTCGCTGCAAGCCAATGCTGTGATTTTTGCACGTTGTTCGCCGCTGATCTTGATTGGTCTGCCTGGACGAGGCTGATCGTCCAGCATCTTCAAACCCTTTTCTCGGTATTGTGCTGCCCAAAGGGACAATGTAGGAAGGGCTACCCCTAACGTCTCAGCTACCACTGAATAGGTTTTTCCACGATCCAGTTCTAATAATCCGAGTGCTCGACGATATGACCTGGCTCTCAATTTCCCCTTGCTGATCAGGGTTTCCAGATACTCTCGGTCGGTTTGTGTGAGTTGTACATGTTGTTTTTTCATCCTGCTATTTTCCACCATTTGGCAATTTTTGTCAAAATATTTACCAATTTATTTTACGATGTACTAACTGTATTACCGGAAATCTGTCCCATTTTTTCCATCAATAAATCACTATTTGTCATAAATCTCTTTGTTTATTACTTTACTAATAATAAAAGATAGTATATACTAATAAACATTGTGCACTAGCATTAATACTATTCCAACACCTTTGGGGGTTTCACCCGAGGTTATCAAAAGGAGAAACAAGTGGCAGAAAATCACATTCCTCTCAGTCAGTTAAAGACTGGTGAAAGCGGTATGATCGTTCAGATCAACTTTAAGGGCGCGGTTCGGCAGCGCTTAATGGCGATGGGTCTTGTAACTGGTGAGACCATTTTTGTTGAACAGGTTGCGCCTTTGGGGGACCCGATTGATTACGTGGTGAAAGATTACCATCTCTCGCTCAGAAAAAACGAAGCCAAAGATATTTTGGTTAGAAAGCATACCCTATGAAGCATTGTCTTATTCCCTTGTCGATGGTGGCAAAAGGTGAACGTGTCCGTTTAGCGAAGGTTAGAGCTGGAGCTTGTATGTGCAGCCGCTTGAGCGCATTGGGTTTGACTCCAGGCGTTGAAATGACGATCGTACAAGATGCGGGCGGACCGTTGCTGTTGGAAGTGCGCAATTCGCGTCTTGCGATAGGGCGGGGAATGGCACACAGGATTTTAGTTGAACCTATCTTAAATCAGGAGTCATAACATGAAGGAATTCCATATCGCCTTGGCTGGCAACCCTAATGCTGGGAAAAGCAGTGTTTTCAATGTGCTGACCGGCTCTCATCAGCATGTAGGTAATTGGCCCGGTAAAACGGTGGAAAAGAAGGAAGGCATTTACCAGCAAGGTGAATACCGCATCAAAGTTGTGGATTTACCAGGGACATATAGTTTAACTGCTTTTTCACCTGAAGAGGTGATTGCACGCGATTATATTCTGAATGAAAAGCCAGATGCTGTGGTCACGGTTCTGGATGCAGCAAACCTGGAGCGAAATTTGTACCTGGCGGTACAGGTTCTAGAGTTGGGTGTGCCGATGATTGTTGCACTGAATATGTCGGATGTAGCCGATGCGCGCGGCATAAAAATTGATCAGGAGCAGCTTGCGAAAGCGATTCAGTCGCCTGTGGTGAGAACTATTGCCTGCAAAGGAGAGGGGATTGATTCGCTGGTAGAAACTATTATTCATGTGGCTGAGGAGAAAATGAAATGAGCACTACATTTCCTGCAATGAAGTCGAATTTCAAAATTGATTATGGGCGCGAATTTGAAGAAGAGATCAACAGAATGGTTCATCGCGTTCTGGAAACCCCTGCAGTGACGTCAGCTTATCCAGCGCGGTGGTTGGCGATTAAACTGCTGGAGGGTGATGAAGATGTGCAAGAGCGTCTGACCGTTCTTAAGGGCGGAGATGCTTTGCTGGTGGAAGCAGAAAAGAGCATTTTAAACCTCGGTAAACATTTTGGCGACGATGTGGATGTGGCACTTGCAGATCGTCGTTATGGCTGGATCAACGGGTTGGTTCGTGAGGTGGTCAAACGACCCGCTGAAAATCGGTTGACGGTTTCTGACAAGATTGACCGGGTGGTTACTCACCGCTTGTTGGGTATCCCGATTTTTCTGGCTGCGATGTGGGTGGTCTTTAAACTTACCTCCGATGTTTCAGCGCCTTTCCTGGATTGGGTAGACGGAGTAATCGGCGGACCAATCACCAATTGGGTGGTTGCGATTTTAAGCGCACTCGGGTTAAGTGGCTCCTGGGTGGAAAGCCTGTTTCTGGATGGAATTATCGCAGGTGTGGGTAACGTGATGGTTTTTGTGCCAGTGTTGATGTTCCTTTACCTGGCGCTTGCGATTTTGGAAGATTCTGGTTACATGGCTCGCGCAGCTTTTGTGATGGATCGTTTGATGCATGCATTGGGGTTGCATGGGAAAAGTTTTCTGCCAATGCTGGTTGGATTTGGCTGTACAGTGCCCGCATTTTATGCCACACGTACTCTTGAAAATGAAAAAGATCGGATTTTGACCGGTCTTTTGGTGCCTTTCATGAGCTGCGGCGCTCGCCTGCCGGTGTATGTTTTGTTTGCTGCAATTTTCTTTCCTCAAAATTCTGGTGCGGTTGTCTTCAGCCTGTATCTATTGGGGATCCTGGTCGCCATCTTTCTCGGCATCATTCTAAAGAATACGCTGTTTAAAGGAAAAGAGCAATCAACGTTTGTGATGGAACTGCCGCCGTATCGCCTGCCAACCCTGCGCGGCATCTGGTTCCACATGTGGGAACGCACCGGTGCTTTTGTTCGGAAAGCCTGGACGCTCATCCTGGCTACCAGCATCCTGTTATGGGTGTTGATGGCGATCCCGGTAAAGGGCGATAGCGGGTTTGCCGATACCGATGTGAACAACAGCGCATTTGCCGGCGCCAGCCAGGTAATTACCCCGGTCTTTAAGCCATTGGGTTTTGGAAGTTGGGAAGCTTCGAGCGCGTTGATCACTGGATTTGTGGCAAAGGAAGTGGTTGTCAGCACCATGGGGCAGGTTTATGCAATTGAAGAAGCAGAGGAAGAAGCTGAAGCGACAACATTCTTCACCGATCTTGGGGAGATTGTCACATCTTTCATTGGGGCAACCGTGGATACGATTAAATCACTGCCTTTGATTATCGGCGTGAACCTTTTTAGCGAAGAAGAAGAGCCAGAACCCACTGCGCTGATGCAGGCGGTGCGTGATGGTTTTGAGAAATCCAGCGGCGGTCATGGTGCGTTGGCTGCAATGGCTTACATGGTCTTCGTCCTGATTTACACGCCCTGTATGGTGGCAGTCGCTGCGGAACGGCAAGAGCTCGGCGCAAAATGGATGTGGGTAAGCGTGATCGGGCAGTTGGTTCTCGCCTGGCTGTTGGCTTTCATCATCTTCCAGGGCGGCAAACTGTTTGGTTTGGGATAACCGCACCCGCCTGGGTTTATGACCCTCTGCCTGGTTGTTGGGCAGGAATTTGAATATCCCTTAGAGGTTGTCTTGTATAGCTCAGGACAACCTCTATCTTTTATAAAGAGAGTCTTTCGTTTTTTTGTGATTATTTTTGATAGAATCCGTATGAATTCTTTGATTGGATTGGAATGCGGAATGAACCTGACAGGTATCCTTTTAGGCATTTTCATGCTGGCATTGATCGGCTTTGGCTTCTTCTGGGTTATTAAGCTTGAGTATGCCGTTGGCGCCCGCATTGAAAAGTGGGTAGGCTTGTTGGGGCTGATGATCGTCCTGATGGGGTTATTGGTGCAAAGTTTTGCCCTCAGCGCTGTTCTGGGCATTTTTGGTGGGTCGATCCTGTGGGGCGCGATGGAATTACCTGAGCAGGCAAGGAGAGCCGAGCGCGGCTTATTCCCGGTCAATGAGCGAAGACAGAGTCAATTGGAACTGCAAAGGCATACGAAGAGGGGACAGAAAGGTGGTATGCGGTGACGTTGCAATGGGCAGCACCGATTTTAGCTGCGGTTACATTGGGAACCATCGCTTTCGGGCATGTGGCGGTGCGTAAATTAAATTTCCGATATGGCACAAAACCAATCCCTTATGTATGCATTTTGGGATTGTTCTTTTTGTTGATTTCCTTGCTTTTGCAAAGTGATTTATGGTCGGCAGTGATGGGGATTGTGGGTGTGACCACACTTTGGGACGCCCTTGAGCTCATCCGGCAGGAAGAACGGGTACGCCGAGGACATGCACCAGCCAACCCTGACCGCCCGGTGGAACCCGGCAGAACGAAGAGGGTTTAATTTTCCTAACTTCTTGAAAAAGTTGAATGAGGTATGTAGACCGCCGCCTTTTTGGGGATCTCTCAGCTTTCCCAATCCTCAAGGAGCATATAAAGGTAACGCTGGGCAAGCTCATAAATGACGATATCCGGTTGCTGTTCATCGACCAGTTCAAGGTCGACGGCGAATGAATGGATGAAGGTCACCCCTTCAAACTGGGGTGCAAGAAATGGGATGAGTGCGTCCGTAAAGGAATCCCGAAAGATGATTGCCCTGGGCAAACCGGAATCGGGGGTATTGGCATTGATTGTCCTGCCTTCCCCGGCGGTGATGGTGGTTGGGGTTGGTATGAGGGGAGACAGCACAGTTTTTTGCTCTAAAAAGCGAGTGTCAAATGGCAAAAACTGCGCCAGGTCGCCCTGGAATTCCTGGGTTTCCTGCTGGTAATCCTCCAGTGGGTGGGTGGTGATCGCAGGGAAGTGCTCTTGCACCAGCGAGAGAATTTGCAGGCTGGCTAGATGAGCGCCAAAATCGTTCCAGTGCGTGTCGGTGCGGTGATAGACCTGGTGTGAGGATTTGGCTTCGAGCAGAGGGGCACGCAGGTCAAGCACCTGGATATCCATTTGCTCGCGTAGGACGGTCAGGACTTGATCGATACGGCAGGTGCTGCCGATTTGCCTGACCTCTGCGGGAAGGTATTCGGGATAGATGCTCTCTTTGTTGGGGGCGATCACGAGCAGAAACTGGATATTGCGGCTGGACAGCTGGGCATGGATGTCTGCCAGGCGGTTGGCAATGGCATCCAACTCGGAGGGCGTGAATAGCGAAACGCATTGGTAGTCACTGATGTTGCCCTCGCCGGTGTAATAGAGCCAATTCTCCTCACCGATGAGCACATTGGGGAAGTTTTTTTCACTAAAAACCTCGAGCCGCAAGGTCTGCAGAACCTCAACCTGTTGGTTGTGCAGCAAGTAGTGGTCTTTGAAATAGTCTTGAAAGCTTTGCGGGAATTTAAGCAAGGCTTTGTAAATACTTAAAACCGGCACACCTTCCAGGTAACGGCTTTCCATGTCCCAAAACTGTGCCAGGGATGGCAGAGGTGTAAAGAGGGGAATTGATAACAACCCCAACAGGCAAATGGTGAAAAGCAGGTGACGAAGCGTTTCCTTTTGCATCAGAACTCACCGTAAATGAAAGGTTGATAGGTGCTCCCGGCTTGTACGGTTACTGCGATGACGAAGAGGATCAAGAGAAGCAGGTCGCCAACCCAAGCGAGACTGCGGGAAGTCTTCTGAGAAGTGAGATGGAGCAGGGACTCTTTGATTTTTGGAAAAACGGGTATGCTCAATAAAAACCCACTGAAGAGAGCCAGCCAGGTGAATGCTGAGATGGGGGGTAAAGCATAAAATGGCAGTGGGTTGACAGCGTTGGAGAACCCGACCAGGGTTTTGAGATACTTAAGCGCGTAGAACAAACTGGGCGACCGGAAAAAGACCCATGCGATGGTGAGGATAAGTAGCGTATAGATATGCTGGAGAGGTTTGCGGGTATTTTTCAACCATTTACCAGCACTGCTTTGTTCAAAGGCAATAGCTGCGCCGTGCAGAATGCCCCAGACGATGAAGCCGGGTGTGACCCCATGCCAGAGACCTGTCAGGGCGAAAACGATGAGGATATTTACGGTTTGCATCGGAAAACGGGTTGAACGTTTTTTCCTCTCCAGTGGGTAAAAGACATAGTCGCGGAACCAGGTGGAAAGCGAGATATGCCAGCGCCGCCAGAATTCGCCGATGCTGGTAGAAATGTAGGGGTAGTTGAAGTTTTCAGCGAAACGAAAGCCTAACGCCTGGGCGAGCCCAATCGCCATATCGCTGTACCCTGCAAAGTCAAAAGATATTTGCAGGCTGTAAGCGATGATGCCCAGCCATGCAACCGCCACAGGAATCTGGTCGGGCGGCTGCAGGAACAATCCCTGGTCGGTGATGAAAGCCAGTTGGTCGGCGATGAGCACTTTTTTGGCAAACCCCATCACAAACCGCCTGAGACCTTGCGCAACCTGAGGGAGAGCGAATAAGCGATCCTTCAGTTGATCGGCGATTTCGCGATACCGCACGATGGGTCCGGCGATCGCTTTTGGGAAGAGCAGGAAATAGTTGGCGAAATTGAGCAGGTTTTTTGAGGGCGCAGTTCGTTTTTTGGTGATATCCACCAGATAGCTGATGGATTGAAAGACCAGAAACGACAGACCGAGCGGCAGCCCAACAATTTTTCTGAGATACCCCTCTGCCGAAGAGGGTAATTGAATGTTCCATTGTGCAGCCAGCGCAAGTAATTCTTGCCAGTATGTGGCATAGATTTTGAATGAAAACAAAACTGCCAGGTTGATGAGGATGGAGAAAATGCTTCCCCAGCGTTTTTGCTGCTCTGTGCGGGCATCGTTCCCCAGCCAGCGACCCGATAGAAAATTGAAGAATAAGAGCAGCAGAATAACGGGAAAATAGACCGGGTCAGACCAGAAAAAAAAGATCAATCCGGCGAAAAGCAAAAGCAGATTTCGCCCCCGCTTCCCGACCATCCAGTAGACCAACAAAAAAACGGGCAGGAAGTAGAAAAGAAAGATGGGTGAGTTGAGTGCCATGTTTTCGTGTCGATTGAAGCCTGTGCTATTTTTACAACCCCGAAATTATAACACCCACAGCCGGTCAACTGGTAAATCGTCTGAAAATAAAAGGCTGCCACGTGGATGGCTGGCAGCCTCTGGTTGGTCTTCTTGGGATGAGTTCTACCTTGAAATCAGGAGAAGTTTCTTTGCGTTCCGCTTGAGCTGTTGGATGAACCATCTCGCGAACCGGGATTGGAATAATTTGATTCCCTGGCAGGGGATGTGTTCAGGTTGCGTTGGGCGCGAGGCGCTGTGCTATACCCTGGGCGTGGATACAACTGCCCCGGTGTTGAGGAGCCAGTAGGGGATGAACTGGCGGAAGAATGGGCGCGGTTTGTAGCGCGGGGAGACCTTGTGGCACCCTGCAAATGGTTGATGCTCAAAGAAATGGTCCCGATAATGAGGATGCGGATCAGCCAGACCATGACCGCCACAAAGATAGGAACGATTTTTACAACGGTTTCTGCTGCCATGACAGATGTACTTTGAATATTATGAGTCAGAACTGCCATAGAGACACCCCACCAGGTGAGCAAAGCGTTCATGGTGGCTGCCAACAGCCATGCACCGAATAGATACCAGGTTTCGCGGTGGTCGTCTTCGCCGTTGGCGGTGAAAAGGCGCGCAATCCCGGCAAAATCGATGCCGCAGAACGCAACCGTCAAAATGGTTGCCCAGCGAATGCCGATAAAACGCAAATCGCCTAACAGATCGTGCAAGGCAAACTCCGTTGTGCTGTAATTGAAAATCTCGAATGCGAATAACGCGATCAGTATGATCGCCCCAAAGACCAGCGAAGAGCGTAAATGGATTTTGGGAAGAGACACAATTTGACCAACTTTTGAGAGGTTCATGACAAGACTCCTTACCAACTCACCTGAAAGTGCGAGCGGATGTTCGATATTTGTATTATAGAACAAATATTCTATTTTGTCAATACAATCCTTGACGGTATTTAATTGCTGTATTATAATGATGCCATCATTGCGGGGTAGAGCAGAGGTAGCTCGTCGGGCTCATAACCCGGAGGTCAGTGGTTCGAATCCACTCCCCGCT
>CAYRRA010000172.1:0-9364 GCA_964426355.1 uncultured Anaerolineaceae bacterium
CCCCAAATGCTCAATAGCAGCCCGCCCCCAATCATACCCACACCCATGATGGATTCAAGCAAACCAAGCTGCATCACATCACCTTTAAAATGTTCTGTGACCAGCAAGGGTATGAAACTGCCGATTGGGGCAAAAATGAGATTGAGGAAGATGGCGACGGATAGCATAATCATCATCCCACGCCATTTGCTCACAAAGCGGAAACCCTCCACCACATCCTCCAGGACAACCTTCGGAGTAATTTTTACTTTGGGCTTTCCGTTTTTCGGCTGCGGAATCACGATGAAAAATAGCGGGACAATAGCGATCACAGCAGTAACCACATCCACAGCCAATACGCCCTGAATCGGGATCAATCCCATCAACAATGCTCCCAGCGCAGGTCCGGCAATACTTACACCGCCATCCAGGATTTGGTTGATCCCGGCGATGCGTGAAAGATGTTTATCAGGAACCATCATTGAGATTGAAGCCTGCATGGCTGGGAAGTGGAAACACCCACCCAATGAACGCAAGAATACCAGCACATAAATATGCCATATTTCTATCACATCCAGCCAGAACAGCAGAGCTAACACCAGGGTAGCCAGCGCTACTGCCGCGTCGACAATAATCAAAACCAATTTGCGGTTCCAACGATCAACCAGTGCGCCAACAAAAGGACCTAAAAAGATCTGCGGGAGATAAATCATAATGGTGGATGTCGCCAGGATCGTTGCGGAACCGGTCTTCTCCGTCAACCACCAGACCAATGCAAAAGAAACCAGCCTGCTGCCCAATATCGAAAAAACCTGTCCAAACCACATTGTGAAAAATGGTTTTGCCCATTTTTTATTTTCCATCACTTCTTGTTCCATATCGTATTCGCTTTCCGGCAACAGGATATAGAAAGGAAAGGGTCAACATTCCTTCTATAACTCTGTTGTTTGTTTATCTTTGAAGGTTACGGGGTAAAAAACCGCTCAGTCTACTCTATAAACACTTCTACGTGCTCACCATCTTTGTCATCGTACAAATCGAATACTTTTCCAACTGCTCCATCATCAATAGCAGCAAGCAAGTCTTCCTTGCTGAGCCCTTCAGCCTCTGGTACAAAGCGCATCCCCATCTTTAGACCGGCTTTCACAACACCCAAAGGCAGTCGTACATTGACTCGTATCTTGCCTGTATCGGTATCCGTGACACGCATCTGAAGCCATCTGCCATACTTGCCGTAATCTGCGGCTGTCACTGTCGCGGTTGCCTGTACTCGGGTTTGCTTTTTTTGCGCTTCAGCAGAACTTTCCTCCAGGGCTTCCAGCAGTTGAACGGCTTCTTCAGCGGTGATCTTCCCCTCCTGCACCATTGTTAGTACTTTTAGGCGTTCATCGCTTGCTACCATCTTCAATCAAATCCTTTCAGTAACAGGGAGAAAGCTGTTTATTCCTTCTCATCCCGGCTCGGGTCAATTCCACGCAATAAGTTTTGCGCTACCTGAGAGCTAATTTTGCCATTCTCGAGGTCTTCCAGTATTTGCCGCCGCTCATCTGCGGTTAACCGAAGCGGGGTTTCTTCTTTTCCAGGTTCATACCCCAAAGCGCGGATAATTTCATTCAGACGGTTGCGCAGTGTAGGATAAGATAATTGCAGTTCATCTTCCAGGCGGGTGAAACGCCCTTCACAGCGGACAAACGTCAACACGAACTGCAATTGCTCGGGTGTTAATGCAGCAAATGGACTTTCATTGGCATGGAAATGACCTTCAATTGTGGTGTCACAGTTGGAGCAATACACTCTTGTGATGACCAGGGTCTCACCGCAAACCGGGCACTTTCGGGGTATTTCAAACATTAGACCTCCTCGTATGTTTTACAGGTCTTGCAAAACGACTGGAAATTGACGCTGCAAATCTTTCTCGGCATGTTTCTTCAATTGATTACCGGCATTGATTAAGATACCAGCCAATTTTACCAACAATTTTGACCAGCGGTCATCTGGGTTTGCCTGCTTTGCAAGTTTGACCAGCGCGGTATGGTTTGCTTTTTCCATCGCAATTTTCCTGTTCTCTTCGATTTGTGCGATGATATTGTAATATTCGTTCATCACTAACCTCCAGCTAAATCAATATTATTGACGTGTAATTCATAATTCTAAACAAATTTTAGCACATTATTTGATTTTGTCAATACCGTATTTGATTTATTCAAATAAAAAAATGGATTTTTTAACTTTTCTGAGGATTTTTTTCAAAAACTCAAAGGTAATGCCATTTGTTGGGGCGGACGAGTGCCATTGAGAAGAATGTAGGGCGCCGCGCGTGTGATATATACCCCCGATGCGCGTAGCTCGCCTATATGTCGCAGCATACCCTGGGTGCGCTTTTCCAGGATTCGTTTTGCATTCACTGGACCTATTCCAGGGATACGGACAAGTTGGTGGTAATCTGCCCGGTTGATTTCAACAGGCTCGTGCAGCAGATGTTCGTTTGCCCAGGCAAGTTTTGGATCTCTATCCAACGGTAAATTGCCTGTACCATTGAAATTCAGTTCTTCGTAGTCAAAACCATAATCACGTAGAAGAAATGCCGCCTGGTATAAACGCACTTCTCTCTGCGGGTCAACACCAATCCGGTCCTCGAAAGGTGTCCCGCTCACCGGCGAAAAACCTGAGAAGTAGATACGCGAAAGTTTCAATATCGCGTGCAAGTAAGCGGTAATCTGGAGCAGTTCCATATCGGTTTCATCAATTGCCCCAACCACAAATTGAGTGGTACTGGATGGCATCCGATTCTTCCAACCCCAAGAGGGAGGGTGGGTCTGCCGTATCTCTTCAACCCATTTCAATGGTTCCAATAACTCATCAAAAAATTGCTTTTCCGGCGCCAGTTTCGCCAGGCGTTCTCTTGTGGGCGCTTCAAGATTGACAGAGACCCGGTCTGCGAGCTGCATTCCCCGTTCCACCTGGGCTTTTTCTGCTCCTGGCATGATCTTCAGATGAATATACCCTTCGAATGACCAGTTTTTTCGAAGAATCTCCGCTGTGTCCAGCAGCCTGTCCTGCGTGGTTACTCCCCCACCCGCAATCCCGGAGCTGATAAACAGCCCCTCTACCATCCCTGCCCGGTACAACTGCATAAATGTCTTTGCCATTTCATCCGGCAGAAAAGTCTGGCGGCGGAAATCTCTTCCTGTGCGAAATGCACAATAATTGCAATTGCGCTCACAGGCAGTAGTAAGCGCGGTCTTCAGCAAGGGGATTCTTTGCCCGTTTGGCAGGGCTGCCATTTGTATGGGGAAAGACCGTAAACGTTCGCATTGCCCTTCTGGATTCTGTTGAGCTGTCTTATCCGGCAGGCTGCAGGTACCCCGCTTTTCTGCGCTGCCTGGTTGATGCTGCGTCTCCATCAGCATTCCCGGACGCACACCCGTCACCTCAACATCCATAAATCCCTGCATGGTCTTTAATTTATCAACGCCATCCATGCCTCAATTATAGTACATATTTTCTACTTTTACAATCACTTGCTGGCAAGAACAAAAACATAACACTGGAATGAATTTTTCTCACCTATCGGTCCCGAACCGCCACGACTCTTCCAGTGAAACAGGAAGCAAATCTTTCCACCGGAATGGCTGCATTCTCCTGGAGCGCAAAAGTTCGTCCGGATGGATTGTTGATATAGATTTCTTTGATCTTGTCCCCCTCCATCCCCACGCCGCGAACAACCACCAGGTGCCCCCCTTTCTGTGTTACGGGTTCAGTCGTGCCCAGTTGATAAGAAACCGATGCAATTAAAAGAAAGCCATTCGCCAGATAAACAGGAAAATCCTGGATTTCTAACGGCAATGCCTTTGCCGATAGCCCTTCCTGCTGCATCATTTCTGCAAGTTTAGCATGAATCCAGCCGCGTTCGATTTGCTCTCCATCGCGCTCGATAACCAGGTATGCCCCCACTTCAACGCCCTTCCGCGCCCAATCGATCAATGTGCGTTCCGTCCCGCCAAATGCCTCAACACACATTTTCAGGCAGGCAATTCCACATGCTCGCATCACCCAATAGTCATATTCTTCCACATTCTCCGCCCCGGTGCTTTGCCAATGGGGATCGTTTTTGGGGTCCATCTCTTCGCTAAATATTTTCTGCGCCAGTTCACGGCTGGCAATTTGTGCATGATAGGGTAATTTTCCAGGAAAAATCATTTCATCCATGTTATTGTGAAAAAAATCGACCGGAACGCAACACAACACGTTCCGGTCGCAGAAAGGAATGAGAAAACTTATGCCACTTTCGTCTCCGCCCGCGGATCGAGCGCATCGCGGAGCCCGTCTCCAAACAAGTTGGAGGAAAGCACAACAATGGTCAGCATAAGACCGGGGAAAATGGTCAACCACCAGGCAGTACGGATATAAGGGCGACCATCCGATAACAAGGCGCCCCACTCCGGGTTCGGGGGTTGTGCGCCTAAGCCCAGAAAACTCAAGCTGGCGCCAGAAAGGATGGCGCTGGAGATGCTCAGGCTGCTGATGATAATGATCGGCGCAACGACATTAGGCAAGATGTGCCTGAACAAAATTGTCCAGTAATTGCCGCCCAACGCGCGGGAAGCCAAAACAAAATCGACTTGCTTGATGCTGAGCACGCTGCCCCGGATCACACGCGAGTAAGTTGGCAAACTCCAAAACGCGATAGCCAGGATCACTTGGTTCACCCCTGGTCCAAGCATGGAAACCAACCAGATGGCAAAAATGATTCCCGGAAATGCCAGGATCAAATCCATAATACGCATGATGATGCTATCGATGATACCCCCTGAATAACCGGAGATGAGACCCAGCGGTACCCCCGTCACGATACTCAGCCCGACAGAGGCAATACCGATCCAGAGGCTGAGCCGACCTCCGTAGATGATACGCGTGAAAATGTCCCGCCCCAATGCGTCCGTGCCCAGCCAATGTTCACTCGATGGCGCTTGAAGCCGGTTGCGTACATCGCGTTTGATGGGGTCATAAGTGGTAATCTGATCAGCGAAAACAGCCGATAGGATTAGCAAAAGCAAAACGATAAGCCCGAATAAGGCAATCCGGTTATGGGAGAACCGCGCCATCGCCAGTTGGAGTGGCGATTTTTCCTGGGGAATGCCGGCATCTTTAGTTGTATCTGATTCGAGGGTCAACGTAAGCATACATCACATCCACTATGATATTCACAAAAAGATAGGTCAGAGAAATGAAAAGAACCGTTCCCTGAATGACCGGGTAATCACGGTTGAAGATTGCTGTGATTGTCATGGAGCCCATTCCGGAGAGGCTAAAAATATTCTCCGTGATCACCGCACCGCCCAACAAACCCCCAATCTCAAAACCAGCCACTGTGATGATGGGAATGAGTGCGTTTCTCAAAGCGTGTTTCAAAACTACCCATGGTTCAATCAAACCTTTTGCGCGCGCAGTACGGATATAGTCACTGTTGAGCACTTCCAGCATTGCACCACGCACCAGGCGGGCAAGGAATGCAGCAGTTCCCACCCCCAGAGATACAGCAGGCATGATCAAGCCCTTGAATGTCATATCGCCTTGTACTGGGAGGATGCCCAGCCAAACAGCAAAAATCAGAATCAGCATCAACCCGAGCCAGAAGGTTGGCACAGAAGCGCCGGCAACGGTTACCACGCGCATAATGTTATCCAACCAGGTATCGTGCCAGTAAGCGGTGATCATACCCGTACTGATGCCCACGACCATTGTGAATATGAAGCTATACAATGTCAGTCGTATTGTCACAGGATAAGCCAGCTTGAGCATATCCAATACTTGCTGTTTGCTCATAATAGAGCGTCCCAGGTCGCCTTCCAATGCGTGCTGCAGGAAAATCAGGAATTGCTGAGGAAGCGGTTTATCCAAACCCTGATGACGCCGAATCGTTTCGATCATTTCCGGTGTTGCCCGTTCGCCAGCCAGCAGCAAAACAGGGTCGCCAGGAACGATGGTGCGCAATAAAAAGAAAATTATTGCCACCAGCATTACTGCTAGAAAAATGGAAACGACCAATCTTCGAATGATGTAATTGATCATTTTAAATCCGGTTCTCTCCTTCTGTGTAATGTTTTTTCGGTCGATCAGGAAACATTTATGGGAAATCAACAATCCAGATGATGTAAAATGTGCACATCATACCTAAAAAAATCTCTATCGTCAATATTACAACATTGAGCAAAAATGGACAATTGAATAATTCAGTCTTATAACCAAAGTAAAAACCTCCTGTAGAAAAATGCAACGGTAAACTTCCAGCTTTTTACTTTCTTTTGAGAATACGCTCCTGTATGAAATTCATCATTTGTCGGTGTTCTGATTTTTCCGGCAACCACAAAATCATCAGCAAGAGTATTGCGGTTGGAACAGCAACCTGCCATATCACCCCTTGACCCCATTGCATCATACACAAACCCGGAATCACCAAGGAAAAGCCTTTGATCAACAATCGACTATTTTGTGGATTGATTCGGTAAATTGTCGTGTTTTTATGATAAACGAAATCAATCCCCAAAGTCAATAAGCTGGTCACAAAATAACTGAAAGGTACCGCAATGATGCCCATCGAGGGAATTAACAGCAACGAGAGCACCGCCCATCCGACCCAATCGACCAACCCATCCAACAGGATGAACCGAAATCTCCCCATCGGCAGCAGAGTCACATTCATTGAGAAACGGATCATACGCAGCAAATCAGCGATGGATTGCCAGAACACCAGGGATGCAGCGCCTAAAAATGCCGGGCTGTAAAGCAGTGGTATCCATATCTTCCTGGTAAGCATAACTAGAATCAACCCTGGGCATAACAGCAATAACCCCAACCGCAGCTCATCGTTTTGGATTTGAACAATCTTTTCTGGTTGATCCAAAACGACAGTTACTTTGGGCAAGCCAAAACCGGTAAAAACATTTCTCAATAAACCCATGTAAGAGAGGGAAATAGCATAGACAACCTGGTAAATGCCATTTTCCTCCACCCCCAGAGAATGCACAACGCCACTGCGAATGATGATCGGCGCCAGCGCGGATGCCAGGGCAATTGTACTGAGCGGACCGATAAATCGTAACAGCTTTGCAACAGAGGAACGATCAGGCAAATGCTGCCAAAGCGTTTGTATTGGAAAGGGCAGCACCCGCTTTCTTAAGACATAAACAACGAGAATAAGATTGACCCCTTGTGCAATCAACATGGACAGGATTGCCCCCCAAAGATGTAACCATAAAATCATCACAAGGCTGATTAAAATATTAAAGATGTAGCCAATTACTGATACCAGGGCATATTCTTTCCATTTAAGCAATGCCTGGTAGATGAAAAAGAATACATTATATTCTGCATAAAAAAAACCGGTAACCGCTATCAAGAATACGAACCAGCCATACTGTGGGTCGGCAAAAATCCAAACAGAAACGGTTGTAGAAAATACGCTAATCAGAACAGAAACAACAGTACCGAGCAGACCAAAAAATAACAAACCGGTTAAGATCGTTTTGCTCAATCTTGCGGTATCGTTATGGTTGCGAAATTCAGCCAGCAATTTAAAATACCCGTCGCCTATGCCAAATAACGCCACCTGGCGGACGAGTTCCATGAAATTGTTTGCCTGGGAGAAAATACCCATCCCAAATGTACCCAAGAAAGCCGCTACCAATTTTGAACGAACCAGTCCAAATAAAACCGATGCGACCTGGTGAATTCCAAGATAACCGAACGCGTTGATTAATTCTCTCATGAGTTCATTTCGGAACGGTGGATCACACTCCTGACGAATGCGATTCATTATACCATCCGCCTTGATTTGAATCTTTTCTCCCCTATTGTTCAGATGGTTTATTCACTTTACAAAAAAACAATCCAGTATTTCAATATTTAACTTGACAAATATTCTAAATGTTGTATAATTATTTTTAGATAATAATTATCAATAAATAATATTCTTCTAATTAATAAAAATGGATAATCAACAACAAGAACGTCTCCAAACACTAACAGAAAAACTGCGGGCTCGCGGTCAGCGAGTAACGCCCCAGCGGATGGCTATTTTGCGGGCGCTCGCCAGTAACACTGCTCACCCCAGCATTGACGAAATCCATCACATCGTCAGGCAAGATTTCCCTATGACAAGCCTGGCAACAGTTTACAAAACAATCGCAACCCTGAAAGAACTCGGAGAGGTTACCGAGCTAAGCTTTGGGAACACCGCAAACCGATACGATGGCAGCAATGTCCATTTGCATCCACATCTGATCTGTGTAGAGTGCAACCATATCGAAGACATTGATATTACTCACCTGGACGATTTGTCCAATACAGTAACAGCGGAAACTGGATATCAAATTATCCGCCAACGTTTTGATTTCTTTGGGATTTGTCCCGAATGCCAGAAAAAACACACCACATAAAAAAAGGAGTATCACCATGTTTGGAAAAAAAACCGAAAACCTAATGAATGAGCAAATTCAGCACGAATTATATTCCGCTTACCTTTACCTTTCTATGGCGGCTGATCTAGAAGCAAAGAACTTACCCGGCTTCGCTCATTGGATGAAAAAACAGGCTGAAGAAGAAGTGGAACATGCCATGAAATTCTTTGAATTTATCAATGACCGGGGAGGCAAGGTTACGCTGCTGGCGATTGAACAACCCACCGCAGAGTTCGGTCAACCGCTGGATATCTTCCAGGCTGCGTATGAACATGAGCAAAAAGTAACTGCGCTGATTAACAACATCTATAAACAGGCACTGGAAGAAAATGATTATGCCAGCCAATCCCTTTTACACTGGTTCATAGATGAACAGGTAGAAGAGGAAAAGAATGCAATGGAAATCGTTGAAACCCTGAAATACATCGGAGACAAGGGTCATGCGCTGATCTCTTTGGACAGGCAATTGGCTCAAAGATAACCACGAAAATTGTTTTTTCCTGGAGGCTGCCCGGGTTTCACCCAGGGTAGCCTCTTTGCGTTTAAATGGGCACAATGACAGAATCACGAAATAAATATGAAACTGTCATCACCACAATAATGGAAAAAATAAAAATGGTAGAATCTTTTTAGATGGTTTGATGAACACCGGTTCAGAAACCAGGGAACGCAACCGATTGCCGGAATGATCTCATCACAAACGACATGGTTCAGGGAAAAAGATGAAAACACTGCCTGAAAACAAATGGTTTGTAAACTAATCCAGAGGCAGACCGCCAATACGGAAATCTTGGAGGCTCTGTTTGGGACAAAAAGCGAACTCAGTACAAAAATGGCTTTACGCGTTACTAAACTTTGGTATGTATCTCGCCAAACAAGGTGTAATTGCCTACCTTGAGTTCTATTATGTCGCTGTGAAGTATTTG
>CAYRRA010000173.1:0-9341 GCA_964426355.1 uncultured Anaerolineaceae bacterium
TATATAATCAACTCAGTGGTGATGACTTTTTTGCTCAAGGAGGAAGACTATGGATGCTGTAATCGGGTTAGGTGGCTGTATCGGTGTTGGTTTAATCGTCGTGGTGATCGTGCTGCTGCGCATGGGCTTGGTGTTGATTTATCAATACCAGCGCGGTGTGGTGTTCATGCTGGGGAAATATAAAGGTACGCTCGACCCAGGCTTGAATTTCATCATCCCCATCCTACAGCGGGTGATTAAGGTGGATATGCGTTTGCAAACGGCAGAGATCCCACGCCAGGAAGTGATGACCAAAGATAATATACCGATGCTGGTCAATGCTGTGGTGTATTTTAAAGTCGTCAGCCCTGAAGATGTCATCATCAAAATCCAGGACTACGCTTTTGCCATCCGCCAGTACACACAGGCAGCACTGCGCGATGTGATTGGCAACAGCGAAATGGATTTTGTGCTCACCGAGCGCGAATCTATCGCCGACAGCATTCGCACGATTGTGGATGCAGAAACCAACGGTTGGGGCATCGACGTTGAATCCATCAAAATCCAGGAGATTGAGCTGCCCGCCGAGATGAAACGAGCAATGGCAAAACAGGCTGAGGCTGAGCGCGAACGCCGCGCAGTGATTATTGCCTCACAAGGCGAGCTGAGCGCATCGGAAAACCTTCGTATGGCAGCAGAAAACCTGTCCAAAAGCAGCGGAGCGCTGCACCTGCGCACCCTGCAAACCATCCGTGACATCGCCGCCGACCCATCGGAGAAAATCGTGCTCTTCGTTCCTTCCGACCTGGCTGGCGTCCTGGGCAACCTGACTGGAAAGAAGGGGTAAACGTGCTCAAGCTTGAAAACAATCTGCGTTATCTCCAGGTTGCCTTCAACTACGACACAACGCAAGTTGCCCGCATTTTGCCGCGCATTCCTCTCAACCCGCGTGTTTTTATTGAAGCCGGTACGCCGTTCATCAAGCAGCATGGAATGGACGGCATCCGCTTAATCCGCAGGCTTTGGAAAGGCGTCGTAGTCGCAGATATGAAAACCACGGACGGCGCATTGGGAGAGATTAGCATGGTAGCCTCTTCAGGCGCCAACGCAGTGACCGTGATGGGAAGCTGCCCCACCGAAACGTTGGATATCTTCATCGCCGAGTGTGCCCGGTTTGGCTTGTTGTCCATGATCGACATGCTCGGCGCGGATGACCCGCTTGCGGTGATGATGCCGTTGAAAAAGCCGCCCGACGTGGTTGTTATTCATCGCGGTCGCGACGAAGAATCGACGCGCGGTAAAATGATCAAATATAAACAGATCAATAAAATCCGCAGTAAATACAACGTGATCATCTCCGCCGCTGGCGGTATCAACCTGCGCGAAGCACGCAGCGCCATCTTCAATGGAGCGAACATCGTGGTGGTCAACCTGGTTAGACCATCAGACAGATGGAGTGGTATCTCTACAGAGGAAAATATCACCGCAGCGGTACAGAATTATCTCAAAGAAATCGGCTGAACGCATAATATTAACATCTAACCCCGGTTTTGCAAGAACCGGGGTCGGATTGACCAACCACACAACATTCAATCAAATCAGCTTGAAATAGCTTTCGGTCTTGGACTGATGGCTTTTGGGACAGAACTCGCCGCGCACCGGATCCTGTACGTACTCGCCTTTGTATTCATTGCGTACAATGCGTTCCAGCATTTCAGCCAGCCAGTCAACATCTGTTTCATTGTTATAGCAACCAAAACTGATGCGTACCAGACCGGGCAGGTTGGCGCGGTCACTGTTGATGATCTGCTGCTGGTACTCCATTGATTGCTGCGGCGAGAGTTTAAGCAGGCTGAAAAGATAGGGGTGGGCGCAGAAACACCCATTACGCACACCAATGGCTCCTTCGTTGCTGAGAATGGCAGCCACCAGATAATGGCTCTTGTCTTTCACCAAAATCGGCACTACGCCTACTTTTTCGTGGGCGCGCGCCGGGTCGGTGATACCCAACACGGTGATATCTTTAATCCCGGCGAGTTTCTTTAGCAAATAGGCGGTCAGTTCAGCCTCGTGCTCGGCGATGGCATCCATGCCGATCTCCTGCAAACTCAGCATGGTCTTTGCCTGGGCAATCGCGCCCACCACATTGGGGCTGCCGGCTTCTTCGCGATCCGGCAAACCAGCCCACTTGACGTGATCCACGGTGACGATGTCTACCGTGCCGCCGCCCACCAAATCGGGGTCGCCTTGCAGGAAGATTTCTCTTTTGCCCACCAGCGCGCTCGCTCCGAAGGGGGCATACATCTTGTGCGCAGCGGTGACGACATAATCGATATGCTGCGGGTCATCGTTGGGGCGCATATCAATGGCACGGTGCGGAGCCAGTTGGGCGGCATCCACTAAAATTTCTGCACCCGCGCGGTGCACCTTCTCGGCAATCTGGTGGATCGGGTTAATATAGCCAGTGACATTGGATGCACCAGTCACCACCACCAGGCGGACACGCCCGGCATGCTCGCACAGCAGGGCATCCAGATGAGCCAGGTCGAGCGCGCCATTGTCATCCACATGGACATGTTTCACTTGAGCTGCGGCGCGCCAGGGCAGGTCGTTGGAGTGATGTTCCATCAAAGTGGTCAGCACCACCTCACCGGGTTTAAACGGGATGCGGCGGGCAAGCTTGTTGAGCGATTCGGTGGCGTTCTTGCCAAAAATCACCGTGTTGCCCTGCGGGTCGGCATTTACAAAACGTAGGGCAATCTCATGTGCTTCTTCGTAGGCATGCGTGGATACCTGACTTTTGAAACCGGTGCCGCGGTGAATGCTGGAATACCAGTGCATGAATTCATCAATCGTATCGAGTACAGGACGCAGTGCCGGGGTGCTGGCGGCATTATCCAGGTTGATGTACGGACGCAGGCTGCCATCCAGAACGGGCACCTGGGTATCGATCCCCACGATGTGCTCGCGCACATTCGAGATGGTCAGTTTTCCATTTGCAGAGGTTTTAGCGGTTGTCATAAGCCTATCAGAAAGCTCCTTTTGATTGGATGTCCAGTTTGGACAGGGTGGTTTGGGTGCGGATATTGCTGCGCTGGTTCAGCATTTCAAGGACGCGCTGCTGAGAACGCCGGATCTGGTCTTCCATAATTTGCTCTGCCAGGTCGGCGTTGCGGGCAGCCAGAGCGCCTGCCAGCGCGGTATGTTCGTTTTTCATTTCTTCTGCGCTGTCGCGCAGATCGAGACCCAGGTGGAAGATACGGGTCATGTCCTCCAGCAGGCGGGCGATATTCTCGCCCAGCCGCCGGTTGCCGCTGGTCATGGCTAACTGGGTGTGAAAAGCGATATTGGCTTGTAAAAAATCCAGGTAACTTTGAGTATCCTTGTAGCGGTAGGTGAATTTTGCGCTTTGCTGGATCTGGGCAATCTGCTCATCGCTGGCGCGCTGTGTTGCCAGTCGGATGGCTGGTTTCTCCAGCAGCAAACGCAGTTCGTAAATGTTCTCGATATCCTCAACCGTGACCGGTGTGATCAGATAACCAAAACGTGGGAGCGACTGGACATAGCCTTCCTGCTCCAGGCGTTTGAGCGCTTCGCGCACCGGGGTGGTGCTGAGGTTATATGTTTCAACAAGCTGCGCCTGCGCGACCATCAGACCCGGCTCTAAAGCGCAGGTGAGGATATCACGACGGATAAGCTGGTAGGCTTGATCGGATAAAGATTGGTTCATGAGTTTTCCATTTATATAACACTGATATATTAGTATTATATAAGAAACCAAAGAAAAAAACAAGTCACCTCCGCCGCCTAAAACACACTCAACCCCAAACAAGTATTCAGATTGCCAGCGTATAAAAACCTGCCACACTCTCATCAAGCCATACTGCCAAACCAGGTTGAACACGCAGCACCAAGAAGAGCAATTGGCACGATAAATACCCAACCCTTAACGAGTTGCAGCCTGACATCCAGCGTGGGTTGCCCTTCCGGCAACTCCAATATCGCCGGACGCCAGACTACCAAGAGAAAATAATCGTTAAAAAACGCATCGAATAACGACAAATTATCTTAAATCCAACTAAAACCGATCTGTCAAAAACACAAACCGATGAAATTAAGTTATATTAATCATGCAAGTTTCGCGGAATCTAATTTTGATGTGTCAGGTTACCCGATTTTACTGCGCTGCGTCCAGGGAAAGGTTACCAAAACATGGCTCGAATTTCACACAAGCTCAAAAATTCGCTCGAAGGTGCGCTGGCGGGTGGAGGGGATCCGGCAACGTCACCATTGTACGTGTTTGGTCCTTTTCTCAACCTTGTCATCGTTTCAGGTGCAGCCCGGGTTGTTTTTGGCGGGGCAGTCTGGCTGGCAGTCTTGACCATTGCCATGGTCTCAACCATGTACCGCCTGGTGATGCAGTGGGTTACCGACGGTTCCGGCGGCAGCGGGTTGAGCGAAGAAGAGTTTGGCAGTTGGGCAGCCAAGATCAACGCAGCCATCACTTTCATAGAGTACACGCTAACCTTCCTGGTCAGCATGGCAGCCATGGTCACCTTCATCGCTGACCGCTTGCCATTCCTTAACGGACACTTCCTTGGGTTCCCATACCGCACGCTGGTAGCCATTGGGCTTAGCTTATTTACCGGATGGCTGGTTAACCGCGGACCAAAAATGGCTGCCCGCGCCTTTGGTCCCGCCACAGCCAGTGTGTTAATCTTGCTTTGGGTGATGATCCTGACCACTCTGTTCCGCACCGGTTTTCACCTGCCAGTGCTTTCTCTTGAAGCTTTCACACCTCCCAACCTGCACTTCACCATTGGCGGATATGTACGCATCCTGGCAGTGATGACCGGCATCGAGGTGTTTGCCAACCTGGTGGCTGCCTTTGATGGAACGCCTCGTCAAAAAAGCCGCAAAGCCTTTCACAGTATGATGATTATCATGAGCACTACCGCAGTGACGATGCTGATTGTCGGTCCAGCCATTTTTTCGTTATCTGACCCAACCCAAAGCGATATATCGGTTTTCACTCAAACAATGGACCGACTCCTTCCAGAGCCACTGCCATACATCGGGTCGCTGGTAGGCATCTTCGTTCTCATGTCAGCATCCGCAGCGAGCGCGCAGGGGCTGCAAAACCTGGCGCTGGGGCTCAAAGAGCGTCACTATATCCCAACTGTCTTTGGCGCGCGCAACCGTTTTGACGTGGCTGATAAACCCGTCTGGCTGGAGGTGGGCATTGTCAGCGTATGTTTTCTGTTATTTGGCACCCACGAAGAAACCTACCTGGCTTTGTATGCCGCCGGCGTTTTTATTTTACTCAGTATGACCGGTTGGGCTGTTACACTACGCCTGGTACGCGAGGCAGCCGGGAAGGTTTCACTACCCAAGATTACGTTGATCGCGGGTACAACGATTGCCGCATTGCTCACCACCGGCGCCACGCTGATTATCTTTGAAGAGCGCTTCCTGGAAGGCGCCTGGGCTTACTTTGTCCTGGTGCCCATCCTCTATTATATTTTCACATACTTTCGTCGGCGCATTGGCGCGCCCTCACCCGAGATGGACTATCTTGGTCACCTTAACGCCTCCTTGCTGGCAGGCTTTGGCTTTGGACAATCGCCCGGTCAGAGACAGGCGGACACAAATGGTGAACCGCTCCCGCTTTCACTGAGCTGGATACCCGAAGATATCCCGGGATACCAAAAACGGAATGGGGATGTCAGCATTCATCATGTCGCCACCCTGCTCGATGGTTCTGATTATGCAGCACAGGCATTGCCAATGGCACAGTTTATTTGCGAAACGACCGGTGCGCATTTAACCCTGCTGTCTGCATCTCAGAGCTTTACAAGCGAGGAACAACGACAGGTGGGAATGGGAACCTATCTCAGCCTGGCTGCTGAAAAGCTCCACGCTGCCGGGATACAGGTCAATTGTATCGTTTGCGCCGATTCCCCCGCAACCGCTGCTCAAAAACTGGTCACTGAAAAGAAAGTCGATTTAATTGTCGTGACCACGCATGGTGGCTCAGGTGATAAAAACTGGCTGCGCGAGGGCTTATCCCATAAACTGGTACACTTACTGGATATTCCCATCCTGCTGGTTCAGGTATTTGAGAGCGGTCCGGCAGAAGCGCCGCATCTAGGGCGCATTCTGGTCGCATTAGACGGGTCTGCCTTTGCCGAACAGCAACTCCCTTACGCGCGCCTGTTGGCAAAGCAGTTCGATTGTGAATTGATGCTGATCTGCGTCCCGGCGGTGCCGGAAAGCGAAAAATACCGCGCCCCAGCCAGTGTAATCCACTCTATCCGCAAACAAGCCGAGGTCAATATGCGCAAATACCTGTCTTCGGTTGCCGAAAGCCTGAGCGCAGAAGGGTTGAATGTTCGTACCATCGTCACCGGCTCCTACCCGGCACGCACGATCGTTGATGTTGGCAAACGGGAAGGTGTAGATTTAATCATGATCACCTCGCAGGGACGCGGCGGGCTGGATTTGCTCTTCATGGGCAGCGTCGCCCAGCAAGTGGTTCAACTCAGCGACAGCCCGGTGTTGATCCTCCCCATCAACAGAGAACTGAGCCATTAAACGCCATCACAATGGTCTTTGAAGATCAGCAAAAATTCTTGCGGATTAATCCGCAGCAATCGATTTCCCAAGCAAAGCGCCTGCCGCCTGGCTATCAACTGGGCGTGCAAGTAAAAAGCCCTGCACGTACTCGCAGTTGAGCTCTTTGAGTATGGATAACTGCTCGACTGTCTCCACACCTTCGGCGATGACCTTCATGCCAAGTCCATGCGCCAATGCCAGGATAGTCTGGACAATCTCAACACCGCTGCTGGTAATGCCCAACTGGTTGATGAAGGTACGGTCGATTTTGAGCGTATCAATCGGCAGTTTGTTCAGGTAACCCAGCGATGAATACCCTGTACCGAAATCGTCGATTTGCACCTGGATGCCCAGGTCACGCAGCCGGGTAAGGATAGCTGCCGTGTATTGAGAATCCTCCACAATCAGGCTTTCCATCAATTCCAGTTTCAGGCTGCTGGGATGCAGGTTGTTTTTCTGAAGGGTTTCAACCACCCTTTCAACCAGGTCGATTTCAGCGCACTGGCGGGTGGACAGGTTTACATTCACGGTCAATGGCGGGTCTGTAGGGTACTGCTGCTGCCAGATACGGACCTGGCGGCAAGCCTGGTCGAGTACCCAGTAACCAATCGGCACAATCAACCCAACTTCTTCCGCCAGAGGGATAAACTCTCCTGGCAGGGTGAAACCGCGCAGCGGGTGCTGCCAGCGTACCAACGCTTCAAACCCGGTGATATGCCGCGTTTCCAGATCAACAATCGGCTGATAGTGCACAACGAATTCCTCATGCTCCAATGCGCGCCGCAAATCGGCTTCCATCTCTATCCGAGACATGACCGCCTCCAGCATGGCAGGGTCGAAGACTTCGTATCGACCGCGCCCCAGCCGCTTGGCGCGGTACATGGCAATATCGGCATCGCGAAGAATATCGGCTGGCTGCTCATAGCGGGCAGCACCCAGCACAATACCCATGCTGATAGAAATGAACGTTTTATTCCCATCCAGATCAGCCGGTACAGCCAGCTCGCATTGAACCCGGTCTGCCACACGAATGTAATCATCAGTGTCTTTCAAATCCTCGAGTAAAAGAACAAACTCATCACCCCCCAGGCGCGCCACCGTATCCTCACTGCGCACGCAGGATGCCAGGCGGTGTGCGCTTTCAATCAACAATAAATCTCCAATATTGTGCCCCAGGCTGTCGTTGACCACCTTAAAACGATCCAGATCGATAAAAATCACGGCAAAAGAAAAGTCTTCATGCCGTTTGGCGCGTTCCAACACATGATGGAGACGGTCCATAAACAAGGCGCGGTTGGGTAGGTTTGTCAACGGGTCATGCAGGGCATTGTAAGCAAGCTGCTCCTCCATCCGCTTGCGTTCCGCCAGTTCCACCCTTAGCAGTTGATTGGTCTGGCTGAGCTGCGCCGTCCGATCCACAACCTGCTCTTCCAGCGTGGCGGTCATCTCCTGCAGGCGCGAAATCATGTGGTTCAGGTAAATGTTCACCTCACCAAATTCATCTGTGTAGTAAACTTTTATACGCCGGCTGAGATCGCCTTTTTCCACATCCTTGAAAAACGCAATCATTTCTCGAAAAGGGACAGAGAAATAGGACACAAATCGGAACGACAGAAATACCCCCACCACAATTGCGCCTGTTCCTGCTTTTACAATCTGTTGAAAGGCATTTGGAATGACCTCTGTGGAGCGCGTCGCATCGGCAAAGACAATTGTGAGCTGATGATACGCCGTGGGTACTGTTAAAAGCAACCCTATTACCACCAACCCTAAAATGGATGACGCCAGTTTTCTCCACAGCCGTATGCCTTTCAAACCAACCAACTGGTTTTCAAAATGCTTTGGCAGCAAAGCATTGACCGCCGGTGCAAGCCATTGATCTATGGTCATGCCTTGCATGACGATATTGACCAGGGAAGCAGCCACGGCAGCCAGGATGAGGTGCATGAGCTGCGTCTCGCTGAGACCCAGGCGGTGATAGCCATACAACACGAGGGGGAGTAGAACGAACACAGCGCTCGTGATGATTTCGAAAAAGACATAACGGTTGGAGGCAGAATGTACCTGTTTCCAGGCGCGTTTCTCCTGCTCTGCATCGTCAGCATGGGTTTCATCGCCGCGAACCCGCTTCGACAGGCGTGCGGTCAGGTCTCGATTCGTCAGGTAGAATTGCACAAGCAAAAAGATATTCCTGGCAACCAAAGCAAGGCTTCCAAAAATCAGCAACCCCATTCCTTGGGGTTGGGTAAATTCCGCATTTTCCTGGGCAGGCATGGCGGTGAGAAGAATCATCAATGGCGTGTTAATCACCTGTAAAAGAAAAACTGTCAGAATTGGATACCATCCCCCTGTTCGATTGAGAAGACCTTCAAGAAAAGTTTGTTGTTTCGTTTTTTTTGTATTCGTCACAGCATCAAACCACTATTTGTTTACCTGTAATCATTGAGACGGTATTCTTTTCACTCCCGACAGAAGGAACACCGCGATTGAGCGCCTGGATATTTTCAGGCAAAACTTCCGGAAGTTCTTCATCTCTACCAATAATTCTGCATTTGTCTAGTTAATAATACAGTTAATTTGTGTAAAATCACTTTACAAATCAATAACAAATTATTGCATGACCAAAAATCCAAAAAATACAAATCGGGCATTCCTCGCGCTGAATGTTTCATTTTTTGTTTGGGCAGTTGTCTTTTTGGGAATTTTTTCCAATTACCTTTTTTATGGCATTTTTCTTTTAAAAGTAA
>CAYRRA010000174.1:0-7960 GCA_964426355.1 uncultured Anaerolineaceae bacterium
GAGTCGGTTCCAGCAGCCGAAAAACTGCTTTTTCCGGCAACCTGCCTCGATACAGAACTATACCGAACCTTCGACAGGATTGAGATACTGCACGATATCATAGAGCAGATCATCCACCTGCGAAAGGGTCTGACCGATCCGGGTTTTATTGAAAAGTATGAAAGCTTAATGGCGTACAAAGGTGAAACAGTACACATTCAAAAGGATCAACGCACACAATTACGCGGGGTGGTTGCCGGTATTTTCCCCAACGGCGACCTCAAAGTACAGCAACCGGATGGTCATTTCACCGCTGTCACCGTTGGAGATGTACAGCTTCGGCTGGCATAAACATGCAACAGTAAAAATCATAAACTCAACACGGGAGGATACCCATGTTTGAAGACCTGAGAAAATCAGCAAGCGAGAGTTATGAAGAAATAAAAGATGCGCCGGTAGAAGAATTCGACAGCTATGATTACGAAGAGGAAAGTAAACCAGCGGCTGACCGACCTGGTTTCCTGGGTATGACTGCCGCGCAACGTTTTATCCTGGCTTTGCTGCTGTTGGTGATGTCTTGTGTGTTAGCCGGTTTTTGCCTGGTTCTCACCGGAAAAGTATCCCTGCCGTTTTTCTAAATCCCACAAAAAACCAGTTTGATTGGAAATATTTCTGCTCACATTGTGGTTTTCTAATAATTGTTCTTACTGCTGCAATGCTTTTTAAATTGCAAAGCCAAATCTAATGGCACCGCATCCCGCGGCGAACGGGATTAAACGAGGCTGCCATTTCTGACAGCCTCAGCCAAACACAACTTAAGATTCGAGCAAATTGATTACGGGTGATTATTCCTCATTCAGATTCGTTTCATCTGAAGACACATCCTCATCCGGTACCTGAACCAGCGGGTCTTCAATGGAGGCAGCAGACACTTCAACAGTCGGGCTGTCCGCTTTTGCCTGTGCAGATTGATTTTCCGAATTTCCGTTCTCGGGTATGGTGTTATCCATCACATCCGCAGCAATCCTCGCAATCGAAACCAATTTATCGCCCTTGTTCAAATCCATCACCCGTACGCCGCGCGTTGACCTGCCGCTGGCGCGAATGCCGTCCACCCGCAAACGCAGTGCCATACCGGCACGTGTAATCAAGGTGATTTGCTCATTCTCCTGCACCACACGTGCCGCCACCACCTTGCCAATGGTAGAAAGGTGCTCAGTGGCAATCGTTCGCACGCCGCCGGTGGCGCGTCCCTTTGAGACATACTCTTCCAGGTCGGTGCGTTTTCCAAAACCATTCTCGGTCAAGACCAGTAAAGTACCGCCGGGTTCCACCACCTCCATCGAGGTCAGGCGGTCTTTCCCCTTCACCTTGATGCCACGCACGCCGCGCGCCTGGCGTCCGGTACAGCGGATTTCTTCCTCAGAATAACGCAGCGCCTGACCCTGCTCGGTGATGATAATGATGTCATCCTTGCCGCTGGTAACCCGCACCCAGCCCAGCTCGTCACCTTCTTCCAGGTTGATTGCAATTAACCCGGAGGGGCGCACGCTCTCAAACTCAGAGATTTTCACGCGCTTGACGAAACCCTTCGCGGTTGCCATCGTGCAGTAGTTGGCAAGCTTAAAGTTAGGAACCGCCACTGCCGCCGTGATGGATTCATCCCCATCGACTGCGAGCAGGTTTACCACCGGTGAACCCCGGTCGGCACGCCCCGCCTCAGGAATCTGGTATGCCCGCAGTGAATAGACCTTACCCTTATCGGAGAAGAAGAGTATGGTGTGAAGCGTGCGCGCATGGAGCATCACCATCATTTCATCTTCTTCGCGCATCTCCTGGCTGGTCACACCGCGCCTGCCGCGCCCCAATGTGCGGTATGCACCAACAGACACCCGTTTGATATACCCGCGCTGGGTAATGGTCACCAGCATCGGTTCATCCGCCACCAGGTCTTCCTCGCTAAAGTCAGCATCTGCTTCCGGGGCAATGCGGGTGCGCCGGTCATCGCCGTATTTTTCAGCCAGCTCGTTCAAGTCCTCGCGGATGACTTCCAGGATTTTCTTGGGATGGGTCAATAAATCTTCTAGGTATGCAATCCGTTCGCGCACCTGGCGGTGTTCGTCTTCAATTTTCTGGCGTTCCAGTGCAGCCAGGCGGCGCAATTGCAAATCCAGGATCGCCTGTGCCTGCACCTCGGTCAGGTTAAACCGTTCCACCAGTCGCGCGCGAGCCACTTCTCCATCGGGTGAATTCCGGATGGTGGAGATGACATCATCCAGGTTCGCCAGGGCAATCAACAGCCCTTCCAAAACATGCAAACGCTGACGCGCTTTCTCCAACTCGTAATTTGCCCGCCGGGTGATCACAACCTGGCGATGATCCAGGTAAATCTGGAGGGCACGCTTCAAGGAGAGAACGCGCGGCTCACCGTCCACTAGCGCCAGCAAACGCATCCCAAACGTGGATTGCAGTGCAGTGTATTTAAAAAGCTGGTTGAGCACCTTTTGCGGTTGGGTGCCGCGTCTGAGCTCGATGATGATACTCATCCCGCGCCGGTCTGATTCGTCGCGCAAATCGGAAATGCCGTTGATGCGGTCACCGCGCACCAGTTCTGCAATCCGCTCAATCAGGCTGGATTTATTCACCTGGTAAGGAATCTCCGTGATGTTGATGCAGTAGCGCCCGCCGCGCATCTCTTCAATTTGTGCAGAACCACGCAGCACCAGCCGTCCCCTGCCTGTGCTGTACGCCTGGCGGATGCTTTCCAGACCGACCAGGACGCCGCCTGTGGGGAAATCCGGTCCGCTGACGAACTGCATCAGGTCATTTACGGTCACTTCATCGATATTCTCATAATGATCGATCAGATAATTGATCGCATTCACAATTTCTCTCATATTGTGTGGCGGAACGTTGGTTGCCATCCCCACCGCAATACCGGAAGAGCCGTTCAAAAGCAAGTTGGGCAGCCGGGCAGGCAAGACTTCCGGTTCTTGCAGCGTACCATCAAAGTTGTCGACAAAATCGACCGTATCTTTGTCAATGTCGACCAGCATTTCTTCAGCCATGGCGCCCAGGCGCGCCTCGGTGTAACGCATGGCTGCCGGGGCATCGCCATCGACCGAGCCGAAGTTGCCTTGTCCATCCACCAGGAGATAGCGCATGGAAAAATCCTGTGCCATGCGTGCCATCGATTCATATACAGCCGAGTCGCCATGCGGGTGATATTTACCGAGTACCTCACCCACGATCCTGGCTGACTTTTTAAATGGGGCATTCGAGCGGTTGCCCATATCATGCATGGCATAGAGGATGCGCCGGTGTACGGGTTTTAAACCATCGCGCGCGTCCGGAAGTGCCCGTGCCACAATCACGCTCATGGCATAATCTATGTATGCCGAACGCATTTCATGATCGATATCAATTGGCTGTACTGAACCTATTTCCATAATTGCAATGAACCTCTTCCATTTATTTAACAGGTTAATTATACCCGATACCCCCGCCCGCTTCAAAAACCCACAGCCATGCCCTGCGGTTAAAAAACCTGGGATTATCCATGCACCTCACTGGACAGGCGAGCGCTTCTCACATAAAATTAGATCATATCCCCATCCAAGGAGCAGAAATGCCAGAGAAAACAAAGAAATCCGGGCGGACCCTGTTCGCTTTAGGCGCAGGTTACCTGATTGACCGCAGCGAAGAACAGGCAATGGGTGTGCTCTCGCCGATCATCCAAAGCGTTTTCAACGTCAGCTATTCCATGTTGGGTTGGATGACCACATTGCGCACCATTATGCAAACCATCAGCGCCCCATTCTGGGGGTACGCTGCAGACCGCTACTCGCGCAAAAAAGTACTGATTTTTGGCACAGGCATCTGGGGGTTGTGGACCATCGCAGTGGGTTTAATGCCCAATTTCAACAGCATTCTCATTATCCGGGCTCTTTCAGGTCTCGGGTTGGGTGCATTCATGCCGGCAGCTTTTTCCTTGCTGGCAGACCATTATCCGCCGCATCAGCGCGGGCGCGCGCTGGGCGCGGTGGGAGGGATTGGCATGCTTGGCGTGATGATCGGCGTCATCAGCCTGGGGTTTGTTGCCACACCAGAGCTTTGGCGCTGGGGGTTTGTTGGCTTAGGTCTGGTGAGCGTCATTTCCGGTTTGTTGATCTGGTGGCTGGTTGAAGAACTGCCGCGCGGCGCAGCAGAACCGGAAATTTCAAACCTGGTGACCGAAGAAAACGCTGCAAAATACACCATCAGTTGGAAAGATGTGTTCAGCGTTTTACGCATTCCCACCATTTGGGTTTCAATAGGTCAGGGCATTACCGGCACCATGCCCTGGGTTGTGATGGGCGCCTATCTGATTAACTGGATGGTCACGCAATTGGGGTATTCCAACGAAATCGTTTTCGACCATCCGCGCGGCAGCGCACCGCTCGTCTTTGCTGCCATCATTATCGGCAGCGCCATCGGTAACTATCTCGGTGGAGTGATCGGCGACTATGCCGACAAACGCAATGCTAAATACGGGCGCACCATCATCGGGCAGTTCTCCGTCATCGTCGGCATTCCCATGACCTATGTGCTCTTCACCCAGGCTGACAGCATGACCGCTATGCAGCTCTTCCTGTACGCTTTCCTTATTGCAGTGTTAATTACCTGGCCCGGGCGCGGCGCAAAAGAGCCTATGATGCAGGCAGTTGTCCCCCCCGAAATACGATCCAGTGCTTATTCAGTCGTCAACCTGATTGAAGGCGGTTTATCGGCTTTCGCCGGACTGATCGCCGGCGCCTTGGCAGACAAAATTGGGCTGACCAAAGCCATGCTCTGGACGGTTCCATTCCCCTGGGTGCTGTGCGCGCTGGTCTTCACGCTGTTCTACTTCACCTACCCCAAGGACGCCGCCAAAGTACACCGCATCATGCAAGAGCGAAAAGCCGAGCTGTTGCGTGCTCAAGCCAATTCTGAACCCACTGGTGAATAGAAAGATCCAAAAGGAATAATTCCCAACTGCGCGCCAAATGGTGATGCAAAAAACACATATCGGTAAAAAGTATGGTTCAATAGGGAAACATATTGAACCATACTAAAAAATTACGCTTCAACCAGCTTGTTTTCTGCATCAGATTCATACTCATAACCTCTCCTCCAATCAATCACCCTTTTCAATATTCGCCCATATCTCGCAGCTTT
Organism: uncultured Anaerolineaceae bacterium; assembly: GCA_964426355.1. GTDB lineage: Bacteria > Chloroflexota > Anaerolineae > Anaerolineales > Anaerolineaceae > JAJFTV01. The sequence continues at coordinate 5,176 of CAYRRA010000174.1, forward strand.
TGCAATACGGCAACATAATCATGCGCTTTACCGTTGAAGGTTTCGGGGTTCACGGGATAATGCACATTGTAAAGATAGCCGCTTTCGCCATATCGTCCAAGCGTCGATTCATCCAAATGCGCCTCATCGATGCAGATGTTTATGACTTCCAGGCACATCAAAACAGAATTGCTGCCTTCTTTTATTTCCCGCTCCCACAAATAACGGCATTCAAGGAATAAAAAACATTCCTTGATGCGCGGTGCATTTACTGTAGTAGCAAGTTCGACGGCTAAACCGGAAGCGGTGATTTCGTCCGCTTCCCATTGGTTGTTCCTGACGGTGTCCAGGCAACGGTCATAAATATCGACAGAAGGGAAATTCAGAACACAAACGCCTGTTTCTTTGACGGTTTGATACAAATGTCCCATTTTATTCACACTTGACAAAATGGCATAGAACCCTCTTTGGTCACCGCTGAAGCAAGCCCATGACTGCATGCAGGCGTTAGGTTTACCATTCGCTTTGAATGAAGTCACGACAAACAGTGGCGATGGAATCGCTGTCACAAAATCCATCCACGAAAAACCGTAGGTTTCCATATTCGCCAAAGACGGCGGTATTACAGAATATTCTTTTTTCATCGCACCAGTTCCTTCCGCATCACACAAATGTTCTCCAGTTCTTCATGCACAGTAAATCCAAACTTCTTATACAATTCCAGCGGACCCATAAAATCACAGAACTCATTTACAAACGAACTGTTCGGATATGCTTCAATAAAATCAAACCCTTCGTCCGTGGCGTCCTTACAGACTCGCTCTAAAAACTGAGTGGCGATGCCTTTTCGCTTCATGTCGGGTGCAATTGCAAAACAGAACACAGACTTCACATTGGTTTCAGGAAATTCGGATGATTTTACGGCTGGAAACAAGCAACTGCATAAACTTTGGAGGATTTTTCGACAGTGATTACTGAAAAGTCTTCCAATCGAAGAAAAGCTGGCTCGCATCCATATCGCGCAGATAAAGCCAGCCAAAACGCCCCTGGTCAGTCTTGTAACACACATACCAGTTTTGCACATCCAGTATCCAGCTTCCGCTTCTCAGGCGTGCCTGGTTGCACTGCCCCAAACGCGGTGCATTCACCAGCAGTTCATTGAACCCCAACGCTGCTTGTGGCGCGGAAATTTGTACCATTTGCATATCCATACTGCTCGTCACGTACAGGTCGCAAGCGGGGTCATCCACGGCGATATAGCCCAAATCCAGGTCAAAACATGCGCCGGCAGGCAGCACCATCTGGCTGCCCTCTGCCAGGGTAAGCCCAGGCTCACCCACGTTAACCAGCACGCGCAGCGGCTGCGAACCATCCTCTCCCACACCAAAGCGATTTCCCGCAGTATCTTCCAGCCAATACTCGCCGATATATGTACCATAATCAGGCGGAGCTACCAGGTTCAGCGAAACCTTCAGGTCATCACCGGGTTTCACGGTGAAGCGGATATTCTGGCGCGCAGCCCCCTCCATCGGATTGCCGGCAGAAAAAACCAGCGCAAAAAGGCTGCTCCAGGTGGTTTCGCCGGTGTTCACCAACTGCCAGGTCTGTGTAAATTTCCGACCGGGAACAAAAACCGGCACGGGTTCATCCACAGCGAAAAGTTCAGCGCGGTGTGTGGTTTCAAGCGTTGTTTCCGGTTCATTGGCAACCTCCACATTGCTCACACTGCCCGTCCAGGTAAACCAATCGATGCGAACACCCACACCCGGGTTCACCTCGTGGATATACAGGTAACCCAGTCGATTGCGCTCGGTGCGGTAACAAAAATAGCGGTGAATATTCACCAGTTGCGCTGTAGTATCGGCATAAGAAGCGCTCAGGCAGGCGTCATAATCCGGCGCTTCGCTCAACGGAGATGAGAAGCTAAAAACCGCACCGTATTGCGGTTTTAATGCCACATCCAGCAGCTCCCCGGAAGTATTAAAAATCCCCGGTACAGCCGCCAGGTCAAACCCATCCGCCTGTATTACCTGTCCATAGTTGTCCAGATCGATACCGGCTCCATACTCGACCCACTGGTTAACCCCCTGTGTAAGAAAATTTTTCACAGCAGCATCCTGGGGTTGTGACGGGTAAATCGCAGGTTGTTCAGCCAGTAAAGCGGTCTGCTGGTTAAAGGTCTCCCAATCGATGGTTAATTTGGTGTTCTCATACACTTTCAGGTAAAAGTAACCCAGGTAACCTTCTCCGGTCTGGTAACAAACGTAATAGGGCTGGGCTGTGTTGATCCGCTGTTGAGAATTGGACAGTCCCTCAACCGATTGACATGCTTCTGGGGTGGGTACCTCCCAAAATACGCTGCTGAAAGCAAAGGATGCCAATGACAGCGGGAGAAAATCCAGGCTGTTGTTTTCACTGGTAGATTGAATGGCAAAATCACAGTCAGCATCCTCCAGCGGTTGCACCTGCCCCTGGTCCAGATCAAAGCAGGCTTCTGGGCTGAGCACCTGGTCAGTACCCGAATTGAGCGGCAGATTCACCTCAGCAGGTAGAGCGGGTTCAGCGGTGTCGGCGATATATGGTTGCTCCACAACTATCGAATCGCTGGCGTCCATCACCGCTTCTGTGGAGCTACCCTGCCTCCCTGCCTGGAAATTGCACGCGCTCAACCAGGCAAAAATCAATAAAATACCCGACCCAACCCGAAGGAAATGAGATTTCTTCATTACATTTATCTTATCATCATGTCGCCATTATCGTAATCCGAAGGCAGCATTTCTCATTATGAATTTAACAACGTCTATCT
>CAYRRA010000174.1:8060-9253 GCA_964426355.1 uncultured Anaerolineaceae bacterium
ATTTTTCACTGGAAATTGCACGCCCTCTGCGACACAATCACCCAATTTTGCATATTTTAACCTCAATTTGGGGTCACGTTATCTAATCCCACCCATTACCCTTAGAGAGCAAACCGAAGTTCTCACGAATACGTGTGGTTTTATGGTATCATCACGGTGAAAATTCCAATGGAGAAAACAATCCTTTTCGCCAAAACCCATGACTGATACAAACAAGCTGCCAGCAAATGACAATGTAAATAACAACGAAACGGGAAAAAACGGATCGGTCCGGCGCATCAGGCGTGCCATGACTGGCATCATCATCCTGTTAATCATCATCGTTGCCGCGTTGTTGCTCTGGATGTATCTTCCCGCCATCCAGGAACTCATCAACGGCACCCCGACTTCCACTTCGCTCCCACCCACAACCAGCCCCTCCCCGACACAAACCAGCACCAGCACTTATACCCCCTCGCCGATACCAACCCCCACAGAAACGCCCATGCCTGCTTCTGCGTATCAGGTTGATATGGATCAATTGTTCCCCAGCATCCCAGGATTAGCAATAGACGCTGTGGTTCTGAACGAAGACCTGAACGTCAGTGTTGAACCGGCTTTCGATCATCCGCAGTGGTACAGCTCAGAGCAGATTTCACAGCAAATCGGCATGGTCATCGGTGAGCCATTCTTCGCCACCATTGGACCGGGTTCGGTCACCTGGGCAATGGATGTGCCACTACAGCCCGGTCTCTACGAAATCTACATCCTGGATACTGCCAACAGTTCCGGCGGTTCTCTCGATTTCCATGTCTTTCTCGGTCAGCGTGAGCTCTCTCCTCTGCTGGGCATTCAGCATGTGGAATACAATACCCTTTCCAGCACCCCCTCACAATCCTATGACGAATGGGTCAGCATTGGGCTTTATCAAATCGATACTGTTGACCTGCTATCGATCAGCACCGCCTGGGAAGCACGTGACATGACGACCATCGTCGCCATTGACCGGGTATTGATTGCGCGCCAGCCCGATTCGATCCTGAACTTTATCTCGCTGCTTCCGCTCAACTCGCCCAAATTTGTGGTCGATGACAGTACAGCCGTAATCGACTCGCGCGCCACCTGGTTTACGCGCAACGACCGTCCCGCCTGGGGCGATGAATTCCAAATGGTCGTTAATCCTGAAGCCAAAAGCCTGGTAACCTGGCAGATCC
>CAYRRA010000175.1:0-9252 GCA_964426355.1 uncultured Anaerolineaceae bacterium
ACAAATCGTCTGTTATCTTCAGCCGTTCTGCCGGGGTCGCCTTGTTTCCCCGGGAGAACGTCTTTGATTACAGCCCATTGACTATCGGTGATTTCGTATCATTGTGCCATTGCTAGATTTTATCTAAAAATGACATGAATGTCGATACAGCCCAGCGCTCATCAATGCCAAATGTCACGCCATGTTTCGATTTCCTCTTGCGCCGCCTCTGAGGGAAAAGAAATGTCAACGTCTTCCGGTTTCATGGCATCCGTACTTGTGTATTGAATACTAAAGACTATTTCAATGGGTAGGTGGTCTTCTGCAAAGGAGTGAAAAGCCTTAGGCCGTATATTTTTGTGCAAAGGATCTTTAGAACTCTTGTAGTCGCTGTTGCACTCGTGGCATAAAGGGAGTAACCTTCTAAAGTTCATGGCGTTAAACGAATATGCAGATTTTGGCAAATAGTGATCATAGGCATCTGGCTTTGATTCACGGGGGCCTTTTGTGGGGTGCAGGCCACATAATGGATAAATATTTCTTTATTAATCGCAGTAAAAATTTTGTAATGTTCTTTCACACTGCCAATAATTTTCCTAACATCCACAAGATTATGTAAAGGATGACCCCATAAGTGAAAAAAAATTGGCTTCTGCTGCTTTGCAGCAAACATCATTGAAAATAAAGTCAAGAAATTCTTGCACCTTGCCTATAACATGTGGAACATATGTGTAGGTGAAAAGCATCAGCTTTGCTGCTTCCTGCTGTCCAAAATTGTCTTATAGGAAATGGTCTTTTCAACACAATCACCAATTTTTTCGTCCAACTTTTCTAAGAGCTGTTCTGAAATTTTCCGGCCTGAAAATCTTTTCTAATTTCTTGCACAATAGAGAATGCTTGCCCACCGATGGTACTCGTTTGCCCAAAGGTGAGCATATTGATCTTGTTAATGGACGCACCAAAGGTGTTATAATCTGGGTTGCTGACAGAGACTTTACCTTCTTCTTCTTCTTCTTCTTCTTTTTTGAAAGCCAGCACCTTATCGGGCTGGCTGTCGGAAATGAGGAAGGGCGTGTGGGTTGTGATAAGCATTTCGCTGGGGCAGTTGGTATCTGGTTCACTAAGGCGGATTGTACCCAAAACAAAAGGCTCAGCCTCAGTCGCAAGGCATTTTTTAAGATGATTAATAAACTGCGAACGCCAAAGGGGGTTGAAGTGCGTTTCTGGTTCATCCAGCAAAAAAAAGCTGTCAGTATTTTTGAACAACATACACAGCCCCAATAAATGCAAGAGCTGATGATCATCGTCGGACAAGGCCTTGAGCATCACTGGTTCCTCAATAGAGGCCAGCGTGGGCACAGTTTCGCTAATGTAGCGACTATCTGAATGGTATAGATCAGCTTTGATCTTGTCGCTCGCAGAGTATAAATTTAATGCCAAAAGCGTTTGCAAGGCGTGAAAAAGCATAGTGGGTGACTTATTAATGTCAAAGGCAAAATTTGAAGGAAATGCCTTACATGTTGCATCGTTGTAGTACGGTTATGCTTTGGCGGTCTTTTTTTATCATTTTTTCCTGGTGTTCATCATTAGAAAAATGAACTCGTGACAAGTCCAGTTCGCCCTTAAAGGCCTTTTGGCTCAGGATGCCGTACAGGTTTTCCAGTTGGCGGTGGAGTATTCCCTGTTGAGAGTATGCCAAGTTTGCTCAGTGGCGGTTCATTCCATCCTCGTTCATTCCGAACAGGGGCGCCAAACATCTCCATAAATGCTTTGCAGCAAGGCATCCAATTGTTGCAGGTACCTTTTGCGCTCGGATATGAGGCCGTCTACTGTGCCCAGCAGGCGGGCTATGCGTTTTTGGTCGTCAAAACCAGGAGTAGGGATTTCTATTTTTTTAGTATCTCCTGAGTGATCACCTTGAACGTTGACCTCGTACCAAGAGTATCAATTTGCTTTTCATTCGCTTGTAAATAATAAAGATATAACCCGTATATGTCTGCATTTGGCCGTATTGCTGCTAACCCACGACCTATAATCATTTTTTGATTGCACATAGTTATGACACCAACAGGAGCACGAACCGAAATCAGAATGTCACCGGGATAAGACTCCTTGCGGTGCTCACTTGTGCACCACATTCTGGCAGTTGGATATTTTTCTTGAAAGTCTGCATTTCCTTGAAAAAATAAACCTTCGCCAGTGTAATTATAGGTCGAGGAGGGAGGAGATTGTCCTGCAATAACTTTGCTTATGTGGTTAAGCTGCTTCGACTTCACCCCACCATCCTCTGCAGCTCCAACAGCTTGCGCACGATGCCGCTTTGGATGGCTTCGAGCTCTTCTTACTTCATGTCGCGCACTTCAGCGGCTATGAGCCTGTCCAGAATAACGCTCGGCTCTTCGTATGCCATTTCCTCGAATACGTCTTCCTTGTAGCTGGAAAAAGAGAGACTGAAGTCTTTTTCTTCAATTTCCTTGCGGGGCACCATGAAAGCCTGATAGGTTCGCTCTGTATCCATCTCTGTGCGGGCGTGGTAGCGGGCCACAATTTTTGCCAGTCCGGTGATAATGTATTGATAGGCCCCAAACAAAAAGTTGCCCGCGCCGCAGGCCGGATCGGCTATGCGGTGCCCCAGTTGCGGCTGCACCAGTTCGGCCATGAATTTTGATAATGTGGCGCGGGGTGCGGAATTGCCCGTTCTTGCCCGCCGTGGCGATTTCGGAAAGCAGCATTTAGTACACGTCGCCCTGAATATCCTGAAAAGCCTGGCCTTTTTCCTGGGCGTCCTTGCCCATGACGTCAAAAATTTCATCAATGGTCTTGGTGGCTTCTACTTTCCATCATCCTTGACACGATACTCCGGCGGAATCCATGTGCCGGTAAACTTTGACGTATAGGCTTCTCCCGTAAATTCCGCGTCGGCCTGCCGCTTGCTGTCCAATTCGTCCAGCCGCTTCATGAACAGCAAGTAGGAGATCTGCTCAATGGCGGTGAGCGGGTTGGCAATGTCCCTAGACCAGAACTTGTCCCAAAGCTGATTGATTTTGCTTTTAAGTTCGGGGTTGTTTTGTAGCACGTTTGATCCTTATTGGTGGGGCTTATGCGGCAAGCTGCGCGGTGAGGCGCAAGATGTCTTCAAGCTCTGCCGGAGAGAACACGCCGCGTACGCCATGGGGGTTGATGGTCGTAAAAGGGGCGCTGATAAGGTCTTTTTTAGTGACCTTTTCCCGATCAATGAGGAATTTTTTGAGCAAGTCCAAAAAATCCAATTGATGCAGGGGCAGATTGCTGTGTTGGCGTATGAACTGGGCAAAGGCTTCACTCACCGTTTCGGGAAAGCTCTTCAACGGCTCAATGCCCAGAATATGGCGCATGAATTGAGTAAAGTGTGCCTTTTTGTTATGATAGACCTGTCACAACAAATCTTCGGTGATGTGCGAGTGTTCGGTATGAAGTAGGGCCGCCAGGGCTTCGGCTTCCACCTCGCTCACGGGTTCACCCCTTTGCAACTTTTGCAGGGTGGCATTGTGCGCCATAAGTTCCGCAATCATGGTTTCCACCATGGCTTTGTATTGGCTGATGCTGACGGATTCGTGCTGCGGGCCAAACTCCACGCGCCCCTTGCGGTGCAGCGCGTTGTTGTCTGCATCCGCTCAATAGGCTGCTGTCTGCGCTGTACGGATAAGCTCTTCCTGCTCCTGTACAAAGCGGATGGCCAGGAGCAGTTCTGAAATTTGCGTCACAATACCTTCGCGCAGGGTTTCGGCCTGACGGGCTTCCTTGCACAGCCGGGCAAGAGAATACTCCAACAGGTTGCGCTCAAAGCGCATAGCCTTGAAATTCACCTCTGAAACCGTGCGGAACAGGGGTCTTACTTCCGTGCGCAAAAACCCCAGTCGCTGGTGCTCCAGCGTCAGCCAAAAGTTTTCTTCCTGCACACGGGCCAACACGGCGACGGCTTCGCGGATGATGATCGAGCCTTGCGGCAGAGCGGCTATCTGCTGGCGAAGCTTGCAACCTCACGCCCGGTAAGGGCTGTTTCGCCAAGCTCAAGCACCTTTTCAATCTTGTCGAGGCGTAAAGCCACAAGGCGCACGGGCAGGGCAGTTGCGGTTTCAGTTCCTTACCCTTGGGCTGCACCCTGAAATGCTCAAAATTGTCCCAGCGGTCGAGAGTGAGAAAAACATCCTTGTGCGTGCACCAGGGCTTGATTTTATTGACCTCCAGAAGACGCGTGCCACGTCCTATCATCTTCCAGAATTTTGTATACAAATATAATGGGTTGACAAACACAAGGTTCACGATCTCGTGCACGTCAATGCCCGTGTCCGGCATGTCCACGCTGATGGCCACGTAGATGCGGCGGTCTTTGGCCAGAAGCTTTTCCCCGGTTGGGCCCAGCGGGGTTCATCGGGCAGGTGCTCCTTGAAGGCTTCCAGCACCTGCTCCCGAAGGGTAATTCTGTCCACCAGCGCAATGCAGGTGAGCGTTTTGCCCGTGCCTGTTGCCATGATTAGCAAAAAATGCGCTGTTTTTGCTCGATGGCTTCCAGAACAGCGCGGGATGGCCCGTATCTGGTAGTCGCGCCCGGCTTTGTGCCTGTGTTCGAGTTTCTGAAAAACATGCCTGGGAATCAGTACAGCGTCTGGGAGAAGAGCGTGTTACGGTGACTTAAATCCAAAATCTCCTTGTGTGCCAAAATGTTGTGGAGATTTATTTTACCACACAACGCTGAGATTTTGGACTTTTTTCCTACCTCTTAGCCGGACAGCAATGACTTTGCATATATTTTTTCATGCAAAAAAAGAAAAATTACAAAAGTAGGCCATACATCTGTATAAACAGGGCTCAGTCGATCACAACCCTCTTGAGCGACGTAAAAACGTTTCCGCAGGGAAGAACAGCATTCGATCCGCTACAAAGCCTACCAATACGATAATAAGCATAATTCCCATAGCCTGATCCATCGCATTGAGCTCTCTGCCAAAATGAAGAAGCTGACCGATCCCCATATGAGTCAAAATGGTAACATAGATTTCCGCAGCCATGAGCGAACGCCACGCAAACGCCCATCCCATTTTGGCTCCGCTCGCCAAATGAGGCAAAGACGCCGGCAGAATGACTGTAAGCCACGTATGCCATCCACTTGACCCCATGACTCGTGCAGCCTGGATGTAGACGGGAGGAACAGAACGGATGCCGTTTTCTGTAGCAATCGCAACGGACCAGATAGATCCCATAACCACAACAAAATACATGGCGCTTTCTGTTTGTCCAAACCAGAGCAAAGCCAATGGTGCCCAACAGACTGACGGCAATGTTTGCAATCCTAAGGCTGCAACCCCAACAGTGGATCGAGTCAGAGGACTGATACTGATACAAAGACCAAGAAAAAGCCCTAAGCTTAATCCCATCGCATAGCCGATGCACAATCTTGCAAGCGTAACCCCCAATGCAGAAAACAATGTGCCATCCATCAAGGACTGTATCAGATAGCGGGCAATATCCAATGGCGACGGCAAAAGAACCGGAGAGAGCACGTCAAACTGGACAAATTGATGCCAGCAAAGAAAAAAAGCGGCAAAAACAGCCAAAGAGTAGACCAAATGCTTCATGAAAACATCCCATCCTTACCGTCGTAGTAAGAAAGCAGAAATCCGCGCAGCCGTCGTTGCCAAGGCAGGATCATTCATTTGTCGTGGATACGGAAGTTCCACCAATTCATCTCCGATCAAATGCCCGGGAGATTCCATGAGAAGAATTCGACTCCCCACACAGGCGGCTTCCCGCACATTATGAGTAACCATGAGGACGGTTTTGTTTGTTGTCTGCCAGATATGCTGCATATCTTCATAAAGCTGCTCGCGGGTCATGGCATCAAGAGCACTGAAGGGCTCGTCCATAAGAAGCACCTCAGGCTCTGGAGCCAGGGCACGGGCCAGAGCTACTCGTTGACGCATTCCTCCCGACAGCTCATGAATGCGAAAATGAGGCACATTCGATAAGCCAACCAGCTCTAAATAGTATTCTGCGCGTTCTTTTCGTTCAGCTTTTGACAGTTCTACAACAAGATTCAGGCCATATAAGACATTCCCCATGACATCAAGCCAAGGAAACAAGGCCGCATCCTGAAACATAAGCATTCGGTGGCGATCTGGACCTTGAATGGGATTTCCGTCCAGAAGAACCTGACCAGAATCCGGCTTTTCCAATCCGGCAAGAATGCTCAGAAGAGTCGATTTGCCGCATCCGCTTCGTCCAAGCAGGCAGACGTACTCGCCTTCTTCTACACGAAAGGTAACATTGTTCAGCGCACAGACCGGCTCATCTCTTGTGCGAGAGGAAAAAAATTTGGAGACGCCTTCAAGAATAAGTCTGCTCATGGAAACTGCACCAGCCCGGCCAAGTCATGTTCGCCGTTAAGGAACCCTGCCTTTTGGGCTGCCTTCAGAGAAAAGGCGAACTCTTCCAGCGCAATATTGTTCTCAAAGACCAGCCGAGGCCAAGCATGTTTCACCAGATCCAGAGGAAATGTTCTACGGGTTATTCTGGTAAGTTGTTCTGCTACTCGCTTTTGGGCTTCTTCGGGGTGTTCGTTAATCCATAGCGTGAGTTCAGTATGGGCCTGGACAAATTGCTTGAGAAGTTCCGGGTGCGTCTCCAAAAAACGGTGGCTGGATACCACAATCGTCGTGATAGAGGTCGCCGGGGGATCAAGATAAATAAGGCGGGCGTTAGCCTGCATTTCCAGACGAGAAAGCCAAGGCTCCACAGTCCAGGCACCGTCCACATGACCGGCCAGGAACAAGGGCAATTGATCCGGGTTGGCTGTGGGAATCACAAAGACATCTCCACCATTGAGCCTGACTTGAAGTCCCGCATCGGTAAGCCAGGAACGGCAGGCTACATCTTGCGTATTGCCAAGTTGGGGAGTAGCAATTTTTTTCCCTTTGAAATCAGCAGGAAGTGCAAGTGTGCTATTCTGAGGTACCACCAGCCCCGAACCACCACGCACCGCCCCCGAAACAACGCGGATATCTTTGCCCGCTGAACGGATAAAGGCATTCAGAGCAGGGCTCGGTCCCACATAGGTGATATCCACAGCCTTCGCAAACAATGACTCCATCGCAGAAGGCCCGGCATTGAAGCTTTGCCAATGTAAACGAAGTCCCGGGATGCGTTGCTCAAACCATCCATTGCCTTCTGCGGCCATACTCTGGGCAACCAAGGCATGAGCATGGGTCACATTAGGAAAAAAACCCACCCGAAGCGTCAGTTCTTCCGCATAGACGGGAGCACATACAAGAGACAAGACGCTCAGTAAAATCAAAAAACAAAAGCGAGCCATACTTTTTCCTCAGCTTCTCATTAGGCAGGGGTGAGAATCGTCGTGGTGAAGGCCATAAGCTCTTGAACGAGGACGTCCAAAGGCTTTGAACCATCAAGATGGAGATCTGGATGCTCTGGAGGCTCAAACGATGCTGAAATACCGGTGAAGTTGGGAAGAGTTCCTGCGCGGGCGCGTTTGTATAATCCTTTGGGATCGCGGTCTTCGCAGACACTCAGAGGGGTATCCACGAACACTTCGTAGAACTCGCCAGGCGCAAAGCGCTCCCGGATAGCCGCCCGATCAGTACGAAATGGGGAGATAAAACTCGCCAATACAAGAAGCCCAGCATCAACCATGAGATAGGCGACTTCCGAGGCGCGCCGGATATTTTCAGCGCGATCGCGTTCGGTAAAACCAAGATCTCGATTAAGCCCGCAGCGCAGATTGTCGCCGTCCAATATATAGACATGGCGCCCCTGAGCGTGGAGATGCCTGGCTACCAAGTTGGCCAGCGTGGACTTGCCCGCTCCTGATAAGCCCGTAAACCATAAGACACACGCCTTTTGGACTTTTTGTGCAGAGAGGGCCGCTTTGTTCAGTTCGAAGTCATGCCAATAAAGGTTGTGGCTGCGGCGGAGGGTAAAATTAATCATGCCTGCCCCAAGCGTCTTGCTTGTCAGACGATCAATCAGCAAAAAGCCCCCCAAATCGCGGTGTTCTTTATAGGGAGCCAGGGGCAAAGGGCGATCCAGGGCAATTTTGATTCTGCCCACTTCGTTGGTCTGCAATTGTTTTACCGGAGCTGGCTGCAAAGTTTCTATGTCCAAACGCGAGGAGAGCTCTGTGATGGTCGCATTGGCCCAAGCCGTGCCAAGCCGAAACAAATAAGAGCGGCCAGAGACAAGCGGAGGCTCATCCAGCCAGACAATGTGGGCAACAAAGTGATCCGCCACCTCTGGAGGATTGGCTGCCTCCGCCAGCATGTCTCCTCGGCTTATGTCCAGCTCGTCGGCTAGGCGGATACAAATGGCCTGCTCGGTATTTGCCTGTTGCAGTGTGCCGCCAAAAATGAGGACTTCCTGCACGGTACTACGAGTTCCCGCAGGGAGAATTATAACTTCTTGCCCTACCTGTACGCTCCCCGCAACAACAGTGCCTGCCAAGCCTCGCAAACCCGACTGTCTGGCAACCCATTGAATTGGCATTCTGAAAGGCATATCCACAGCAGTGGCAGGTTCCATTTCTTCAAGAAGATCCAAAAGGACCTGGCCAGTATACCAGTCTGTATGCAGGCTCTTATGGCAGATATTGTCTCCATGCAGGGCAGATACGGGAATACAGACTACACTTCGAAAGCCTAATTTTTTCACATAGTTTTGGTATTGTTGCTCAATGAAGGAAAAGACAGCATGGCTGTACTCGCACTTGTCCATCTTGTTGATGGCGACAATGATATCTTGAATTCCAATAAGCGACGCAATACAGGTATGCCTCTGAGTTTGTTGCAAAAGACCTTTGGATGCATCCACCAGCAGCAGTGCGACATCCGCATGAGACGCGCCTGTGACCATATTACGTGTGTATTGTTCATGTCCGGGCGCGTCAATGACCATATAGCGGCGATGTTTTGTCGTAAACGACCGATAAGCGACATCAATCGTAATAGCCTGTTCCCGTTCCGCTAACAGACCATCCAGCAAGCAGGAAAAATCGGGCAGGCCGTCTTCGGTGCGTTCTTTTTCCAGCATCATGAGCTGATCGTCATAGAGGACGCCACAGTCGTGCAAGAGCCTTCCGATCAGCGTACTTTTGCCGTCATCCACGCTACCGCAGGTGAGTACTCTGAGCAACGATGTCTGTACCATCAGAAATACCCCTCCTGTTTTTTACGTTCCATAGACCCCGCTTGATCTGAATCAATGAGCCTGCCCTGCCGCTCGGAA
>CAYRRA010000176.1:0-9020 GCA_964426355.1 uncultured Anaerolineaceae bacterium
TGATTTCCGCCGTCAACCAGTATAAAACGATCGATCATATTAGCATGAGCTTGGCATTGTTCTGGCTTTCCATGCCCAACTTCTGGTTGGGGTTGATGTTGATGTTGATCTTTGGTCTTTGGCTGGGTTGGGTACCGATCTCGGGGTACAGCGGTATTAAGTCTTTGATCCTACCTGCCATCACCCTGGGGTTGCCAGAGGTGGGTTTGCTGGCGCGGTTGATGCGTTCCGAAATGCTGGAAGTGCTGCGAGATGAATATATCAAAACGGCACGCGCTAAAGGGCTGAAAGAATTTTTTGTGATGTACAAACATGCTCTGCGCAATGCGGTGATTCCGGTGGTGGTCTATCTCTTCCTGGGCATTCCCTGGTTGATCAGCGGTTCGGTGGTGGTCGAGACAGTATTCTCCTTGCCCGGCATGGGTCGTTTACTTTACCGTTCCATCTTGCTGAAAGATTTTCCGGTTGTACAGGCGATCATCCTGATCATTGCTGTCCTGACCGTTTTGTTCAATTTTTTAGGGGATTTGCTTACCGGTTTTCTCGACCCACGCATTCGGCTTGCATAGGAGGAGGCGCATGGCAGTTACCAGCGAAAAAATAACCTTACAGCGTAGCAATCAGTTCCGCATGGAAATGCGGCGTTTGCGCAGGCACCGCCCTGCCATGATCGGGCTGGGTATCACCGTTTTTATCATCATCATTGCCCTGTTTGCTCCATTGGTTGCGCCGTATGATTACGCCACCCAGGATTTGGACAATAAAAATCAGGCTCCCAGTGGAAATCACCTCTTTGGCACAGACCACCTGGGGCGGGACGTTTTTAGCCGAGTCGTGTATGGCTCACGCATTGCCATCATGGTTGGGCTGGTCGTTGTGCTGATTGAAGCCGGAATCGGGATCACGTTGGGCTTGATTGCCGGTTATTTTGGCGGCAGGGTGGACGCCTTTATATCTGGCTTGACTGATACGGTCTGGTCGTTTCCACCGATGGTTTTGGCATTGGGTATCGTTGCGGTGATCGGACCAGGGTTGTTCAACGTGATTACGGCAATCGCTATCGTCAGCTGGGCGCCGTTTTCGCGCATCACGCGCGCAAAAGTGCAATCGGTGAAGGAGATGGAATATATTGAAGCTGGTCGCGCCATCGGTGAAAGTGATTTTAACCTGCTGACGCGCTATATCCTGCCCAATATCATCGCATCCAACCTGGTACTGGCAACGTTGACCATGCCCTCTGCTCTGTTGACCTCATCAGCGCTCAGTTTCTTGGGTTTCGGTGCGCAACCGCCTACACCAGATTGGGGCGCGATCCTGAGCGAGGGGCGCGAGTATTTACGGTCATCCCCCTGGATATCCACTTTCCCCGGCTTGGCAATCCTCTTTACCGTTCTTGGGTTCAACTTTCTCGGTGATGGGTTGAGGGATGCATTTGACCCACGCTTGAAACTGTGAGGTGTTGCGATGAGTGAAGTATTAATCAGTATCCGAAACCTGAAAACATACTTTTACACCGAGGATGGTGTGGTTGAAGCCTTGGATGGTGTGGACCTGGACATTTACCGCGGCGAAACTTTGGGTTTGGTCGGTGAAACCGGTTGTGGAAAGAGCGTAACCGCTTTGAGTATCATGCGCTTAATCCCTTCCCCGCCGGGAAAGATTGTATCCGGTGAAATTCTCTTCAACGGTGAGGATTTGTTAAAAATGACCGGTGAGGAAATGCGCCATATTCGCGGCGGAAAAATTTCGATGATTTTTCAAGACCCGATGACCAGCCTGAACCCGGTTTATATGATCGGCGACCAGATTGCAGAAGCCATCCAACTGCATCAAACGAATGATCGACGGCGCGTCGGTGAAGCCGTGCTGGAAGCGCTGCGCATGGTGCGCATCGCCGATGTAGAAGACCGTGCCCGTGCTTATCCGCATCAGTTTAGCGGCGGGATGCGCCAGCGCAGTATGATTGCGATGATGTTATCCTGTTTGCCTTCATTGCTGATTGCAGATGAGCCTACTACCGCGCTGGATGTGACCATCCAGGCGCAGGTTCTGCAATTGATGAAAGACCTGCAAAAAGAGCTGGGTACTTCCATTCTGCTCATCACCCATAACCTGGGTGTGGTAGCTGAAACATGCAGCCGGGTGGGGGTGATGTATTCGGGCAACATCATTGAATTAGCTAATGTAAATGACCTGTTTGCTAAACCGCTTCATCCTTATACACAAGGGTTGCTTGGTTCCATCCCACGCGCAGATCGAGATGTCGATCAATTGGAGGTGATTCCTGGTTCTGTGCCCAGCCTGATCAACCCGCCAAAGGGCTGCCGCTTTCACCCGCGTTGTAAACATACGATGGATATTTGCCGGCAGGTGAAACCGCCGGAGTATATGGTTGAAACAGATCACATGGTTGCATGCCATTTGTATTCGCAATCTGCTGGAGCAAAGTAAAAACATGGCAAATCTAATTGACGTCAGGCATGTAAAAAAGTATTACCCCGTTGCGGCGTCGTTTTTTAAACGTTCCAGCGGTGTGGTAAAAGCGGTGGACGATGTCAGCTTCCATATTGCCGAAGGCGCCACCATGGGGTTGGTGGGTGAATCGGGATGTGGGAAAACCACGATCGGTAAAACGATTTTGCTGCTACAGGAACCCACCGGGGGTGAAATTCTGTTTGATGGGCAGGATTTGGTAAAAATGCCTGCACAGCATTTACGATCGATGCGCAGCCGCATGAGTATTGTTTATCAGAACCCGCACTCCTCCTTGAACCCGCGCATGACCGTGTATAACATTCTCAGCCGACCGCTGGTTTTACAGAGAATCGGCGACCGCGCACAGTGTTTGCAGATGGTTTGTGAATTATTGCAAAAGGTGGGTTTAAACCCGGAACATTTAGGGCGCTATCCCCATGAGTTTAGCGGTGGTCAAAAACAGCGGATTGCCGTGGCGCGCGCCATTATTACCAATCCAGATTTTGTGGTACTCGACGAACCGACCTCAGCATTGGATGTCTCGGTTCAGGCGCAGATTCTCAAGTTGCTACGCAGACTGCAAGATGAATTTAACCTGACCTATTTGTTTATTTCTCATGATATCAGCGTGGTACGCCACATGAGCGATACGGTGGGTGTGATGTATGTGGGTAAACTGGTGGAGTGGGCGGATAAGAAGAAATTGTTCGACCGACCGCTGCATCCCTATACACAGGCTTTGTTATCGGTTGTACCGATACCCGACCCCATGCTCAGTGAGCGACAGCGTTACATCTTATCTGGGGATATTCCTTCGCCCAAGAACCCGCCGCCAGGCTGCCGGTTTCACCCCCGCTGTAAAATGGCATTTGATCGATGTAAGGTCGAAGAGCCGGTTTTACGTGAAGTGGAACCAGGCAGAAAGGTAGCCTGTCATTTGTATGAACCGGATTAGAATTTAGATACCTTGAACGATTTTGCCTCCGTTGAAGAGGCAAAATCGTTCAACTTTTTCCTGTTTTCCGTTGTCTAGAAATCCCGAAACGTGATACGCCCATCGACCATTGTCATGGCAGGTTTTGATTCCAGGAGTGCCATTGGGTCGGGCGAGAAAATGTCGCGGTCGAGCACGCACAAATCAGCCAGTTTTCCAACTTCAATTGAGCCTTT
This sequence comes from uncultured Anaerolineaceae bacterium, assembly GCA_964426355.1. Lineage (GTDB taxonomy): Bacteria > Chloroflexota > Anaerolineae > Anaerolineales > Anaerolineaceae > JAJFTV01. Next base: position 3,646 of record CAYRRA010000176.1, read on the forward strand.
GCGTTTTTCCATGAACTCGGCATAAGCGCCTGCTAACGTGTAGCAGTGAATTGCCTGTTCGAGGGGGAGATGCTGGGTGTAGAACCAATCCATTTTCCCGTAGCGGTGCGGCAGCGTGCGCGTGACGGCTCCAAAGATGTTTTCTAGCGGGTTGGGTTTCCGTAAATCGACAGCGGGCCAATCGGTGCTGAAACAAAGGTGTGCGCCGCTCTCCACGAAAGACCGCCAGATGTAAGAGTAAGCCCCACGCTCCTTCCCTATACGGTCGATCATGTAGTCTTCGATGCAGGCAGTACAATGCAGGGGCTGCATGCTGGGGATCACGCCCAATTGGGCAAAGCGGGGCTGGTCGGCGGGATGCGCCAGTTCGATGTGCTCAATGCGGTGACGGCTGTTGTGCCGACCGTTTTTCTGCATGGCGCGCTCATACATATTCAACGTTTCACGCACAGCCCGGTCACCGATGGCGTGGGTAATGACCTGAAAACCGGCAGCATCTGCCTGGATAACCCATTGTGTCATTTCTTCCACATCCATCATCGGAAAACCGGTATTGCCGGGGTCGTCTGAATAGGGCTCCAGCATCCAGGCAGTACGCGAGCTGATGACGCCATCGATAAAGGTTTTCAGTGCAATAACCCGCACAAACTCGTTCGTTTTCAAGCGTTCGCGCAGGTGAGATGCGGTTTCCAGGTCTGCAGAAAGCTCAAGCCATTCGCTCATACGAAACGCCAGGCTGCCTTCGGCTGCCATTTCGATCAGGATTTCGAGGTGTTCGAGGGAAATTCCGTTATTACTCAGGCTGGTAATGCCCAGCCTGTTTAGCCGGTCACCGGCATCCAGCATGACTTGTTTAAAATCCATGCCGGGCGGGAGCACCGGGTCAGGGATGGTTTCGGAGGCAGCTTCCAGCAGCAACCCGGTGGGTTCACCGCGGCTGTCTTTGACAATCTGCCCGCCCACCGGGTCGGGCGTGCTGGCGGTGTATCCCAGCAGCTCAAGGGCTTTGCTGTTGACCCAACAGGTATGCCCGTCAATATCCGAGATTGCAACGGGGCGCTGCTGCTCAAATTGATCGAGCATGGCGCGGTTGGGGAATTGCCCGTTCTCAAAGCGTCCCAGGTCCAACCGCACACCGTGCAGCCAGGTGAGACCGGGGTTTTGGCGGGCAAAAGTGGCAACGATTTCACCGGCTTCTTGCAGGGTGGTGACGCCGTAAAGGCTGAAAGTGCAGGCATCGTCCAGCGCCGCGCCGATATAATGCGTGTGGGCATCGTTGAAACCTGGCAGAACGGGTCTGCCTTCCAGGGAAAGGATTTTTGTTTGCGGATCGGTCCAGGACTGAATATCGCTATCGGATCCAACTGCCACAATTTGATTCCCGTGAATAGCCAGGGCTTGCGCCCAGGGTTGGCGCTGATTCAGTGTGAACACTTTTGCGTTCTTTAGAACGATATCAGCAGGTTGATGCATTTTTCCTCCGAAGCGCACTATTGATTAACGGATGATGTAAAACAGTGGTGGGATTTAAAAAAACATCTATTGGATGGATTTGACGGTATCCTCCAGACGTTCCAGAACCTGGTCGATGGTTTCGTATGAAATGATCAGGGGTGGTTCAATGCGGATGGTGTGTGCACTGGTCAAAGTTCCAGCCACCAGCACACCGCGTTTGAACAAGCCTGCGGCTACCTGATAACCAACTTCGGGGTTATGGAAGTGCATACCGATCAACAACCCGCGACCGGTGATTTCCTTGAACAGGTGTGGATGGCGCGCGGCGATTTCTTTCAAACGCGAGATGAAGTATTCTCCCTTTTCCGCTGCTTGCTCCCACAGGCGTTCTCTCAGGGTAACGTTGATGGCGGCAATAGCGGCACTGCATGCCAGCGGGTTGCCGCCGGTGGTGGTGGTGTGGATGAACGGGTTTGGGTCCATCATCACGCTCCAGATTTCTTCGGTGGACATAAACGCCGAGACCGGCATGACACCGCCGCCCAGGGATTTTGCCACAGCGATGATATCAGGTTCCACATCCCAGTGCTGCACCCCCCAGAGCTTTCCGGTGCGTCCCATACCGGTCTGCACCTCGTCTGCAATCAGCAACACACCATGCTTGCGGGTGGCTTCGCGGATGCGGTACCAGAAATCATCTGGCGGAACAATGGCTCCCGCTTCTCCCTGGATGGGTTCCATGACCACTGCTGCAACCCCGATACCCACCTTGTCGCAAATTTCCAGTTGCTGTTCCACTGCGCCGGCATCCCCATAGGGAACGTGATAAACCTGCCCGCCATACAGCTCGCCGGGTGGCTGGCGGTAATCGGCTTTTCCCATCAGGCTCAAGGAGCCCATCGTTTTTCCATGAAAACCTTTAACCGCTGAGATTAAGGCGGTTTTGCGGGTGTACATCTTGGCAAGCTTAATCGCCCCTTCGATCGCTTCCGTTCCACTGGCAGCAAAAAAGCTGTATTTGATCTCTCCTGGCGTTATCATGGCAAGCAAACGTGCCAGAACGCCGCGCAAGGGGTCAATTAACTCTTGTGAAGGCATGGGAGTGCGCCTGAGTTGGGCAGTAACCGCTGCGACCACCTCAGGGTGACCCCAGCCAAGGTCTAACAAGCCATACCCGCCCAGGCAGTCGATGAATTGACGCCCCAAGACATCTTCGAAGATGGCGCCTGACCCGTTCCACTCGGTCATCGCCCAATCGCCTGCCTCGGTAACCGATTTTCGGTAGCCCAGCCAACCGCGGTTGAAATGTTCCGCAAAATTGCTGACTGATTCTTCGATGATTTGTTTGCCTAATGTCTCATCCACACGATCCTGTTGGATGATCCCTAGCCAGCGTTGTGCATAGCTGGCGGCTTGCTGAACGTCTTTGACGGCATTCAGTGGATGCATCATCACTCCTTTTTTTGATCTTATTTCATTTTTTCAGCCGAATCGACCACTGTAGCAGGAATTCGCCAGCGGTAGACATCTTTAATCACCAGGGGGACAACAGAAGTGGTGGTCTTGCGAACACCATCGATTTGCCCAAGCACATCGTTGACGAAGTCAAACAATTCTGCATTGTCCCTGGCAATCACCTGGACGCTGATGTCATTGCTTCCGGTAGAACAGGCTACGTAGGGCACATTCTCGTATTCCGCGATCTTTTTTGCCACCATCACAGCCTTACCTGGATCGACGACGATAAATACATCTGCATTGACCACATAACCCAGTTTGTAGGGAATGGGCACTGCACAAATTTCGATCACGCCATTGCGACGCAATCGATCGATTCGGTATCGTACAGACCTTTCGGTAATATGCCCAATCGTGCGAGCAATATCGGTGCTGGTCATTCTTCCATCTTTCGCCAAAAGGTCTGCGATTTGTTTGTCGAGGTCGTCAATTCGAACAGTCATATTTCCCTTCCATTATATTGTTGGGTGTCTTGTTTAATAGTGACAATAATAACATAAATTCTTTCCGAAAACCTCAAATTGATAGGAAAATCAATGCTTAACATGGTTTTTCCTCCACTGGAAAATGTCAGTATTTGCCTGGGGTGTGTCATAATGACAAATCGGTTGATATTTGGGGGTTGAACGACAAGGAACTGAAAAGCGAAACAGCAGGTAGCTTTGTGTTGCACCTGCCAGTTTCAAGTTGTGGCATCTTTTCTTTGGTTTGGGCTGGTTCAGCCCATGACTGAGACGTCCGAGGTCATCTTCTTTAACAATTAGTGACAAGTTGCGATATACTGTGTAAAAAGCGTTCTGTAAAGGTGAATAAAAATGCTTTACCTGGTTGCAACCCCCATTGGAAACCTCGGCGATATTACACTGCGTGCCCTGGAAACGCTTAAAAACGTCGACTATGTCGTCAGCGAAGATACCCGTAAGACCGGTTTGCTGCTGAAACATTTTGAAATCAAGAAACCGCAGATCTCTTTTTACGAGCATAATGAACAACGCCATCTGCCGCGCATCATGGATTTGCTGCACGAGGGAAAAGACATTGCATTGGTGAGCAATGCCGGTATGCCTGCCATCTCTGACCCTGGCTATCTGCTTGTAAGGGCTGTGATTGACGAGGATATTCCCTTCACGGTGATTCCCGGTGCGACTGCTGTGACAACCTCGCTGGTGCTCTCCGGGTTGGCGATGCACAGCTTCACTTTTCGCGGTTTCCCCCCGAGAAAGCAGGGTGCAAGACGGCGTTTTTTGCAAATCGACGCTGAGTCGCCGCACACTTTGATTTTCTACGAAAGCCCGTATCGACTGCAGGCGTTTCTGGAAGATGCTTGCGCAGTGCTGGGCGATCGACCCGCTGCTGTGGCAAATGACCTGACCAAGCTGTTCGAGACGGTGCTGCGCGGCAGCCTGAGCGAACTGGCTGACCGTTTTACGCAGGAAACGGCACGTGGTGAATATACCGTTGTGATTGCCGGAAAGCGGGAAGAAAAAGCAGGGGACACAGAAGAGGAGACGGAAGATTGATCCACCGGTTTTTTCTGTCCCCAGACTGCTTCCGGGATACCCAGGTGACCTTTCCGGCTGAGACCGCCCGCCAGATGCGGCAGGTCTTGCGTTTACGCCCCGGTGAAATGGTGACCGCCCTGGACGGGTGCGGTTGGGAATATTCTGTGCGCTTGGAAAAGCTGACCAATGACGGCGCCTGGGGGACCAGCCAGGGCAGGCAGCGCGCAGAGGGTGAACCTGTTCTTCAACTGGTATTGTATCTCAGCCTGACTCAGCGGGAGAAATTTGAGTGGGCGCTGCAAAAATGTACCGAAGTGGGGGTGAGTACTTTTGTACCGGTAATCTCGGAACGGACGCTGGCGCGCGACAAAGACCAGGCGATGCAAAAGATGGAACGCTGGCGGCGTATCCTTAAGGAGGCAGCCGAACAGTCGGGCAGGGGGTTGGTTCCATCCATTCACCCGCCCGTCTTGCTGGAAAATGCCTTGCAGGAAGTACAGGCGCTTGGCATATCCGCTTCTTTCCTTTGGGAAGAAGAACAGCAGTTCTCAATGCATGACTGGTTGCAAGAGCAGGCTGCAACTCTCATCGACCACCCGCAGGGTCCACTGGGGCTGTTCGTTGGTCCGGAGGGCGGTTACAGCTCACAGGAAGCAGACCGGGCACGGCAAACCGGTATTCGCGCGGTGACATTGGGCAGGCGAATCTTGCGCATGGAAACCGCTGCGGTGGTATCAGCGGCAATCACGCTGCATCACTTTGAGGGTGGATGAAGATTCTCACCGTGTTAACATATTTTCGCCCGCATATTTCCGGGCTGACGCGCTATGCGGAGCGATTATGCTGCGCATTGGCTGAGCGTGGGCATGAGGTTACCGTGCTGACATCGCAGTATGACCG
>CAYRRA010000177.1:0-8929 GCA_964426355.1 uncultured Anaerolineaceae bacterium
TGCCCGGGGGTATGTGTCCATCAACCCGCTGCACCTGGATATGACGGCGCATGACCAAATCCAACAGTTAGGCGAGTGGGGCTGGGAGCGGTGACCTGTAATCCTGACAGGCAAAGGGTGTAACAAAACGAGGGGAGGTGTCATTGGGGCAAGACAGGCAGAGGGTGAATATACAAAAACCAACATGAAACATTACATTGACGATGAGCAGAAATAGCAGCCTGATTGACCAAAGGACGGCTTTTGGTGATGAATGATCTTTGATTATTAGGAACAGCCAGGGAATCTACCCATACCGTGTGTTTTTCTCGTGGGGATAGGATAGATTTTGCTATAAATACGATCGCACAGAAATGGATTGATATCGCCAACCATCAGCAGGTGGAAGTGAGCATGGGGCGGTTCTATGACGGACAGAATACCGTATAAATGATGGCTTTTTGAACCCGTATACCTATGGAGTAATGGATCATGAGATACTGGTGTATGCAACGCTGGACATCGAGAATTATGATCGGTTTGCTGAGAACTCCAGTATTCGTCTGGCATGGAGAGCGAACAGAGAGACGGGTGCTTTTGAAGTTATTCCCACGACGGGGATAGAATGCGTGGCGGATTAATAAGCTACATTCGTGGCATGAATATTGAATCAAAATGATCCATGCAATCCGTACCCGGTTTGAGCCAGCCTTGCAGACTGGTGTAAAGGGGGTGAAGTTCACAGGAACCAATCGTCCTGCACCGCAGCGGGCTGACTTGTCAATCAACCGGTTTCTGCTATACTCAAGGTAGCCAAGTAACTTGATAATTCATTCTTTCAAAAATCCCTGGAGAAATGAGATGGAATTTACTGTTCGTGACTGGATGAATGACCTGATTGTTTTTATTGAACCGCACAAGACGGTCAGTGAAGCGTTGGCTTTGATGCGCCGGCGCTACATTCACAGCCTGATTGTGAGTAAATCGGAACAATTCCCTGAATACGGCATCATCACTTCCACCGATATTTCCGACAAGATCATTGCGCAACAGCGTAACCCCAGCACGGTTAAAGTATATGAAATCATGAATTCACCGCTGCTGACGGTTAATCGCGATACGCTCATTCAGGATTGTGCGCTGCTGATGCGAAAGCACCAAATCCATCATTTACCGGTTAAGAATGACGATGGTGAGTTAATCGGGATGATTTCTGCAACCGACTTTCTGGTGGTGGCTGAAGCCATGGGCAGGGCGCCGGGCGAACAAATCATCTGATTATTCCATCCATTTTTCCGCTATAATGGATCGAATGCGGAATAAATATTTACGCCATTTTGTATTATTGGCAATATTGCCATTTGTTGTCTTATCTCTTCCTTATGCGGTACAGGCACAGGGAATCAGTGCATCTGAATTGATCGATGCGGTCAATGCATTCCGTGCCACGTATGGGCTTCAGGCTTACCAGGTTGACGGAAACCTGATGGCGGTTGCCCAGGCACACTCTGAATACCAGGCATCGATCAATAAGGTAACCCATACCCGCGCCGATGGCAGCGGACCTGGCGATCACGGCATCTCATCCGAAAATATCGCAGGGGGGTACTCGGTTTCAGCGCAAACGTTGATTAATGTCTGGTCGGATTACTGGCATACCTTTACCATGATTGGCTTCACCCAGGGTTTGGTGGGGGCAGGTGTCGCCTCCGGCGATGGCGGTTTTTTGTATTACACACTGGTGGTCAAAAACACCGGCGAAAGAAGCGGTCTTCCCGACACTGCAGCGCCTACTTCAACAGGCGGGGCAGCAGTAGCAAAAACCATCCAAGCCACGCCAACGCCGTTTGCCACAGCAACCCCCCAGCAGGATGGATCCATTATCCATATTGTTGGACCCGGTGAGACGTTGTGGAGTATTTCCAATGCCTATGGTGTGCTGGTTGACGTCCTCGCTGCGATGAACAACCTGGATTCGGAAAATCCGTTGATTTATCCCGGGCAAAGCATCCAGGTGCGAGCGCAGAATACTCCCACAGCGACCGCCACCATTACCAACACACCCTTACCACCTACGCGTACACTGCGCCCCACCCGCACCCCTCAAACCACAGTCAACAGAACAACCACTACCCCTGAGGATGCACAAACCGGGAATCCATTGCTTCCGGAGAACACCTTAATCAACCAGGGGAACCTGCGGACTCTGGGTGCGATCACCATTGTTGTGACACTGTTGGGTATTTCTGCGTTTGTGGCGGGTCGAATATGGGGGCATGGTAAAAAATAAAAATTGGTCATCCTGACAGGATGAACACTCAGGTATAATTGCTCAAATATGAGAAAGAAAATACTTCCCTTATTGTTGGTTTTCTCATTTCTACTGATTACGCCACTGGCGCCGGAAGCGCAATCGGTGCAGGCACAGGCTGGATCAGCGTATGATTTGATTGCTGCAGTTAATGCTCTTCGCGCTCAACAAGGACTTACGGCTTTAGAAGTTGACCCGATTTTGATGTCGATCGCGCAAGGGCATTCTGATTATCAAGCTTCGGTGGGGTATTGGACACATGAAGGTCCGGGGGGATCGAGACCGCGAGACCGCGCCATGTCAGCCGGTTTTGGCGGTGGCGCAACCGTTTATGTCTCCGAAAACGTGGCAGTCCTCAACACATCGGCATCCTTTTCAACCTTAATCTATTCCATCTGGTCGGATGCGATACACTGGAATACGATGACTAGCTCCAGCTATACCCATGCAGGAGCGGGAGTAACGGTGAGCGGTGATGAGGTGTACTACACGCTGGATGTCGGCTATATTGCTGGCAGCCCCGGAGGGTATGTACCCGGTGCAACCTATACAGCGGGAAGCTCGTATAGCGCACCCACACAGGCAACCTCTGACGTCATTTCACCGGTGGTCACATCCACACCGCGCACCGATGGCTCGGTTTACCACACCGTTCAGCAGGGGCAGTCGATGTGGAGCATCGCCATTGCATACGAGATGACGATCAAAGAGATTGCCGAGATGAACGGTCTTGATTTTGAAAATCCGTCCATTTGGGCGGGAGTAGAGCTGCTTATACAGCCTTCCTTGCAGCCATCGGCGACCAGTCCTTTAACCAACACGCCCCTACCGGAAACCCGTACACCGCGCCCCAGCACTACACCGCGCCTACCGACGATTACACCTACGGCGACACAGGTGGGTACCCCTACCTCAGAGCCTTTCATCAAGCTGCCTTCCTTGAAAAAAATGGACCACGGAACACTGGGAATCGTGGTGATTGCTGTTTGTTCGCTCGGTTTGCTGGCAGTCATTCTCACCGGTTTCAGGCGCAGTAAATCGTAGCCACTTTTTTTAGCCGATCTCACGGACAGAGTCATTAATAGAAAAGAGTTGCACCGCAAAAAACAGGTGCAACTCTTTTAGCGTGGTAAAACAACTGTCTTTGAAAATAAATCCAGATGTCACATTCCAAATTAGACGATCACGCCTGTTTGACCCGGTCGGACAGGTAACCGCCGAATTTCAGATGTATAACTTCACCCTGTTCATCCAGAATAAAGGAGGTCTCCTCTCCGCTTGTCCCGCCGCCTTTCATACGGAACTTGTTTTCCCCTTCAGGTACCAACTGCGAGCGAATCTGGGGGTTATCTTCTTTGTTGGTGAAGATCAATTTTCCATCAGCAATTTTTACCACGACGAACTGACCGGCAAATTCATAAGTGCCGATAAATTTTTCCCATTCCGGGGGGATTTTGAAATTCCGCTCTGCCAGTATTTCCGCCTGTTTTTCCAGGCGATTAAAAACTGGGGCAAGCAGTTCCAATGCCTCATTACATATTTTGCCGACGTCCGACATGGTGTTGGTGAAAACGGCAAAGCCAAGTTTCATGGCAGGGATCATTCCAATCTGGGTAACATAGCCATGAATGCCGCCGCTGTGCCCAATAACTCTATGACCAGAAGCTGTTTTTGCCAGGATCCAGCCGATACCGATATCCGTCCCTTTATTTGCTCCCTCACCATAAAAAACGGGAGAATGCATTTCTCTCAATGTGGAGCCGCCCACAACCTGGTTTCCTCCCGCTGCCTTATCTGAAAACTGCATTGAGATGAATTTTGCCATGTCTATTACATTTGAATAAAGCTGCCCGGCAGGTGAAATGCATTCAAGGTCAAAGATGGGCGCGGGTTGGAAATTTTTCCCCTCAGCATCGGAAACATACCCGATTGCTCTTTTTGAATAAAACTCAGGGGTCAGATCAAAACCGGAATCTTTCATCCCCAGTGGTTCAAGAATAGCCTGTTTAACATAATCCCGATAGGGCTTCCCCGCAATTAGAGAAAGGGTGTGTCCTAATAAAGAAATCCCAAGGTTGGAATATTTAAACTCGCTGTAAGGTGGAAAAATGATTTCGGCGCCTTCGAGGTTTTCCAGCAAAACATCTGGCTGGGGAAAGTTCAGATCTTTCCAGAAATTCAGGGTTGATTCGCGCGGAATTCCCGATGTATGAGAAACAACCTGCCGAAAAGTCGGCGGTTTGGGGTCAGGGAAACTGGATTTAAACTTAATTCGCGGTTCATATTTCTCCAGCGGTTCATCCAAAAAAAGTTTGCCTGCATCCCTCAACTGCATCAGCATGGTTGCAGTAAACAATTTGGTGATCGATCCGACTCGAAACAGATGTTGAATGGTCATCGGAATTTTCTCATCCAGGTTGGCATACCCGTAAGCTCCGCTCCAGATGATTTCCTGGTCCAGAATGACTGCCGCGGTCATCCCAGGGATATTCTGCAGTTCCAGTTCATCTGCCAACTGCGCGCTCAGTAAATCAAGTACGGCATTGATGGATGGGTTTTTATCTGCATTACTCATACGATTTCATCTCCTGATCAGTGAAAAATAATGGGGTTGATGGGTCGGTGACTTTTTGCTTTTACTCTTTTACAAAATGGGCATCGAACAATACCAGTACTAAATACTCTAATTTAATGATAGCAATGCGTGACCTGACCACCAAGACAATAGTGGGGAAAACAATTCAACGAAATTGTGATTAATTTGGAGAATGGTCAACAAAATTGTGAGAAGTGGTTAGTGTAAACTATTTTCTGTAAATTGCAATACCTAAACAGAATGATGAGTCAGATGTGTCCTGACGGCAGAAAAAAACATGAATAGGAACACAAGTTGACTCACCAAAATGATTTTGGTAGATTGACCAGGCAATTGACCGTTAACCGTCTCTGTAAACTGGCGAATGGCGTTGCGCAGATACCGAAAAGCTGGCGAAACCTTTTTTTTCGAGCACGGAAGCCATAGCAGTTCAATGCGGTTCATCTCTCGCGATTGACTGAACTGATGTAGCGCTTAACCGCGCAAGAGCTTCTGGTCGGCGTGTTCGTTCAACATCTCAAGACCAGCCTCCAAAAGAAGATGTAAGGATGATCTCTTAGATTATGAAATCCTCCTCGTGCCATATTTCCATATCGGTTTCCTGCTGTAAGGTATCTTTTTTATGATGTCCGTTGTTGCCGCCGGGGTAGAGTGGGATCAAGACACGTTCTTTCTCCAGGGTTTCAACGCGTTTGGATAAAGATGATAATGCTGCCATCACCGTATCCGGCAGGCGGTTGTGATGTAGATCGGTTTCTTCCTGGGTGGGCTGGCTGCGTTTGATGATGTGTCCCGGCACGCCGACGACAATCGAATGGGCGGGCACCGGTTTGACCACCACGGCGTTTGCGCCGATCCGGCTGCCCTTGCCGATCTCGATGGCACCCAACACCTTAGCGCCTGCGCCAATGACCACATTATCACCGATGGTGGGATGGCGTTTGCCTTTCTCAATGCTGACACCGCCCAACGTGACGCCGTGATACAGGGTGACGTTATGCCCGATTTCGGTCGTTTCACCAATCACAACACCCATGCCGTGATCGATAAAGAAACCCGTCCCGATGCGTGCACCAGGATGAATTTCGATACCGGTTAAAAAGCGGTTGAACTGTGAAAGCGCGCGCGCCAGCCAGTGGAGACCCAAGTTCCATAAGCGGTGGGTAATGCGGTGTCCCCATATGGCGTGCAGCCCGGAATAAAGCGTGAGGATTTCCCAAATGTTGCGCGCAGCGGGGTCACGCTCCAGGGCTGCTTTCAGGTCTTCGTGCATGGTTTGAAATATCTCTTTAATCATCATACTCACCTTTTTGAACCATCGCTGCTAACCAGCCAGGTCAGCGAAGAGGGGGGTACTCAAGTACCGTTCGCCAAAAGAGGGAATGATGGCAAGAATCATCTTTCCCCGGTTCTCTGGGCGCTGCGCCAGTTGCATCGACGCCCATACTGCAGCGCCAGAAGAAATCCCCACCAATAAACCCTCCAGCTTTGCCATTTGACGGGCGGTCTGCATGGCGTCTTCCGATTTCACACGCACGATCTCATCGTAGATTTGTACGTTTAGAATTTGAGGAATGAATCCCGCGCCGATCCCCTGAATTTTGTGAGCGCCTTTTTCACCACCTGACAACACAGCCGATTCATCTGGTTCCACAGCTACAACCTTTACCGATGGCTTGCGAGCTTTGAGCACTTCACCAACCCCGGTAATGGTCCCACCTGTACCCACGCCTGCCACCAGGATATCCACTTTGCCATCGGTGTCGCGCCAGATTTCTTCGGCTGTCGTGCGGCGGTGTATTTCCGGGTTGGCGGGGTTTTCAAACTGCTGCGGGATGAAATAACGTGGATCGGACGACGCCAATTCCTCAGCTTTTTGTATCGCTCCGTTCATCCCTTCGCTGCCTGGTGTAAGGATTAATTCTGCGCCGAATGCGCGCAGCAGCATACGGCGTTCGCTGCTCATCGTATCCGGCATGACAATGGTGCAATGGTATCCGCGCGCTGCGCACATCATCGCCAGACCAATGCCGGTATTGCCGCTGGTAGGCTCCAGAATAATGGTGTCGGGCTGGATTTCCCCAGCTTTCACAGCCGCTTCAATCATGGATAAAGCGATGCGGTCTTTGACGCTGTGTGCCGGGTTGAAATATTCGAGTTTGACGACAATTTCTGCCAGGTTGGCTTTGGCGATGCGGTTCAGTCGAACGAGCGGGGTATTACCGATCAGTTCTGATATATTGTTGGCTATTTTCATGAATAATTCCTTTATTCTAAATGGCTCCGATTTAACGAAACCGACCGAACAAACAAAAAAGCAGCGGATATTCGCCGTCGCATTTATTTATAGAAATGCGGGGTAACTGTCCACTGCCTTGTGTTCGGTCGTCAGTATTTTCTGGTTTACAAGGCGGTGGCTACAGACCCCGCCTCAGACATATGCACGAAAACATGTGTATGCTCCAATTTTATGAATATATTGATAATTATTATAAGTAATATCTTCTATTTGTCAATAGTCGTTTGAAAAACGCATTTTTTGTATGAACGAGTATGCAGTTGGGTGTGATTGAAAAATGGATTAAACCAACCCCCTGATTTTTCAAAGCAATATCAATAAATATAAAATAAAGATAAGAAATATCAACCAAAATTAATAAGAAAGCAAATAAAATTGAATTAAAGGTTGATATTCTTGATATTTGATGATAATATTGCTATAATCATATACGCGACGAAAAACAAAAAGATACGTATAAAATAATAGATTATCGAGGAGGCTGAAATGCGTTCAAGTAGATTGTTTTGGGGGCTGTTGATCCTGATGGTGGGTGTGATTTTGTTGCTGGAGCCCCTGGGTATTTTGCCGGAGGGATCCAACGCATGGAAGTTTATCTGGCCCAGCGTGATCATCCTGTTGGGTATCTGGATGCTGGTAATACCGACGATTTACCGCGGTAAAAAATTGGACGTTGAAACGTTATCGATCCCTTTGGATGGCGCTCGGGAAGCGCGTGTACGTTTGAAACATGGCGCTGGTCGCATGCGCGTATCGTCTGAGGCGGATGACCAGGTTTTGGCAGCAGGCGAATTTGGCGGCGGTATTGACCAGAGCCTGCACCGAGATGGTGACAGCGTAAGGCTTAAGCTGCGCACCCCTTCACAGGTCTACCCGTTTCCGGGCTCGGTGAATTTTGAGGGTTTAAATTGGAAGGTGAGTCTGAACCGCACCATCCCCATCCGCCTGGATGTCGATTCTGGCGCCAGCGATACTGTGCTTGATTTGAGCGAGCTGAAGATCACCGAACTGAATGTGGAAACTGGAGCCAGTTCAACCGAGATCAACTTGCCAACCGATGCGGGTTTTACGCGCGTGAGTATTGAATCAGGTGCTGCATCCGTGGTTATTCGTGTCCCCGAGCAGGTCTCAGCCCGCATTTCAGTGGAAAGCGGACTGGCAGGGATTAACATCGATAGCCGCCGTTTCCCGCGCATCGGCAGGGTTTACGAAAGCCCGGATTTTGAACAGGCAGTCAACAAAGCGGAAATCATGGTAAAAACCGGTGTGGGCTCATTGGAAATCCGTTAGATTGATATAATCTTTAGCTTGATTTTTGCTGCTGGTTATAATTAAAGAAAATACAAATTTTGGTGGAAGGAAGAAACATGAAGGTCTTTGAATGGCGTGTGTTAGTGGGTGTTTTGTTGCTTGTGTTTGGAGGGCTTTTCCTTCTGCAAAGCTTTAACGTGCTCCCCGAAGGGGATTGGTTTTGGTCTGTGCCTTTTGCCCTGGGTGGGATTGCGTTTCTCGGTGTGCTCATCCGTGGTCGCCATAACTGGTGGGCAGCGATCCCGGGCATCGTTCTTCTGTCATTAGGCGCCTTGATTGCATTGGGTGAATTCGCACCCGATTTTGCTGACACATACGGCGGGACGCTCTTCCTGGGCGGAATCGCCCTGGCATTCTGGCTTGTTTACCTGATGAATGTGCGCTTCTGGTGGGCATTAATCCCGGCGGGTGTGCTGACCACCCTGGCTGCCGT
>CAYRRA010000178.1:0-8894 GCA_964426355.1 uncultured Anaerolineaceae bacterium
GGCGAAGAAAGCAGTGCGCTGGTTCCAGGGCATGGTCATGGGTGCTTGAACAGGGGTTGTGCCTTTGGCAACCAGGTCGGCATAGACCTGATCCACATCGTCTGCCGTACCAGCATCAAAAGCAAGCTCAAACGGTTGTCCGCTGCGCGCTTCCTTGAAACTCGGATGCGCCACTGTTTGTATCATCGTATCTATCCCGCAGATGGAAAAACGCACCCCCTCATGTTTAAACTCCACGTAATCGCCCATCTGAAAGGCAATCTCGAAGCCCAGAACATCCCGGTAAAACGTCACCATCTTTTCCAGTTGACCTGTAAAAATGGAGACCAATGCAATTTTTGCTTTCATTCAAACCTCACCTAATAACTCAATTTGTCCCTTCATTTTACCCGTTCTATGACACCCCGCAGAAACGCAATGCAGTTAATGCCAGGGTTCTTGTCACATTTAACATGTCGTCTACCGGAACAAATTCATCCGGCTGGTGTGCGTTGCGGATATCCCCAGGACCGAAGAGCAGCGTGGGAATATGCCCCTGGTTTACCAGTAAGCGCATATCAGCGCCGTAAGGCATGCCCTTGATTGCCGCTTTCCCTGCGCCGCTATCTTCAAAGGCATTCTGCACTGTGGTAACAATGGGGTCGTCCAATGGGGTGCGCGCCGGCATGAACTGAGCGCCCCACCATTCCAACCGCGGCGGGTGATCGACCAACCAGGGGTCACGTTGAGCAGCCCTTTGTAACACGTCCGCAAAAGCCTGGCGCGCTGCTGGTATATCCTCACCGGGTGCGACACCAAAACGCCCCTCGAATACCAGGCTTTCCGGTACATTGGATGCCCATACGCCAGAGCGGACGTTGCCGATGTTCAAGGCAAAAGGCAGCGCTTCGCCCTGGAAAAGCGGGTCTGCACAGGAGCGGTTGCGCTCGGCTTCAAAGCTCAGCAGCGCATTGTGCAGAGGGATAAATTTTTCGATTGCGCTGACGCCCTCACTGCGCATGGCTCCGTGGGCAGTCTTACCTTGCACGGTCACGCGAAAGTTGAGCGCACCTGCCTGACCCGGTGCGATATAGAGCTGCGTGGGTTCCATAATCACAGCACCATCGGCGCGGTAACCCCGCTCAACAGCAGCCAGCGTTCCCACACCCCCATCTTCCTCGCCGATCACGCTTTGGATCATCAGCCTGCCATTCAGGCAAGCCCCAGCATCACGGATGGCTTTTGCAGCAAACAAAGCACAGCACAACCCGCCTTTCATATCCAACGCACCGCGCCCGTACACGCGCCCATTGGAAACTGTACCCTGCCAGGGCGGGTAATGCCAGAAGGACGGGTCGTCCACCGGCACCACGTCCACATGCCCGTTGAAAATCAGGCTGCGCCCTGTGCCACCCCCAATGCTGCCTACCAAACCCAAACCGGATGTTCGCTCACATTCTACGCTGTAAGCCGGATGACGGCGCAGCGCAGCAAAATCCAGCTCCCAGAGATCAACATCAAAGCCCCACGCTTGCATGCGCTCTGCCAACAGCCGTTGGGCAGTGTTCTCGTGTTCCGAGCCGTTCAGGCTGGGGATGGCAACCAGCTCGCATAGAAACGAAAGCATTTCCTCCACACAGATGGTGGAAAGTACTTTTTCTTCGATGGTGGAGATCACAGGTTATCCTGTATGAATTGAATAAAACTTTCAAGCACATCCGGCTCCAAACCGGGTTGGATTAACATCATGCCGTGCAGAGCCCCTTCCCATTCCTGTGTTTCATACAGAGCTCCACTGGCAGCGGCGCAGGTTTGTGCCGATTCCCGGTCTCCTGTGCTGAAAAGACAGCTTGCTGGAACAGGCAATTCGAGTGTTTCCAACCCGGCAACCACATCCGGGTAAGCCTGGGTCAGGTAATTTCCAGGTGAGAACGAGAAAGCACCGCGGCAATGTGCACCATAGGTCTGGTTGAGCCACAGGCAGCCATCCGCTGCGCCATCCGCACCAATGCTGGCGCCGGCGGAAAGTATACGTTCTGCATCGATACCATCCAGGTTCATGGCGGTTTCCATGGCTGCCTGTGCGTCCAGCAGCCAGAGATCGGGGGTAAAAGACATGCAACTGCTCTCGCAATTCCGAAACGAAAAGGTGAACACAGCGTAACTGGTTGCTTCCGGTAGGACGGGGAACCAGGATGGATCCAGCCAGGGGGAAGTGGCTCCGGTGGAACCGCCCAATCCGCGGTTCTGCAGCCAATATGCAATTTCCACCCAATCCTTCTGGTTGCCGCGCACCCAATGCATCAGTACGATGACTGGCGCCGGGTTGACCGCAGCCGGGTAGTATATCCCGGTCAGTTCCTGACCATCGGATGCGTAGAACGTAATCTCTTGCTCTTCGGCAGGCAGTGCTTCAAAACCCACCTCGGCTGTTGGCTGAGGAATCTCGGTGGGTGGGGCGGCGGTGGGCTCTTCCGTTGGCGGGATTTCAGTCGGTTCAGCGAGCGTAGGCTCTTCTTGCGCAGGCAGTTCCGATTTTGTTGGGGACGATTCTTCCATAGCTGGCTGATCGCTTGTGCAGCCGCCTGCCAGCAATAGTAGCATTATCCAGACAAAGGTAAAAAATCCCTTCTTGTTCATGTATTTTTCCTCCTGTGGAATTTTCTTTTGAAGATTGTAACATGAAGAAGAAAACTACAGCAGATTTTGCGGATCGACCTGGATGCGCCAATCCCCCAGTGGGTGGTCTTTGATGATCTGCACCGGGCTGGGACCGCGCAAAATGATTTGCCAGCGGTAATACCCTTTGATTTTGCCAAAGAAACAAGGCACAGGTCCGATCATCTCGGTGCTGCGAAAATCTCCGGCTTGCAGCCACTGGCGGATTTCCGCGGCAAGTTTCCTGGCGGTGGTTTCAGCAAACTCACTATTTAAGTGTCGAAACTCCAACCGCAGCAGGCGAGAAAACGGTGGGTAGCCGATGCGCTTGCGGCGGGCAAGTTCATCTTTGAAAAAGCCGTCAAAATCGTGACGGGCAGCCGCCTGGATCACGTAATGATCCGGTTGGAAGGTCTGAAGGAGCACCTTTCCACCCAGCGGGCTTCTGCCGGCACGCCCAGCCACCTGCGTCAGCAGTTGAAACGTGCGCTCACCGGCGCGGTAATCCGGGAAGTTAAGCCCCACTTCCGCCAGGATGACTCCCACCAATGTGACCAACGGCAGGTCAAACCCCTTTGTGAGCATTTGTGTCCCCACCAGGATATCTGCGCGGTGGTTGATGAAATGGGAAAGCATGATTTCATGGGCGTTTTTGCCGCGCGTCGTGTTGGCATCCCATCGCAAAATGCGCGCATCCGGGAACATTGCCTGCAATTCACTTTCCACCCGCTCAGTGCCAGTACCAAATTGGCGGATGCGGTTGCTGCCACATTGCGGGCATTTTTTCGGCATGGCACGCCGGTAATTGCAGGTATGACAGGATAATTCTCCTTTTTCGCCCTGTGTAATGTGATACGTCAATGGCAAATCGCAACGCGGGCATCTCAGGCTATAACCGCAATCACGGCAAAAAACATAGGTTGCTGTGCCGCGGCGGTTCAAATACAGGATGGCTTGCTGTCGATTTTCCAATATCTCACCGACAGCCTGTTGCAACGCCCTGCTGAAAATTGACCGGTTTCCCTCTTTTAACTCATCGCGCATATCAATGATATCCACAGGGGGCAGCGGCAGCACTGCGCTTTCACCTTCTTTTTCAAACTCGTTTTTGTGGATGCCCAACTGCTCCATTTGCATTTGGACGCTTTTCCGGTGCGCCAGAATGCGCTGCGGCAGGCGCAAGATGTGCCAATGGTTGCGTTGGGCGCGATGGAGCAACTCGATAGAGGGTGTAGCAGAACCTAACAACACAACCCCGCGGTTTATTTTGCCGTAATGGATTGCTGTCGTTACAGCATGGTAGTATGGTTGCGGGTCATTCTGATAATACGAATCGTCATGAAATTCATCCACGATGATTAACCCCGGATCCGGCAGCGGCGCAAACAAGGCACTGCGCGCGCCGATGACCACCTTAAGCATGCCTGCGCGCAAACGCCGCCAGGTATCGTAACGCTCACCATCCGAGAGGTTAGAATGCAGCAACCCTACCTTGCCGGGAAAACGAGAAAGGAAGCGTCGGATGGTTTGCGGTGTAAGGGCAATTTCTGGAACCAGAACAACTGCCTGGCGTCCCTGCCGGAGGGTTTCTTCCACGGCGCGCAGGTAAATCTCGGTTTTTCCTGACCCGGTAACACCATGCAGTAAGAACGGAGGATGATCGGTACCGGCGCTGAGGATGGCGTTTTGCACCTCGTTCCAGACCTGTTGTTGTGAGCTCGTCAGCTCGGGTTTTTCAGGCGGCAGCCACGGTACGCTGTCCAATGGGTCACGCCAGACCTCTTTATCGCTCAATATAACCAGACCCAGGTCGGCAAGCTTGCGCAGGTCGCTCAGGTTGCCACCGCTGGCAGCATACACCCAGGAAGCTTCAACTGACCAGGGTTCTTTGAGCAGAAATTGAAGGATCGCACGTCGGCGTTCACCGGCATCCCCTCGCCCCAGGTCATCGCGCCTCTCGATTTCTTCGGCTGAGCAGGCAAGCTGTACCGTTCGCGCGGTTTTGGGGCGTGCACTGGGCGGCGGCAGCACAGCAAAAGAAGTTACCCAACCGCGCCGCTCTAATCCGCGCATCGATTGCCGCCAGTCTTCATGACGGAATGCTGCATCCAACTGGCGACCACGCAACCCCTGCTGAAGGTGTTGGAGTTTGCGCAAATGCTGGATCAGCTTGCGTTGACCAGGCTTGAGCTGCTCAATTTCTTGCGGCAGGACTTCTTCACCCTGGCGGCTCAAACGATATTGTGTATCCGCTTGCTGGCGCAACCCAGGCGGGATCATCATCCCCAGGCAGACCGCCAGGGGAGAAAGTGTCTGGTCTGCCAGGACTTGTGCAAGTTCAATCTGCTGCGGAGTTACCACTGGTTCGGGGTCCAGCAAGGCTAGAACCTCCCTGGTTTCGGGAACTTGTGGGATGGATACCTCGCGCAGTACAATGCCCTGAACAGTCTGCCTTCCAAAAGGGATTTCAACAAGGCAGCCGGGCTTAACGGTAGCTGCCAATGCTTCGGGGACATGGTAATCGAAGACCCCGCTGATACGAGGGATATTGACGACAATTTGCAGGTACATGGTTTAGGAAGTTGATTGATAAAAGGTGCGTTTTACGGGTGGCTCTGCGGTGCTGGCTTGCGGTGGGGCGGTGAAAAAACACAGATTCAAGCGGGCAATACGCATCCCATCCATCTCCTCTACACGCAAACGTATGCCGTTTGCAGTATCATCAACAATGTCGCCTTTATGGGCAATATGCCGCAATTTTCCCAGCACAAATCCAGCGATGGTATCGTAATCTTCATCTTGTAATTGCAGTTGAAAATTCTGGTTAATATCTTCGATCAGCGTGAGACCATCAATCAAGAAGCTGCCATCTGGCAGATTTTGGATCGCCGGAGGCGCGGTTTCGAATGGGTCATCGATCACACCAACGATTTCTTCAATCAGGTCATCCAGGGTAACTACACCACTGGTGCCGCCAAACTCATCCAGCACGATGGCAATGTGCTTTTTTCGCAAACGGAACTGATGCAGTAGTTTGTTGACCGAGATTGACTCGGGTACGAACAATGCTTCCCGCATCAGATCGCGCACCACGCGCCCATCCGAATCACCTTCTTGCATGGCAAGCACCAGTTCGTGCAGATGGATAATCCCGATGATTTGGTCGAGGTTATTCTCGTAAACCGGTAACTTGGTGTGTGCATTTTGCACTGCGATTTTTACGGCTTCAATCACGGTGGTGTTGGCTTCAACTGCCACGATTTCTGTGCGGGGGATGAGCACCTGTCGAACCAGTAGTTCGCCAAAATCGATGACAGCTGAGATCATCTCGTGTTCTGGAAGCTCGTTAACGCTTTCTACCTCTGCACCCGAAACGATTTCTTTGATTTCTTCCAACGTGTTGATGGCGGTGTAACTGACATTTGGCGGCAGCCCAAGCAGTCCCAGTACCAGGCGCGTTGCCCAATCGAGCAGATTGGTGAAGCCTTTGAAGATTCGGCAATAAACGTCCATGATCGGTGCAGCGAATAACGTAAATTGCTCAGGTTTACGCAGGGCGGCTACCCTGGGCACCTGCTCACCCGCGACCATGTGAATCGACCCAATCAAGATAAGGGAAAGCAATAATGGAATAAACGGAAGGAATAATTTCAGAAAATCTGCCCAGGCTGGCAAAAGCAGTCCGGATAAATGGGGTTCTAACCAGGCATCAAACGTGTTCTCGCCAACTGCACCAAGCGCCAGGCTTACCAGGATGATACCAAGCTGTGTTGCTGTGATAACCCGATCTCGCGAGGGGTTATTTTCAAGCCAGTTGCGCACAATTCCATAGGAGCGCCCCTGGTTCTCGGTTACCATATCTAACCTGGAACGCCGTGAAGCGATTATGGCATATTCAAAGGCAACAAAAAAGCCGTTCAGCGCCACCAGAAGCAGGATCAGTAAAAATGCGGTGAGGGTCATGTATGTTTATAGATAGCCGCAGCCCCGTACCCAACGACGGATGAGCGGTCACCGGTTTCATCGGCAGAAGTGCTGTGATGGAGCAATACAGCCGAATCACCGCCCAATAATTTGGATGCCCAAAGTACCATTGCCACTGCCCCGGCACCGCAGGCAAAACCTGTGCCGCTGCGCTCGGCTTCCAGTACCCCCTCTGGCGATAGTGAAACAATTTGATGCAGCATTTGTGTGTCCAGTTTCTCTGCGCTGGATAAAGGATAAAAATGTGAGAGGTCTGTGCTGGCAACCATCAGCACATTTCGGTCATGAATTACCTCAACCAGGATTTGCGCTGCCTGTTTCAGCAGCCCGTCATCCAGGCTGCGCACCATCAAGGGCAACAGGTGAAAACTACCGCTTAGTGCACGCTGTAAAAATGGCAGTTCAATCTCGAGCGAATGTTCACCGTCATGGGCGATGCGCGCGAGATGGATATGCCTTTCCTTCAACCCCTGCTCTAACTTCAACAACGCAGCCTGGTCGATGGGAACTTCGCCAAAAGGCGTGGCATAAGCCGCGTGCGTGCTGGTCAGGATGGGCGCATGATGATATGCATGCAAAGGAGAAATCACAACCACCAGGTCAATGTTTGCGCCTTTGACCGTGCTAAACGCATAACCGGCTGTACGTCCAGAGTAGCGATACCCGGCATGGGGTGCAACCAGCCCGATCATCTTGCTGCCAGATGCGGGCAGGTTCGCCTGTGATACCTCGACATTTAGATACGCGTCAATTTCTCGGCTGAGTTGTTTTGGAGAAGCGCTGTACCATAAACCGGCAATAGGTGAGGGGCGGGTATCTTTGCGTTGGTCTGAGGGGACCGTATCAGGGTCATTGTCGTTTGTCATACTTGTAACAATCAGTTGAACAAATGATTCGTAATAATATTTTAGCATAATCTTCCCGTGCATTTTTTCACTTGAAAAAAAGGAATATCTCCCTTCCCTCGAAAACGGAATCTTAATACTTGTAGTGACTCGTAACAATCTTTGTTCAAATACGTCAAATAAGGTAAGCTGATTATTTAAGCACTTCTTTTCATTGTTTATTCGTATCGCTGGTATGGTATGGATTTAAAAATTATTGGTGTTTCCCTTCTGTATATTTTTCCATTTCTCATTTCCATCACGCTTGTCATTTATCTGTTCCACAAACAAAAGATAGCTCGCTTCCGCTTGCAACAGCATCTCGAAGAAAAAGCTACAGACCTGGAAACCGCATATCTTAATCTTCAGGCGGAGATGAATGAGCGCATACGCACCGAGGGGGTCTTGACAGAGAGCGAGAATAAATTTCGGACACTGTTCGAGGCGGCACTTGATCCACATTTGCTTTTAAAAGACGATGTCTTTATTCACTGCAACCATGCCGCGCTGGATTGCTTGAAAGCGGATTACCCCGAGGTGATAGGGCAAAAACCTTACCTGATATCTCCGCCTTGCCAGCCGGATGGCACGCCTTCGGAGGTGAAAGCGATGCAGTTCATCCACGAGGCAAATGAGAAAGGTCATGTTAAATTTGAATGGGTGCATCGCAGAAAAGACGGCAGTGACTTTTGGGTTGAGGTGACGCTAATCCGGATTTTGCTGGATGGCGAGCCTCATCTTTATACAACCTGGCACGATGTTACGGAGCAAAAACTGGCGGAAGAAACGCTGCGCATGAGCGAAGAGAAGTTCCGTACCAGCATCGAGTGGATGTCTGAGGGTTTTGTGCTCGTTGATGAAGTTAGTTTTGTTATCGAATGGAACCATGCGATTGAAAACATTACCGGTGTTCCCAGAAGCGAGGCAATGGGAACACCGATTGTTGAACTCCAAGCTTCATTGTTATTCCCAGAGCAGCGAAAACCTGAGAAGGTACAGGCGCTGCGAAACCTGGTTAATCGTGTTTTGCAGACAGGAAAGCTGCCTGCAAAGACGAGTGCCGTTGAAACGCAGATGCTTGACAGAAATGGGGTGCCGAAAACGATTTTGCAGGTGGCATTTACCATCCAGACCGATAAAGGCTGGCGAATTGGATTTATCGCCCGGGATATTTCCGCCAGAAAGCAGGCTGAAAATCGTGCTCAGCAGCTTAACCAATCTTTGCGTATGTTGAGCCTGTGCAATCTTTCCCTGATTCGTGCACAGGATGAGCGCAGCCTGTTTCACGAAATCTGCGAAGTCATTGTGGAAGAAGGTGGTAATTCTTTTGCATGGATCGGTCTGTTGATGGGGGAGACAGAGAATAACATTGTGCCGGGTGTGAGCAAA
>CAYRRA010000179.1:0-8841 GCA_964426355.1 uncultured Anaerolineaceae bacterium
TATGTAGAGGTACATGTCATGCAAATCACATTTACATTCAGGACAAATGAAATCTTATCTTTACCAATTCACTATAACCACCTCGTCCAGGGATTTATTTATCATTCAATCGATCAAGACCTTGCCAGTTTTTTGCATGAACAGGGCTTCATGGTTAACCAACGTACTTTTAAACTATTTGTTTTCTCTCGGATTTTGGGTAACTATTATATTGACCAAAAAAATGGAAACATCCATTTTGGATCGCCTTTCAAACTCGTCATTGCATCACCACTGGATTATTTTTGCCGATCTTTGTGTCAATGCATTTTACAGCGCGGAGCGCTTTGGATCGGAAATACACCATTTGAGGATATAGAGGTATCCATTGATGAACCGCGAGTTAAGACCGATATAATTGAAATTTCAACACTCTCACCCATTACGGTTTACAGTACGTTGCTCAAAGCAGATGGAAGGAAATACACATGCTATTTCCAGCCAGGGGAACCTGAATTTAATCATCTAATAACGGAAAATATTAAGAAGAAATACGAAGCCATCTATCGCACAAATTCCCCAGAGGGAAATATTACTGTGTCAACCCGCCGCCCCGCCAAGCTGAACATCATTAATTACAAAGGAACAATTGTTAAAGGATATTCAGGGAAAATGAGACTGCACGGACCAGCCGAATTGCTACAAATTGGATTAGATGCCGGCTTAGGTTCAAAGAACTCACAAGGTTTTGGGTGCATTGAATTATTTAGGAGGTAAAAATGGGATTTCTACACGGCATAAAACAAATAGGCGAATTTTATTCACTTCAGGAAGACAGTGGCAATCTGGAAGATATACGCAGTTTTTTGGAATTGCCAATGAAAATTCCAAACGTAAACACACCCCCAGATAAAATACCGGCTGTAATCAGGGTAGGGTTGGATGTGGACGAAATCGAAGCGGAACAATTGAACGTCAAGGGAATTATTAGCATTTCATTGGCTCAGTACCCAGGAATGGATGAGGATTTGGCGATTTTGAAATTTCTTTTCAAAAAGACCAGTGCCAATGTACGCTGGTATTACGGACCTGTCTATGAGTTAGGGAAAGGGGGAGGAGAAAATGCCCTGGCAACGTTAGTTGGCAGTAGCACGCCAGATAACCCAAACGCATGGCAAATGGAAAAAAAAACCAGTTTTTTCAGACTTTACAATCGGGTTGTAAAAGGTTTTGAAGAAAGCGGCTGTTTTTCTGCGGGCAGCGCTGAAAGAATTATGCAATCCTTGTTCATCAACGCTGAAACATTGGCTGAAAAATGGCAGGATAAGAACCGTTCATTTATTCTTGTTTTTGGTATTCTCACCCCTCAAGGTGACTTCCTGTTCCCAGGTGATCTGCCTGCGTTTGTCAAGCACTTTAGAACAAAGATTTCCTCCGGTGTCAGGTCTAAAGAGATGCCCAAACATGGCGGCAGTTGCGCTTTATGCGGCAAGCCTGCGGAAGAAATAAAAACGCTCAACAAGATTTTTAAGTTTTCAACATTTGACAAGCCAAATTTCTTGCCAGGCTGGGATCAGAACTCGTTCCATAAAGTTTTTCCTGTTTGCAAGGTTTGTTTTGAACATCTTTCAAGAGGGACTACTGAGATTAGAAACAGGTGTGCTGCCAAAATTGGCATGGTCAATCATGAGGTACTCATCATACCTGAGGTCATCGGGGGGCAGAGGTTTGTCCGCAAAACGTTAAGCAATGCCAGTTCTTACTTTCAAGGGTCCGTAGATGGCGAACAAAATTTATTCGAAGGGATTTTAGAGCGCGAATCAAGTTTCGTTTTTCACTTTTTGTTCACAGAAACGAATCAAGCTCAAGTTGTTTTACACCGTATTATTGAAGATATCCCTCCATCGCAGTTTAAAAAGATTAAAAACCTTTGGGGAAGAACAACGCAACGCTTCGGTTGGAAACAAAACAGTGATTCACTCGATCAATTGATCCAACGAATCGTAGCAATGATCCTATCGTTATCGGGCAAATCACAAGGCGATCAAAGCGTCACAAAAGATAAAGCGATCGATGTTGTAGCAGCGCTTTTTAACAATGAATGGATCGACGTGGAAGGGTTGAAAAAACTCGCCGTAGCCCGGTTACCCGGTCTTTTTGCCGATGACGAATGGTTGAATGGTCAGAAAAAAGATCAAAAGAATTTAGGAGGAAGAAAATTGGAAAATATGTTGATGTTGTTCGAGTTTCTAACGACAGCCAATCGGAATCTAGAAAAACAGGAGGTATAGGTCAATGAATATTGAATGGCTGGAACAATTTGAAGATCCGTATATAAAAAAGGATATCGGAAAAGGGGTGTTTTTGAGCGGTGTTGCATTGGGTTTCATTGCAGCCTGCCAGAATGGAAAAGGTAGCAGGATTAATGATTCTCCGTTGTTCAAAAAACTCTCCTTCGGTAAGCTTCAAAAGCGCGATCTTAAGCGACATCTTGGGGATGTGCCTGTCCTGCTAAAAGCGTATGATATCCCCTATTCATACCAGGTGGTTGAGCTGGTGAAAACCGCCAGTGAGTTCCTATTGCAAAGCAAGGAAGAGATGAGTGTGGATGGAAATTTTCTCTTTTCCACCGCCTTTCTAAATGCCTGGAAATATTTTCTGAAAATATTCGATCAAATCAAAATTAATCCCAATCAAAATGAAAGCGAGGATAATGATGAGCTTTAAGAACCGCAGAGAATTTTTGTTTGTTTACAGCGTCAAAGATGCCAACCCAAACGGTGACCCATTAAATGCCAATCAACCGCGTTTTGACCCAGAAAGCGGGCAGATTCTCGTTTCAGATGTGCGCATAAAGCGCACTATCCGCGACCAATGGCTGCGTGAAGGTTTGGATGTCTTTGTCGATGCAGAGCTTAAAACCCTTCAAAATCGCGTGGATGAATTAAAAAAAGCTTATCCATCCGAACCTACAAAGGAAGCAATCAGAAAGTGTATTGATGCACGCCTGTTCGGTGTGACATTGGCATTGCAGAAGGAATCTTTTTCTTGGACTGGTCCAGTACAATTTAAGTGGGGGCGGTCATTGCATAAAGCCAAAGCAGAGCTCGTGCAAGGTACAGGTGCATTTGTTACCAAAGAAGGAAACGACCAAAGGACGTTTCGCAATGAATACATCGTCCCCTTTGTGCTATTGGCTGTGTATGGAATAGGTAACCAGCATGCCTCAATTGACACCGGCGCAACCATCGAGGATGTCAACCGTATTGAGCAAGGTTTATGGCAGGGCACCATCAACCTGATTACCCGAAGTAAAGTGGGACATCAACCACGCTTATTTATGGATATCCAATACAAAGAGGGTTTTCAAGGTGTAATTGGCTCATTAGATGAAAAAATTTCACTCGAAAAAGGTGGAAAATCATTATCTGAAGATGAGCAAATCGGTTTGCGCGCTCTAAACCAGGTGCAACTTTCACTATCCCCTATCTGTGAAAAAATCAAGCCCCTTCGCTCACAAGTGCAGTGTGTACGACTGTTGATAGAGAAAGGGCTTGACATCACCGATCTGGACACATTAAAAGCAATACTGGGAGATGAGTTAGTAATTGAGGAGCGGTAATCTGATGGCAATCGTATTTGAAATTTCTGGACCCATCGCATTATACAGAAAACCATATACAACTACCTCCTCTGTATCCTTCCCAATTCCACCTCCAACAGCGATTGCCGGTTTGTTGGCAGGGATTCTGGGTATTAAAAATGGCAGTCACATTTCAAGTTTCTCCGCACTTTTTTGGAGTCAAATGACCGGTACCCGGATTGCAATACAACGCTTGAACTCAACTGCCTGGCTTTCGACAACCATTAACTTCTTAAATATTAAAGAGCCACAAAAAAACCTGCACATCCGCGTTAAACATCAATTCATTAAGAATCCTCATTTTCGGATTTATGTACAGGGCGGTCTGGAGCATCGTCTTAAACCCATGCTAGAGAAAGGTGAGTTTGTGTATACACCCACAATGGGAACGGCGTATGCCCTTGCAGACATTCGTTACCTGGGCGAATTCGATTTTCAAAAACAAAGCGATCTGAAATGTGGAGAAGAAGTACAAATTGCAAGTGCGGTTCCGCTAACGGAAGGTATTGAGGAGAACATTGACTTTTTCAAAACGCGCGGGTTGCTTAAAGATTCATTTCCATTTCGACTTAGTGAAACGCGTGCCATGCGGGAAACCATTCCATTGATCTATCCCAATTCGCCAGCGCATCGAATCGTTTTGAAAAAATGGGAGGGGTTGGATGTTACAAGATATGGAGAAGATTGTATTGCCTGGCTGCCTGACTGGTGAGCAAAAAGAAAAAATCATTGACCTCCTCAGCGCCATTGATCCCAGTTTACACAGCCACCAAGAAAAAAAACTCCTCCACCACCTTGAGGGAGTGTGGCGTAATTGTGCCACACTCACCGAAAAGCTGAATATCCCGCACAATCCGTTACTTCTACTGGTTGGCGCATTGACGCATGACATTGGCAAAGCAGACCAGCGTTTTCAAAATTACTTATTCGGCAAAGGGAAAGGGGTTAAGCACGCCTTTCCCTCTGCCTGGATTACTCTTCTACTGAGCCGAGAAATAGGAATAAGCTACCAACAGGCGATTTGGGCTGCTGAAATTGTTCGCAGACATCACACAGGGCTTGTCGGGATAACCGATATGACCAACGAGTGGCTGCCTGATGACCTGAGTCTTGATGAACTCCAGGGAAATATTCAAAACCTACTTCCTGCATACCAACCCCGATGGGCACAAAGTGACTTGAAGAAATTAGACCATATCTTTTTCGACCTGGAGGAAGATATTGACGAGGAGCTCTGGCTGCAGGTTCGTTTGATGTACTCGCTTCTAATTGCCTCTGACCGTATGGATGCACTTGGCATACAAGAGACACAGAATAACTCTTTTCCAGCTTTTCACATGCCATCCTTTCCACCTACCAACAGCGAGGTATCCGCCTGGAGAAACCAGGTTCAGGAAGCATGTTTACAAAATGCACTATCAATGATTTCTGGACCAGGAGCCTATTCTTTAACCCTGCCCACAGGTAGCGGCAAAACGCTAGCCGGGTTGATCATTGCAAATGCTTTGATCAAGAAATTTGATTATAAAAGCCTGATCTATACCCTGCCTTTCATCAGTATTGTTGAGCAAACCAGTCAGAACACAGTGGAAATCTACACTGAAGACTGCATTCAGGAAGACCACAGCCAGATATCATTTTCCGGCAAGGACTCAGAAAATCCCTGGCAGCGAATGACTGAAATGTTTCGTTACTGGTACAAACCCGTTATCCTGACCACACTGGCGCAATTATGGGATGCTATTTTTTCCCCCACTGCAAACCGAAGTATGAATTTTCATCGTTTAAACCGGGCGGTGGTCATTCTGGACGAACCACAAACGATACCCACGGCTTATTGGTCAGGATTTGCTGCTGCGCTTAACCTTTTAAGTAAAAAACTTGGCACAATTTTCATCCTCATGACTGCCACGCAACCACAAATCATCGAGAGAGACCAGAAAAATTTGGAGCTCAGCCCACAGCCTTATCATTTTCCTAAAATCCGCCATACTTATAAAACCATCCAAATAAATGAAACGATCGAAATCGACTATCTTCCTCGGATTGTAGAAGAAAATCGGCTACTGGATCGACAATCAGGTTTATTGGTATGCAACACCCGCAGAAGCGCTTTGCAAACGTACGACCTGGTCGTTCAGGAATCTCGCATAGACCCATCACGCCTTTTTTTTATGAGTACATGGCTTACTCCCTGGCGCAGAAAACGGGTACTCACTGCATTGAAACATGCCGAAAAGCAAGGGGAAAAGCGGTTTTTGGTAAGTACGCAGGTGATTGAAGCTGGGGTGGATCTTGATTTTGAATGGGCTTTACGTGATTTTGGTCCCCTGGACAGCATCATTCAGGTAGCTGGACGGTGTAACCGACATGCCAACCGAGAAGAACCCGGACAGGTATTCATCATACGGTTTTGCGAGAGCGACAATAAACTTAAAAGGTCTTTCGCATCCATGGTGTATGACCGTGTGATGTTGGATGCGACCCTTGAAGTGCTTAGAGATTCACCCGTTTTTGATGAGCAAAAAGTGCCCGATCTGGTTGAGCGATATTATCGGGCGGTCAAATCGAGAATCACCCCCAACCCTATTATGAAAGAAATCAAAAAAGGAAATTGGGGACAGTTTTTTCCACTTTACCAGGAGCAGAGGGTATCGACTTGTCTCATCGTTATTGAAGAGACCCCAGAGGTATCCGATCTGGTAGGGCATTTAGAGAACAATATCTGGTCTTTAGCGAATTTACCGGAGAAAAAGAGAACCTTGCAGCAATTGCAGCAATTCCTGATCGAAATACCGCAAACCCTGTTACCTGAGGTGCAAATGAAATGCAGCCGCATGATCCACAATGGTGAAATATTTACACCTGTTTTAGGCGGTTCAATGTGGTTCTTAGGCAAGGAGGCAATTGGCACAGAAAAAAAACATCTTTATCACCCAACAAAAGGGTTTCAACCACCAGAGGAACAAGAGGAGGTATACATTTTTTAAGCAGGAGGGCGTTCAATGCAAATCGATTTAACAATCACCGGAACACATATCTGGTATTACTTTATTTGCAAACGGGAGGTTTGGTTGATCAGCCACCAGATTACGCCGGATCAGGACGACGAAAACATTATTCTGGGTAGATATTATGATGCTGAGGCATATCAACGCGAGCGAAAATCGCTTGTGATTGAGAACAGTCGCATTGATGTTTATCATAAGGAAAACGGGCAACTGGTTGTTGGGGAGGTTAAGAAAAGCTCAAAATACCAGGAGAGTGCCCGAATGCAACTGGCTTTTTATCTCAAGAGACTCAAGGAAAACGGGGTCCACGCAAAAGGTGAATTACGTTTTCCTACAGAGAAAAAGAAAGAAGTCATCCAGCTAACCAATGAACTGGAAGAGACTCTTAAAAAAATTGAAGAGGAGATCACGGAATTGATCCGGTTAAAACAAACCCCTCCCCCGCAACGGATCGGGTTTTGCAAAAATTGTGGATATGTGGAATATTGCTGGAGCTAAAATACCCATGAAAAAGACACTCTATTTGTTTTCTGAAGGAGAACTGATCCGAAAAGATAACACGCTTTGTTTTCAAACAGAAGAAGGGAATCGTTTTGTACCCGTTGAGAATGTAGGTGAAATATTTGTTTTCGGTGAGGTTTCCTTCAACAAACGCATGCTTGAATTACTTTCACAAAATGAAATTCTGCTGCATTACTTCAGTTATTACGGGTACTATATGGGCAGCTTTTACCCACGCGAACACCTCAACTCGGGGCATGTTATCCTGAAACAATCAGAAAATTACCTGAATAGTAATTTGCGTCTCGCGCTTGCGCGTTTATTTGTTGAGGGGAGTGTAAAAAATATCCTGCGAGTCTTAAAATACTATCAAAGCCGGGAAAAAAACGTATTGAACACAATCGCCCACATCGAAACGTTGTCTTCTGAGCTGGAAAAAATATCTGAAATTAATGCCCTGATGGCAATTGAAGGAAACATTCGCGAACAGTATTATCATGCCTTCGATGCCATAATCGAGAATGAGGATTTTCTTTTTGAAACAAGAAGTCGAAGACCGCCACGAAATCATTTAAACACACTCATTAGTTTTGGTAACTCGTTACTCTACACAATTTGCCTGAGTGAAATTTACAAAACACACCTTGACCCCCGCATTGGGTATTTACACACGACCAATTTCCGTCGATTTTCGCTCAATCTGGATGTTGCAGAAATATTTAAACCGATAATTGTTGATCGCTTAATTTTTTCACTTTTAGGTCGAAAAATGATTGATCGTAAGGATTTTTCAAATGTAGATGGGGGAATTTTATTAAGTGAAAAAGCAAAAAAAGCTTTTATAAGTGAAATTGACGGTAAACTTCAAACGACGATTAAACACAGGGCAATCGGACGCCCGGTATCATACCGACGCCTGATCCGCCTGGAACTGTACAAAATCGAAAAGCACATCTTAGGCGAGAAAACATACGAGCCATTTGTAGCACAATGGTAAAAGGTGGAAGATGTTCATCATTTTAGTGTATGATATGGGTGAAAAACGAGTGGCAAAAGCGCTGAAAAAATGCCGGCAATACCTGAACTGGGTGCAGAATTCCGTTTTTGAAGGTGAAATCTCCGAGGCAAATTTAAAGATTTTAAAAAATGAATTGAAAAAACTGATGCAGCAAGGAGAAGACTCTGTCATTATTTACCATTTACGAACCACAAAATACTACCAACGCGAGATTTTAGGCGTTGAAAAACAAAGTGTTGGGAATATCCTGTAGAGTCGTCGACCAGGGATACTGCAAAAACAGGAAGGGGTCGACTGCAAAAAAATGCAATTTTCCGGGTCAAAAAAACCTCAATATGGTATCAGGTGATAAATAAGAAATAAAAAGTAGTTAATCTACCCGTTAAACCTGTGTTAAAATGGGTTTATAGCCTACCTATGAGGAATTGAAACATTGCCTTTTGTATTGCCCCAACCTTGCGGAGGTGAGTTTATAGCCTACCTATGAGGAATTGAAACCCCTGTTCTGGTCGCTGCAATTGCGGGCGTAGTTCGTTTATAGCCTACCTATGAGGAATTGAAACGCGTCGTATTCACGTATATTGACCCGCAGCCATTCGTTTATAGCCTACCTATGAGGAATTGAAACCCGAAAACCATTCGCGTTCGAGTGGGTCTTGCCCTGTTTATAGCCTACCTATGAGGAATTG
>CAYRRA010000180.1:0-7139 GCA_964426355.1 uncultured Anaerolineaceae bacterium
CAGCCAAGGTCTCTTCATCGTCAACAAGAAGTACATGCTCTATTCCCGCTGGAATGCCATCGGTTGACACGGTTGGGGGTGCGGCAAGGTCCGATGAAGTGGCCGGCAAGAAAGTGCGGAAAACAGTTCCTTGGCCAAGGGTGCTTTCGCAAGTAACAAACCCTCCCAAAGATGTGGCTATTCCATGGACAATGGCTAAACCCATGCCAGTTCCCTTGCCAACTTCTTTCGTGGTAAAATAAGGCTCGAAAATTCTGTCGCGAATTTCAGAAGGGATACCCGGGCCCGTGTCACCAACAGAAAGGACGACAAATCCTCCGGGCTTGACGTCTGGATACGGCTGAATATCTTGAGCAACCAACTCTCGATTTTCGAGGCTGATATTCAGAGTGCCGCCAGTTTTTTCCATAGCATGGAAGGCATTGGTACTCAGATTCATCACAATCTGATGGATCTGAGTTGGATCAGCAATAATAGGGCGGAGGGGGTTGGCAAACTGGTGGGTAATAGTGATTGTCGAGGGTAAAGTGGGGCGAAGCAACTTGATTGCTTCTTTGATTATATGCTCTGGATTTAATGAAACAGGTTCAGAGGCTTCTTGACGACTAAACGCGAGAATTTGTTTGACGAGGCCCGCTGCACGATTTCCTGCTTCTATCACTCTATCTAATTTATCTAAAGCCTTTGATCCAGGTTCACTATCTTCCTGAGCCATTTCAGCATAGCCAAGAATTGCACCAAGAAGGTTGTTGAAATCGTGCGCAATACCACCTGCCAATGTGCCGATGGCTTCCATTTTTTGCGCTTGGCGAATCTGCTCCTCAAGCCTCATTTTTTCGGTAATGTCTTCAAAGCTTTCAATTCCGCCAATAATTTCTCCTAAGCCATCCACCAAATAATCAATGTTTTTAGAGACCGTCATTCCTGTACCGTCTTTGCGGATAATCGTACACGTTATACCTTCAGCCGGCACCTTCCCAACCCTCCCCAACATGCAGGAAGAGGAGCAATTTCCACCACTGAACAACAGACATTCTTTACCCAGCACCTCGTCTGCTAAATATCCTGTCAACTGCTCTGCCTTTCTATTTTATACGACGCTCTAAATCAACGGCGAAAAGTGCGCTTGGCATTAAACGGTATACCCGTTCAGCCTGCTCCTTGGCCGCCCGCAACTCAATCGTCCGTGAAGCGACATTCTCCTCCATAACTTCATAGGAAAGCTTTAACTCCCGAAACTTTCCACGCAGTGAATCGGCTACTTCCCTAAAGTTTTCGTTGAGTGTTTTCACTTCCCCCAGCCTGGTCTTGGGCCATTCGATCGGCTTGTCCGCCTCGACCCTTTCTGCCAGACCAGTGGTGATATTGGCGAGTTGCAGGATAGATCTACTGAACATCTTGCTGACCAGTAGCGAAACAGCCAGGGCCACAAGGCATAACAAAAGAAGATAGGACAGAGATTGTGCCTGCTGCTGCAAGAGGATCGCTTGGTAGGGGGCGAACGGAATCTCCAATACCCATCGCCAGCCGGTCAACTTGTCTGGTGGGGGTTCATAGCGATACCAGGATTGCTGCACTCGCCGCCACAAGGTTACGTAGGAGGGCATTGATGGGAGCACATGCACCACTCCGTCACGGACCGGTCTTGCTTGAAGGTTGCCTATATTTCCGCCCATGATGCTTTCTGGATTGCTCGAGAAAATCACCTTGCCCTCAGGGTCAAGCAGAGAAACCCGGATATGCGAATGCCCCTGTTGCCGCATTTCAAGATGCTCTCTCAGATACTTCAGGCTCAGCCGGAAAACTCCGCCATCATGCTGACGATACAGGAAAATACTACCATCTACCAACCCAGCCCAGTTGGTGTTTGTCGATTCTGAAAATCGTTGAGGCAATTCGACAGAAGAATCGGATACGCTGTACAGCCTGGTGACACCTGAATTCTGATCAAAAGCCCATAAGCCAGTTACACCGATGCTTGACAGCAGTTGTTCTGTCCAAGTTCCAATACCGTGTTGTTGCTTAAGTACTTGCAGAGGCCACTCCAGCAACAAGTGAATATTCTGTTGGTAAATGTCAGATATTTCCAGCAAACGGTCGGCAATGTTGTCTTCATGGCGTTTCATAATCGCCCTGCCGTTAAACACCATAGCCAGAATGGCAGGAAAGACGACCAGAGACATCATGATGGAAAAGACCGCCTGGTTGATGGTCACAACGGGGTATTCAGAATCAGAATCAGAATCAGAAAATCTGGAGAGTGGTGTGTATTGAAGAATTATGGTGGCCGTCAATGAGTTCGTAATTCCGATCACCCAAAACATGAGGGCAGCAGGCAATGTGCCGATCATCGGCAAGTCCATGACGAATGTGAAAAAAAACCAGAGCAGTGGAATACCGGCAACCGGCCAATAAAGGGTGTTGAGCAGGACCAGATTACGAACTGCGGTAAACTTGAGGAAAAGGCCTATAAAGAGGGGTTCCGCCGTCAACCAAACCATTGCATAGGGATGCCCAAACAATACATACGTCCAACTTCCTGCGATCAGCCCAGAGAGCGTGCCCCAACCGGTACCGTAAAGGCGTACCACCAGAAGAACTGCGATGCTACCCGTAAGGTAATTAAAACCCATGAAAAGGCGTGGAGCGAAAATATTCAAAACCAAGCCGCTCGCCATCAGCAGGGGAAGGAAAAGGTACCTGCCCCTTAGCCCCCTGTCTGGCTCTCTCTCTTCAACAGATGCAACACCTTCGACAGGCTGCTCTTGGTCTGCACCTTTCATATTCTTCTCACTCATGTATTTATCCAGCCTTTACAACAATAATCTGGCTAAAAGAGATGATAAGATTCAGCGAAAATAAAAAATTCAACAAAGAACAATTATTGAAAAAAATCTTTAAATAAGCTACAAACTTTCACAAATCATGTGCCTATAAAAATAAAATCACATCATTTTTTTATTCAAAATAGACATATATTCATCTGGATAATTTTTTTCCATACAAACAGGACAAATTGTATGGCTGAAATCTACATCTGTATGTCTGTTAATATACCCCTCTATCTGCTCATAATAACCGTCATCGTTTCTTATTTTTTTGCAAAATAAACATATTGGCAATATCCCTTGCAATGTCTTTATTTCAGACAAGGCTTTTCTGAGTTGTTCTTGCGATTCTATCATTTTTTTCTCAATTTCAAGCTGTTCAAGATAAGCTTTTTTAATTAACAACTTACTTTTATAAAGGGCAACAAACGAACAAATGATGACAATTGCCAGAAAGATCGATAACGCAATAAACACCTCAGCTCGATTTTCCTGATAAAATGTTAGAGGTCTATTTATAATGACACTTTCTCGTGGCAAAATCGCATCTTGAATATCAAAACGCTTTAATAATTTATCATCAAACATATATATATTTGGACTTTTATGAAGTCTAGGAATTAAATTAATATCTTTTCCTTTTATAATATCAATAGATATAAGACCTGCTTTTGATCCCTGCTCAACAAGATTTATTAATTTTCCACCTATAATGCCGTGATCGAGGCTAAACTCCCAACCACCAAAAATTGGAACAGGGCTTTTATTTGCCAAAATTTCCAAAGCTTCTTCGCTTCTAAAATGCTTTCCAGAAGTATTCTTCACAAAAGACGCAAAATAAAATGCCACTGAGTCGGAAGAAAGATTTTGTATTATGTCAACAAGGGTTTCCAGAGGGAGCCCAGCAAGGTATTCAAACTCTGCTTTCGCCAAGAATTCAATTGCCTCAGAACGGAAGGTTTCGCTATTCAACTGACCAGTTATTGAATCGTCATATATAACGACAATGCGTTTAGTCTGTGGACGGAGCTTGAAAATAAGGTTGATACTTTCCCTAAAACTTGGTCGTTCGTCGACACCAATGAAATTATCCTTTCCTTCCAGACGTTTCACATTGAAAGAATTCGTCCCGCAAAAAACTACAGGGAGTGGTGAAAATAAATTGTTATAATATTTTTCTACAATGTTAAATGCAAAATCATCTGATGCAACAATCAGGTCAAGATGATGTTTTTTGTATTTATAGGCCAGCAATTGGGACAAAATCGCTTCATATTCAGGCCCAGAGTAATATTTTGAATCCAAATATTCCGTCTTAATACTGGCACCAGGAAAAACTTTCAAAATCTCTGATCGAAAACCACTGACAATATCGTCTGCCCCCTTGAACCCTTCATGATATGAGTTTAACAAAAGGATACTGGGAGCAGTATTTTCTTTCGAGAAAGATAGGTCTGCAAATGTTAACTGAAATAAAAACGAAAACAAATAAATAGTTAAAATTTTAACCAAAAAAGAATACTTTTCGAAAAAATCAACACTATAATCAATCATTTTATCTGTATCACCAATACAATATATTTAACTGTTGATAGTAAAATTATATATAAATATATAATAAATGCCAGTTTCAATAACTACACAACCTCGAAACTATAGAGAAAAATTACTACGTCTAAAAACGACTAGCATACGAACGGCCAGAGGAAAATGGTGGGACCATTTGGTATAAAAACGAGGGGTCGAGAAAAAAGGCTCCCCTGATAATGATTGCGTTGATTAGTACATACAAACTTGATCGCCTACCTAGTAGTATCTCGTCGGTATAGTAAATATCTGTCTAATCAAGGTGATGCTGCCGATCGAATTGTTTCGAAGACCTAGTCCATTCACAACGCACGCCGTCATTGGTCCTGTCCTTCTCTGCAACCCTGACAATTCCTCAAAAAAATTCACCTCATCGCATGAGATCATATGAATATAATGGGGATTTCCGTAACACGTTGACTGACTTTCAAATTAGAGATCAGGCCATCCTCATTTTCTTCTTTCACATTTCACTTCTTCTTTGAATTCATCAAATTTTGCTTCCTGTTTCACTTTACAATTTCCATCCCAAAACTCTTTTTTCCATTCCCCGCCCCAGTCAGCGTCGATTCCATCCTTGCATTTGATCACCCGTTTATATTCTCCGCGCTTTGATTCTCTTTGCACCTCGCAACGGCCATCCCGATATTCATCCTTTATCTCTTCGTTTCTCCATCGTTCCCTGCCTCCACGCTTTGAGTAATCATCAGCAAAGGAAGCCTGTATATCCAAAGCGGCAAGAAGCAACAGAAAGGAGATTGAGAATATTCTCATAGCATTTCACGAAGAGTATCGGCAGCGGGAAGGACGTTGGCAGGCCAGGAGAAGCAGGTGGCCGGCAGAAGGAAGATGAGGCGGGAACATCACATGCAGGTCTCCCTTGATGAGTGGTCGTTCCGAATTGTCTACCGTATCAATATCAAGAAAGCAACCCCGGCAAGACCGAGGAACCCGATCGCCACGATCAGGCGCCTTTATATGACATCATGGGGCTGGTTCTTGGTGCGGCTTGCCTGCTTGCTTCCGCCTGGAGACGGGCGCGAGGGTCAATGTTTTCGGCAAGGTTCACGGCAGCCAGTTTATCCCGGCGTGGAAACATGCAGCGTGGCCACTCTTCTTCGTCCTTGCTCATCCTGTCTCCAGCTCTGATCTGCGAGCAGAGCCGCTTACCTCTTGCGCACACTGCCTTTCCCGGCTATGTTGCGGCCCTTTTTCTTGCAGCGTTCCATGTTGCGCCTCTGCTCATTCGTCTTTTTTTTCGTGAGTTTCCATGATCCATCTGACCAATATCACCAAGCAGCACGGCTCCCGGGTACTCTTCCGCAACGCCTCGATGCAGATTCTCCCCGCCACCCGCACCGGCCTGGTCGGTCCCAACGGCGCCGGCAAAACGACGATCTTCCGCCTGATCACCGGCCAGGAGGACCCCGACAAAGGTGAGATCTCCCGCCCCAAGCGGACAGTCATCGGCTATTTTTCCCAGGAGGTGGGCGAGATGTCCGGTCGTTCGGCCCTGGCCGAGGTCATGGCCGCAGCCGGGGAAATCACCGCCCTGGGCGAGCAGATTCGGGAAATGGAAGCCGCCATGTCCACCCCCATGGAGGACGATGAACTCGCCGCCCTGTTGGAACGCTACGGCAACGCCACCGAAGAGTTCGAGCACCGGGGCGGCTACGACCTGGAAAACCGTGCCCAGGCGGTGCTGACCGGGCTGGGCATCGGCAGCGACCGCTGGCATTTTCCGGTCGAGTCCTTTAGCGGCGGCTGGAAGATGCGCATCGCCCTGGCCGGCATCCTCACCATCAACCCGGATGTGCTCCTCCTCGACGAGCCGACCAACCACCTCGACGTCGAATCCATTGTCTGGCTGGAAGAATGGCTGGTGAACGATTTCAAGGGCGCCCTGCTGATGACCTGTCATGACCGCGAGTTCATGAACCGGGTGGTCGGCCGGATTGTCGAAGTGGCCAACCAGAACGTGACCACCTACAGCGGCAACTATGATTTTTACCTGCGCGAGCGGGAAGTCCGGCGGGAACAGTTGCTGGCCAGTTACCGGCGCCAACAGGAGATGCTTGCCAAAGAGGAGGATTTCATTGCCCGCTTCGGGGCGCGGGTGAGTCACGCCGCCCAGGTGCAATCGCGGATCAAGAAGCTGGAGAAGATCGAGCGGATCGAATTGCCGCCCGAGCAGCGGCTCATCAAGTTCGAGTTTGCCGAACCGCCCCGCAGCGGCGACGACGTTGCCCGCCTGGCCGGACTCGGCAAGATCTGGCTGCAACCCGACGGCACCACCCGCCAGGTGTTCAGCGGCCTGACGGGCATGATCCGGCGACAGGAAAAAATCGCCCTCACCGGTCGCAACGGGGCCGGAAAATCAACCCTGCTCAAGGTACTGGCCGGCCAGACCGAGCCAACCACCGGCACGGTGACCATCGGCGCCAACGTCCAGGTCGGGTATTTCAGTCAGCACTCCATGGACTTGCTCGACGGTGAGATGACGGTCTCCGAAACCGTGCAGGCGGCCATGCCCCAGGTCAACATCGGTGTGGTCCGCAACCTCTGCGCCGCTTTCCTCTTCCAGGGTGACGATGTCGACAAGAAGATCAACATCCTCTCCGGTGGTGAAAAAAGCCGAGTGGTGCTGGCCATGCTCCTGGCCCGGCCGCTCAACTTCCTCATCCTCGACGAACCCACCAACCACCTCGATATCCAATCGCGCGA
>CAYRRA010000180.1:7239-8823 GCA_964426355.1 uncultured Anaerolineaceae bacterium
GTGTTGTGAAAACTCAATCCCATCGACATGGTCAGCAGTAATGGAAAATACGCGATCAAGGCTCCAACCTGCCCCGGCTTCAATGGCCGGGACAGCAGGCTGATATTGGCATAAAAATAGACCGTGGCCACGCCAACCAAGCCGAGCAGAGAGAAACCTAAAAATCGGGTGTCCACCTCCGACCCGTCGAGGAATGGCAGGAGGGCAACGCTCGAAAGGGCCAGCAGGAGGACAGCGGCAAATATCGAACTGTTCCCCAGATGGGCCAGAGCGTGCAGTTTGGT
Source organism: uncultured Anaerolineaceae bacterium (assembly GCA_964426355.1). Taxonomy (GTDB): domain Bacteria; phylum Chloroflexota; class Anaerolineae; order Anaerolineales; family Anaerolineaceae; genus JAJFTV01. The sequence goes on from CAYRRA010000180.1 coordinate 7,524, forward strand.
CACCAATGTGAGGTTGCTTGTCACAATGATCGGAGCCAGGTGGCGGGCATTTTCGGCCCCACCCTTCATCCAGCGAAACTGCTGGGACTTGATCCCGCTCATCTCCACCGGCAACTCGGCCGGAGCCTCGACGTCTTCCAGATAGACAATCTCCCAGTTGTTCAACTGGGCCCGAAAGCTGAGGTCAAGATCCTCGGTCAAGGTATCGGCTTTCCATCCTCCGGCGTCAACTATGGCCTCTTTACGCCAAATGCCCGCCGTGCCGTTGAACTGGAGGAAATGACCGCCTGTCTTACGGCCCATTTGCTCGATGGTGAAATGGACGTTGAGCTGGAGAGCCTGCAATTTGGTGAACAGTGAATAATCATCGTTCAGGTGGGTCCAACGTGTTTGGACAACGCCAACCCTTTCATGCTGGAAATAGGGAAGAGTCCTTTGCAGAAACTGTGGGTCGGGAAGGAAATCGGCATCAAACAGAGCAATAAAATCTCCTTGCGCCTCGACAAGGCCTTCAGCTAAGGCACCGGCCTTGAAGCCCTGGCGATCGGTACGGTGGATGACCCGGATATTCAATCCCCTGTCTCGATACAATGACGCTTTCTTTTCACAGAGCGCCGTTGTGTTGTCGGTCGAATCGTCAAGAATTTGCACTTCAAACCGGTCACTGGGATAATCCAGGGCGGCGATGTTGTCGATTAACCGTTCCGCAACATAAGGCTCGTTGAAAAGTGGCAACTGAATGGTAACAAAAGGGACCTGTTCCCGATCAAGGGGCGGAGGCTGGGCTCTTCGTTTACGGCCGATGTAATGTCGCAACAGGTTTAACTGAAGAATATTGTAGAGAACGATGACCGCAAGTGAAAAGGCGCACAAACCAAAAAGCAGATAGGACAAGAGATCACTCCTCAATAAATGAAATCAGAATGAAAGGACAAACCAATCAAGCCTGCAACGCCGTGATGCGTTCTTCAAGACTTGGGTGGGTCGCGAAAAGAGCCGACCAGCTTCGCCCGCCGGCGATTCCGGAAGAGGCCATGTTCTGAGGCAGTCCGGCCGTTTCCACGCCGCCGAGGCGACGCAGGGCGGCGATCATGGGCAACGGGCTCCCCAACAGATAGGCCGCGCCGGAATCGGCACGAAATTCACGTTGGCGAGAAAAATACAGCACCACCAGGCTGGCCAGAAAACCGAACAGGATTTCACAGGCAATCACGGTGACCATATATCCGATTCCGTATCCGCTCGATTCCTCATCATTATTCCTGTTCAACACACTGTCCACCAGATACCCGACCACGCG
>CAYRRA010000181.1:0-8813 GCA_964426355.1 uncultured Anaerolineaceae bacterium
ATGCAGGCATATTGTATAAGCCAGACCCGCCGATAACGCCCAAAACAGGTGATTGTGTCATTTATATCCTCCGATTCGATTGAGCATGATGCTGCCCCTTTGTGAAGTATTTTACCCCTTGATTTCGATTTGTAATGAAATTTTTCCCATCGTTATCTCGTCACCAGTCACAATCACCATTGGGGTATACATTCTTTCATTGTTTAAAAATGTACCATTGGTGGATTGTAAGTCTTCGAGCCACCATTGTCCGTGATGGTATCTTAAGCGAGCGTGGTGTGAGGAAACGGTTTCATCCGGTATGACAAGTTCACACGAAGATTCCCGTCCCAGGGTCAGTTCGGGTTGAGAGAAAACATGCGGTTCTTCTCCACTGCCGGTGAAGAAAATAGATAATGCTGGAATGACCTGTGGCTTTGCTTTGTCGCTGACCATTTTCAGTTCTCGCCAGATGGCATAAACTGAGAAACCCAGGAAAAGGTAGAGGGATACGGCGATCAGGATGCGGATGATGAGGACAATAACAGCGCTCATTCTTTGTTCTCACTCTCTTCGGAGGGGGTTTCCATCCGAGTGGTGTACACAATATCATTTTCATGTTGGGCTGTTTTATCATCGTTTTCTTCGACGTAAATGATTGGGTGACCTGAAAGAGAAATCACATCCCCTGGTTTCAGTACATATTGCACGATTTTTCGCCCATTTACAAAAGTTCCACCTTTTGAGTTAAGATCGAAAATGACAAAATTTCGCTGGATACAACGGATTTGTGCATGATCTCTTGAAATGTGAAGGTCTTCAATGACCAGTTCATTGCTTTCACGCCTTCCAATGTTGATGACGGATTGGGTCAAGGGAAAGTGCATTCCGTTTTCCAGGATGAGAAAAGGACGTTTCTCAACAACGGGTGTTTTGGGTTGAGCGTCCGCAACTGTCGGTGAAAGAATGGCTGTTTTTGTACCTTGCTTTTCAAGCTGGATGGAAAAAACTCGCAGCTCATTTTCATCAAGGTCAGGGTCTGCCTCAAGAAAAATGGAAGGCTTAACGGAGAAAAACAAACCGGCTTCAACAGCAGCTTCTTGTAACGCCAGGATCAGCACTTCAATCAACTCTTTATCTGACTGCCATTCGACGAATGTGATTGGGTGTAATTGGATGGAAAACGTTGTCGGTAGCTCACTGAACTGATTAGCGTCAGCGGTGATTTGCTCCATGATGGCTGAAACGAAACTTTGAAAAAGCTTTTCTCGCTCACTCTTTCTGCTAATGGCTGTGCTGCTTTCGATCAGTCTTTGTAATATTTGTTCAAGCTGGTCAATCTTTGATTTCATTTATAATAATTATACCGAAAGGTTGTTAAGGTTTTGATAAAAGATGTTTTAATGCAGAGTTTATTTCTTTGAAACAACCCCTACCACAAAATATCTTTGGAATTGCATTGTATCATGAATGAAAAAACATTCGGGTTTCGTGAAGAGAGACATACTGCTGATTGTGCAGTGTTGATTTGGGCAGCGACATTGGAACAACTTTTCATCGAAGCAGCAAAAGCGTTTTATGCAACGATGAAAATGGAGACTATTCTGGTCGAGCCTGCTGTTGAACGTTTTATTGAATTAGAGGCAATGGATACAGAAAGCCTGATCGTTGCCTTCCTTTCTGAACTGCTGTTTTTTGCTGAGGATGAAAAGACCGCATTTGATATCCAGTCACTGGAGCTTAACGGTTTTCAACTGAAGGCGAAGATGAATTGCCGCAGGGTGATAAGGATTGAAAAAGAAGTTAAAGCAGTGACATACCATGAAATGGCACTTGAATGGACAGGGGAGCGATACCAGACGCGGATTGTATTTGATTTATAACAGGTAATGGATTTTGCTGAGTGACTCAGTAAGTAATTTGGAGGAAGGATGATTGGAATTAACAACTTAACCAGGATCAGCGATTATGAGTGGGTGATCCCGCAGGATTTTGACCCCCAAATGCGCGTGGCGGTCAGGATTTTTGCTTCACGGACATTATTAGAGCTTGCGTTGAATGACCGTTCGATTGAACAAGCAGTACATGCCGCCGCACTTCCGGGTTTGGTGGATGAGGTGAAAGTGATGCCGGATGTGCATCAAGGATATGGCTTTCCGATTGGTGGCGTTGCGGCAACTCATTATCAGGATGGCGTCATTTCTCCAGGAGGGATTGGCTATGACATTAATTGTGGCGTTCGTTTGCTTGCTTCTGCCATTCCGTTGGCAGTTGCAGAGCCTTTTATGGCTGAAATAATCAATGGCATCAATCATGCCTGCCCAAGCGGTGTGGGAACTTCGGGGAGCTTGCGTTTATCCAACAAAGACCTGGAAGGCGTTCTGAATTCAGGTGCGCGCTGGTTGTTGAAAAACGGGATGGCGACAGAAGCCGATTTGCGCAGGACAGAGAATGGGGGCAGCCTTGAGGGTGCAGATGCAGCCGTTTTGAGCAAACGTGCTTTGCAGCGTGGTATCCCACAGTTGGGCACGCTGGGTTCCGGCAACCATTTTATGGAAGTGGGTGTGGTGGATGAAGTTTTCCACCTTGAGGCGGCTCGTGCCATGGGTTTGCAGAAAGGGTGCCTGACTTTGATGATTCACTCCGGTTCGCGCGGTTTGGGTCACCAGGTTTGTACCGATTATGTGCAGAAATTTCAGGGAGTGGTGCAGAGGTATGGAATACATCTACCGGACCGCGAGTTGGTTTGTGCCCCATTAAGTTCGCCAGAAGGACAGGAATACCTTGTTGCCATGCGTACCGCAGCGAATTATGCTTTTGCAAACCGGCAAGCATTGGCTTTTTTTGCTCGCCAGGCTTTTGAAACTGTACTGGCAGGAAAAGTTCCCAACTGGCATCTGTACCAGGTGTATGACATCACCCATAACATGGGTAACGTGGAAACGCATGACATTCAAGGGAAAAAAGTAAAGGTTTGTGTTCATCGCAAGGGAGCAACACGTGCATTTGGTCCAGGAAGTGCTGGTCTTCCGGAAGAATATGGCGGTATTGGTCAGCCGGTTCTGGTGCCTGGCAGCATGGGAACAGCCTCATGGGTTTTAGCTGGGACGCAGCGGAGTATGGAAATTTCTTTGGGGTCATGCTGTCACGGGGCAGGGCGTGTATTGAGCAGGCATGAAGCAAAACGACAGGTGAGAGGCGATGCTTTGAAAAGCCAGTTGGAAGACCGTGGCATTCTGGTGAGAGCTGGCTCTATGGGAGGGCTGGCTGAGGAAGCACCAGAAGCCTACAAGGATGTCGATGAGGTGATTGATACGGTTGCAGGTTCAGGGATTGCGATTAAGGTTGCCCGATTGCGCCCGCTTGCCGTGGTTAAGGGATAATTTACTGGACGTAAATGGGATTTGAGAAGATCCACCCGCGCCATTTTCCCAGGTAATGGATGTAACATTCAACCCTGTACACACCTTTCTCATCAATGAACTGGGAGATGACATCGCGGTTTTTCCAGGCTTTTACCCTTTTACCGTTTTTCACGAGGATGCAACGCGTGCGGAAAGGAAGACGAATTTGAAGGGTAATCCCTTCACGTAGTGGGATGGCATCCCCCATCCAGGCTGATTGTTCCTTCCCTTGCGCGGTGAAACGAAAACCTCGTGTGGAAGCTGGTAAATCGTAACCGACAAAAGCATTGCCCTGTCGAAGCGCGTTCAGCACCATTTTCCGGTCTTTTATGAAGTCACCGGTGAGAGCTTCAGGTGTAAAGATATGTGTGTTGACTGCCTGAAAATGATAGAGGTAAGGTAGTACTGTTCTTTTTACCGGACCGATACCGAAATGGAGTGCATGAGCATCCGAACCGCCGACAGCCACTATTCTTTTACCTGTGAGCAGCAATTCATCCCATTTTTTGAGGGCAGCAGCAGGGGGAGATGAAGCCAGGTGGTTTGGAAAACTGGTATAGAAAAAGCCATCCAGATAATTGTGAACCACTTCTTTCATTTCGCTTAGACTGTTCCATAGCTCAATGCCTGTATATCCGTTCACCTGCCAATCTTCCCATGAGATGTCTGTTTGGTGGAAAAGCGGCAGGTCTTGTTCTGTGGGATGGGCGATAAAGGTGAGGGCATTATTCTTGTTTGCCTGGTCGATCAGGGTTTGCGGGTCGTATGCATAATTTGCCAGGTCTTTTTCGCTGCCGATGACGAGCATGTGGCTTTTTTGCGGCAAACGGGCGGGATCGTGCACTTCCTGACCGATGAGCAACAGGACTTTATGCCCACCCTTTTCATAGTATGGGTCGATACCGCGTACGAGTACATTATGGTCTGTAACGATGATGACATCCAAGCCGGCTATGTGTGCCTGTTCAGCGATTTGTCTGTGGGTCGAGCTTCCATCAGAGTAGACAGTGTGAATATGTAGATTAGTGACCAATTCTTTCATGATGGTTGACTGTTTTCCGTATTAACAGGTATAATCAAGCCTGCTTAATTATCAGGAGGTTCATTGTGGAACTTGCAGGTTACTTTCAGATTGCTACGATTATAACTTCAATTGCATTAATTGTAAGTGTTGTATTACAAAACAAGGGTATTGGACTGGGAGGTCTTACCGGCGGTATGGATTCTGGCAGTGTATTTACAGCCAGAAGAGGAATTGAGAAAACCCTTTTTATCATCACTATTGTGCTGAGTATTCTGTTCATCCTTCTTACGCTGGTTACGATATTTATTAGCAAGTAATTCCAGTTGTCCTATTCTGCAAAGAAGCCGGAGGAGTCATTGCCAGGTCAGATTTTGATCGTTGGCGATTCCCACGGCTTCTATTGTTTTTTTTAATCTGGTATGATTAAGCAACTTGTGTTGAAAAGTAATCTTTGAAATCGCACAATGCGGGTTTCTTTCCGAATGGATGAAATCTTCTATCCCTTAACTAAATGAGAAAATCGTTTATGAAAAGATTTCGATGGCAATTGATAATCATATTTATAACAGGGATTATCGTTGGTATTCTGCTGATTGCAGAGCAGCAAACCGATACTCCTGTTTTTGAACCCGAACCGGTGCAGGGTGGGATTTATTCTGAAGCTTTGATTGGGTCAATGCAAAGGTGGAACCCGGTGCTGGATTTCTATAACCCGGTCGACCGCGATGTTGACCGCTTGATTTTTAGTGGTCTGTTGAAGTTCGATGATCGCGGTAATCCGCAAGCCGACGTGGCTGAGTCATGGGCTTATTCCTTTGATGGCACAGTGTATAACTTCACCATCCGGGATAATGTGTACTGGCATGACGGAGAACGGTTAACAACCGATGACATCTTGTTTACCATTGAGTTACTGCGTGAAGGCGTTAATGTCATACCGGAAGATATCCAGAACTTGTGGCAGGAAGTGGAAGTGATTGCTTTGAGCGATAAGACGGTTCAGTTCCGTCTTCCTGAAGCATACGCTGCTTTCCCGGATTATTTGACATTCGGGATACTCCCTGCTCATCTGCTGGCTGACCTGCCTTTTGAGGAAATCATAGATTCATCTTTTAACATGCAGCCCATTGGGAGTGGACCTTACAAGTTCGAACGTTTGTTGGTTGAAGCCGATCAGATTATTGGCGTAGTGCTGACTGCCAATGAAGATTATTACATCAAACGCCCTTATATCGATCAGATTGTTTTGCGTTTCTATCCTGACGGGTTTAGCGCATTTCAGGCTTATCAGGAGGGGTTTGTGCAAGGGATAGGTTCTGTTTCTAACGATATTTTGCCCGATGTGTTAAAAGAGACTGACCTTGCACTTTACACTGGCAGAAGCCCTGAGATGGGAATCATCTTTTTAAATCTGAACAACCCTGAAGTCAGTTTTTTTCAAGAGCCTGAAATTCGTAAAGCCCTGCTGCAGGGAATTAATCGTCAATTGATCATTGACCGGTTATTAAATGGGCAAGGTATCCTGGCAAATGGGGTCATCATGCCCAACACCTGGGCACATTATGATGGATTGGAACCGGTAGAATTCGATCTGGATGCAGCGAAAATTGTATTGAGAGAGGCTGGTTATGTGATTCCTAGTGAGGGGGGACCTGTTCGCGAGAAAGAGGGTCAAAAATTTGAATTTGAGTTGATCTATCCTGATGATGAGCTTTACCAATTAATCGCAGAGCAAATTCAAAGTGATTGGGCAAAACTAGAAATATCTGTGATCTTACAACCCTTGCCTTATGATGAATTGGTGAATAGCCGTTTGCAGCCTCGCGCTTATGAAGCTGCTCTTGTTAATCTCGATCTGTCCCGTTCACCCGACCCTGACCCATATCCGTTTTGGGACCAATCCCAGGCGACTGGCGGGCAGAACTATTCGCAATGGGACAGCAGGGTAGCCAGCGAATATTTGGAGCAGGCGCGTGTTTCGAATGACCAGGCTGAAAGAGCACGGCTTTATCGCAATTTTCAGGTGATTTTCCATACAGATTTGCCCTCGCTGCCGCTTTATTTCGCAACTTACAATTATGCAGTCGATAAAACTGTACAAGGTGTCAGGGTTGGACCTGTTTTTGACAGCAGCGATCGCTTTGTTACCATTAAAGATTGGTTCTTGCTGGCGCAGGATGTAACAACATTCCACACTGCAACGCCAGCGGAATAATAACTGTAGCTGTGTGAAGAGTGTTAATATGGAGTGGTGGAAAACAGATTTGGTTTTTCTTGAAGAAGCTCTGCCGGAAATGGAAAGGTATATCCTTTCCGAGCAGATTTTTTGGCAAATGACCTCGGGTAGCCGCTTATCTCTAGGGATGCTGCTTTTCAAGCAGAAGCGATTGAGTGTAGTGGATGACCTGAGCCCTGTACGAGAGACAATCTCCGAAATCAATTATTCTTTTACAGCATTTCGCACCCAATGGCGAACCAATTGGTCTCTCAAGGCGGGTAAAGAGTATGGTGCACGTTTGCGGCAGTGGGATCAGTCGATGAGTGAACTGTTGATTGACCGCGACCAGGCGATTACCCCTGCTTATCGACACGAGATTACCTGGCGGGTAATTCTGTCATTATTGGAGGATGAACTGCTACAGCCTGCTTCTGAGCAGGTTCATTTTTTGACGGGTCTGGATGCGCGATTAAAAGCATCTACCAGGAAAGGCACATTCATCTGGGAGGAAGAGCTTACCCCGGTATTTCCTGAGGACAGGTTTTGGTATTTATACGTCAGCGGGTTTTGGAGAAGAGATTAAAATGCCATTTTATACCAGACATGGAGACAAAGGCGAGACAGGGCTTTTGGGAAGCGGACGGGTTGCCAAGAACAATGTCGTGATCGAGACATTAGGCGCAATTGACGAGGCAGGAGCTGCCCTGGCGGTGGCGCGCAGTCAATGCCGTAAACCGGGAAATGCAGAGATTCTTCTCCAGATACAGCGTGACCTGGGTTTGCTGTTGGCAGACGTTGCCAGCAGTTACGCTGAACCGGATAATCAATGGAAGAAAATTGAAGAACAACACGTTAATTGGGTAGAAGAACAAATCGATTTACTAGAAAACACTTTGCCCAAAATGAAAGGATTTATCATTCCCGGCGACAGGTATTCAGCGGCTTTATTGGATGTTGCCCGTACCGTGGTCAGGAGAGCAGAGCGGCGTATGGTTGCTCTTGACCAGATGGTCCATTTCCATAACCCACAAGTATTACGGTATCTAAACCGGCTTTCATCACTCTGCTTTGTTTTGGAACGAAGCGAATTGACGGAGGATTGAAATCCTGATGGAAAACCATCGACCAACTGATGGCAAAATGATGAAAATTGCCCCTGAGGTGTTTTCACTTTTCCCAGATTATTGCAGGGGGGTGCTTGTAGGCATGCATTTGGTGAATGGCGAGTCACCGCAGGCGTTGGTTGAGCTTTTACGCAAGGAAGAGAATGTGCTGCGGCAAAGGCTCTCAGGTGCCGATCTCAATGAAGAAGCACGGTTAGCATCCTGGCGTGAGGCATATCGTACACTCGGTATCAAACCCACCAAATTCCGCCCTTCGATTGATGGCATGGTAAGGAGAGTGATGCAGGGTGGTGAAATCCCTTCGATAAATTGCCTGGTAGACATTGGTAACCTGTTTTCACTTCGATTTTTACTCCCCGTTGGGAGTCACGCAATTGATTGTTTACAGACCGGCATGGAACTGCGCCTGGCAGAAGGGGATGAAAGTTTTACTGGTTTTGGCAGTGATACAGCAGAGCAGCCTGAAAAAGGTGAAATCATCTTTACGGATGGAAAGCAGGTTATGACGCGTCGATGGACATGGCGACAGGCGAACCACACACTCACCTTACCCTCATCGACCGCAGTAGAGTTTAACATCGATGGCTTACCTCCTGTCACTCAAAAAGAGGTGGAAATGATTTGCGTGCAGCTTGCAGAAACAGCCTCAGAATTTTGTGGGGGAGAATATCGTTACGAGTTGCTTACGAGCGCTCATCCTATCTTGTTTTTACGCTAAGGACAGTACTTCATCACCGGAAAACGTTCACCGGTCAATATAAACCCCATCTTTTTGTAAACCCGCAACGAAGCTGCGTTGTTATTTTGGGTATTAACTGAAATCAAACTGATACCCAGTCTTCGGAAATAAGCAATCAGATCATTGGTCAGGGCTGAACCGTACCCATGCCCCTGATATTCTGGGAGGACTGCCAGTCGCGCCAGGTGAGCGTTGTTGGTTGTGGCTGAACTAATTTGATAGCCGATGATTTGATTTCCCTTTCTGGCGATGGTGGCGTATGCAGCATTTTGATACGCATTTTCAATATAGTCGAATGAGTTTCGTCAGAGAGGTTCAAAACAGG
>CAYRRA010000182.1:0-8701 GCA_964426355.1 uncultured Anaerolineaceae bacterium
ATCCGGTAGCTCGATGTATTCTCTCTCCGGCTATAAATCATTATAGCACTTTCAGTTTGGAAAAGTTTTCAAACAGGGCAGGGAAACTACTTCTCAGAAAAGTAGTATAAATCGGAAGTTAAATGTATTTATTTATGACAAAGAGGTGTGAAAAAGGAATAATTCTTCTGAAAAAAGCAAATAAGGGATAATTTCAAGAGGAAAAAATCTTAGAAAAAAGATAAAAAAACGAAAAATTGTCCACATGTTGAATATTCTCTTTCACGGATTTGGCTGTTCATAATAAAAATAACGGGGTAATGGTAAAAATTGCCTGATGACTGACCGTTGGGGATTACTTTATTAGTTGGTCGACATATAATAAAAAAAGTCTTGACAAGCATGGATATATTTCTATAAGATATAGGTAATTATAAGATAGGGGCATTTCACAAACAGGGAGTATGATATGGATAGGGTGACACAATCGCTGGCAGCAGATTTGCTGAACCGGCAAGGACCGCTATGGCTTGCGGGACTAAACCTGAGCGGTCTATCTTTTCGAAACGCTAACCTGAAGTTAGCAGACCTGACAGGAGCAAACCTGGCTGGCGCCGATTTGCGTAATGCAGAGGTGAACGGTGCTAACCTTACTGAAGCTGACCTTTCTGGTGCGAATCTGTCGGGGTCAAAACTGCTGTATGTCAAGCTGCAAAATGCCAACCTTAGTGGAGCAAATTTACAAGGGGCAACCATGACTGGCGCAATCTTGTTCGGAGCGAACCTGACGAACACCAATTTGAAAGGTGCAATTCTACAGGACGCGAACCTGGAAGGCGCTTTGTATGGTAATACCATCATGCCAGATGGGAGCGTCCGTTGAAAACACCTGGTCAGCATATTGCATCAGAAAATCGATAAATGGGAGTGATCCAAACATGGAAATGACAAGATTTCAATTATTTGACTTACTCAATCGTCCAGGTCCGCTTTGGCTTGTCGGTGCTGATCTGGAAGGCGTTGATCTTCAGCGGGCGAACCTGCGCGGAGCAAATTTAAACCGTATCAATTTGAAAGAAGCTAACCTGCATCAAGTCAACCTGGAAGGCGCAGATTTGCGCGATGCGGTGATGATTAAAGCCAATTTACGCAGTGCTGTGTTGCGTGGAGCTAATTTGTTGGGTGCTGATCTTCAAAATGCTGAATTGCTGCTTACAGATATGGTGGGCGCAGTGTTGCGTGAAGCGAACCTATCCAACGCGAACCTGGAAAGTGTTAACCTGCAGCACTCCATCCTGGAAGGTGCAAATCTAAGCGGTGCCAATCTAAAAAACGCTAACCTGCGCGATGCGGTTTTGCACGACGCAGTGCTGGATGGAACCATTCTGACCGGCGCGGTGATGCCGGATGGTTCTATGCACTCCTGAGGGGTCGGGTCATTGAAGTGATTTAAAACATACGGTGTTATTGGTCTGCTGTGAGGTATATCATGTGCTTTCCCCTGGTGTGTTGAAGTATCTGCTGTTGGTTTGGGGAAGTCGCACGGTTTGGTTTTCTGTAACAAGCAGAGCAGGTAAGGGAAGTCTCTTTGCTTGATTGTGTGTAGCTCCTGGATGGAGAGTAGAACTGGATTTGCACATTTCCAGCCGATGCAATTTTTGTGAATGATAGAGCATGACCTGACCGATATATTTATTTGATTGGAGGAGATAAAATGACCTCTGAAAGCTCCTATTCTGCCCTCGTTGAACGTATGAAAGACCTGCTGGCACCCAGCCTGGCAGAAGATTGGCCCCTGCTGGCAGCAGAACGCGCTGAAGGCGTGTACCTGTACACCGCAGACAACCGCAGATATCTCGATTTTACATCCGGCATCGCGGTGACCAACCTGGGGCACAATCATCCACGGGTGCTATCTGCGGCGATGGAGCAGTTACAGCGTTTCTCGCATAGCGCGGTAGGGATTACATTACATGAACCTCTGCTTCGCCTTTGCGAGGTTTTACAGGATACCATGCCGCGGGGGATGGAGATGTTTTTCTTTGGTAACAGCGGAGCAGAGGCAGTTGAAGGAGCGCTCAAGCTGGCACGTTATGTTACCGGTCGACCGGGTATTATTGCTTTCGAGGGTGGTTTTCATGGGAGAACGTACGGGGCAGCATCGGTTACCTCGGTGAAGGCAAAATACCGCAGAAATTATGAACCGTTCATTCCGGGTGTCTATTTTGCTGAATATGCCTATCCATATCGCTGCCCGATGGGCGACGATCCGCAAACGGTGATCGATTGGAGCCTGGAAAGTATCCAGCGAATTTTTGACCGCCTGATCCTGCCGGAAAAGGTGGCAGCAATCCTGGTTGAACCGGTACAGGGAGAAGGCGGGTATGTTGTGCCGCCGGCAGGTTTTCTAACCAGCTTGCGGGAAATCTGTGACCGATATGGCATTCTCTTGATCCTGGATGAGATTCAAACCGGGTTTGGTCGCACCGGTGAGATGTTTGCTGCCCAGGTCTTTGATGTGCGTCCGGATATAATATCGATTGCAAAAGGGATTGCCAATGGAATGCCGTTGAGTGCTACGGTATCGAGCCGGGAGCTGATGCAGAAATGGCTTGCTGGTTCACATGGAACCACTTTTGGCGGCAACCCGGTTGCCTGTGCGGCTGCTCTGGCAGTACAGGCGGTGATTAAAGAAGAGAATTTATTGGAAAATTGTAAAAAAATGGGGCAAAAGATGTTGAATCGTTTTATCTCATATAAGAAGGTCTATCCGTTCATTGGAGATGTGCGTGGTCTAGGTTTGATGCTGGCGTTGGAATTTGTCAAACCGGACAGCGGGAAGACCCCCGACTCGAAGATATGCAGTGCTTTTCTGGACGGGTGCCTCAAGCGTGGTTTGATTGGTTATATGGCTGGTTTACACGGGCAGGTTGCCCGTTTCATGCCGCCGATTAATATCACCGGGGAGCAGGTCGATGAGGCGCTGGCAATCATCGAAGAGACCCTGATCGAAATTTAGCCTGGGTAGGGCGATATGTTCGATCCGTCAAGAAGGGTATTAGAAATTTACCCCACTGGTTGAGGCATTTCCCCAGCGATTTGAAGCTCTTCGATGGCTTCGAAAAATGCGGTAACGACCCTGGGGTCAAATTGTGTTCCTGCACACCGTTGAATTTCCCGGATTGCTTCTTCGTGGCTGCGGGCTTTTCGGTATACCCGGTTATCTGTGATAGCGCCATAAGTATCCACAACTGAGACGATGCGCGCTCCGATGGGTATCTTTTCTCCCTTTAACTGATTGGGATAACCCCCGCCATCGAATTTTTCGTGATGTGCCTGGATTACCGGGGCGACATTTCTTAATTTCTTTACTGGGGCGATAATTTTTGCGCCAATTTCAGGGTGTCGTCTCATCAGCACCCACTCTGCATCGGTGAGAGGACCCGGCTTTCTGAGTATCTCATCTGGAACGCCAATCTTTCCAATGTCATGCAGGTGCATCGCCCACTCGATTGCCTGGATTTCTTCCTGGGAACAGGACAATTTTTCAGCCGTTTTTACAGCAAGCCGGGTCAGTCTTTCGCTGTGGTCGCTGGTATAACTATCACGGGCATCAATTGCGTTTGCCAATGCAATAACGGTTTGAACGAAACTTTCTTCTAGCTGCTCATGCAGGCGAGCGCGTTGAATAGCGCTGGAAGCCTGGTCGGCGATGGCTACAGCCAGCCGTAATTTGTCTGCATCGAACGATTCCCGGATTGGGTTTCTTCTTTCTCCCAGCATCATAATGCCGATAGGTTTATCGCCGATACGCAATGGGCAGATGCACAGGCTTTGAACCTGTTCCAGGAACAGCATCTTTTTTTCAGTATTTGAGAGCGTTAACCTGCTTTGGTCTAAGACCATAGGTTCATTGGTTTCCAGTACTTTTTCATAGTACGGGTAAACACTTTTTGGGTCTTCTTCTCCAAGCCGTAATTTAAAATCTAATCCCCTGACAGGCTGAATAGCCTGACAAAAGAACGCACCGTTTTCATCTCTTAGCAAAATTCGGGTGAAGGTAACGTGGATACTGTTTAACGCGTGGTCAGCTACCCTGTCCAACACGTTTTTAATCGTGTCGGTGGCGATTAATTCCCGCGAGAGTTTATAAAGTGCGCCAAGTTCTCTGCGCCGAAGCTGTTCGTCTGAATACAGACGCGCATTTTCGATTGCAATGGCGGTCTGGTTTGCCAGCGTGAACAGGGTTGCACGGTCATCATGTGAGTAAATTTGCCCATTGCGTTTTTTGCCTGCGGCTAGAAATCCGATCAGATTTCCCTGGGCGCGCAATGGGATGAATAACTCGGCGTCGATTTTTGCCAGTGCTTCTCTTTCCTGCCCAGACAATGATCTGAATTGTGGTAGCACTTCGGTAAGACGCCTGGCAATTGCTTCATCGGAAATACTCAACCTGGTGATCAGGGGATGGTCTGCGTTTAAACGGAAATTGGTGTTCTTTCCCAGGTTTCGATGAGCAATCAGCCGGAATTCCTTAGATGTTTTGTCTTTCAGGAAAAAAGCCGCTTTGTCGATATACAGTGTGGACACAATTTCATCCAGGATCATATTTGCGAGCATATTGACTTCCAGGAATGTGGCAGCGGTTCGGCTGACACGTTGCAGCATCAGGCTGCGGTCATATTTTTCTCTAAAAAATAACCGTTCAATCCAGGATTGGGTTTTATCATAAAGCGGTTGAATCAAAATAGCGGTAAGGATGGAAATACCCATTGAAATGAAGAAAATCTGCAGCCCTGAAAGAGCTTCAAAGAAGCGAAAAGCAAGGGTGATCACCAGGAAATAAACAGCTACGATAAAGATGGTGGGAATGGTGTATAAAAATACTTTTCGGAGAAGAATTTCAATATCGAGAAGGCGTTTGCTGAAAATTGAATACCCTATCAGTATCACTGCAGCCAGACAGCCCAAGATGTCGAGTGGGATTTTTCCGCCAAAAAGCCAATGGAGCAGGAAACCGATAAAGATGTTGACTGTGGATGCAATCCAATATCGAATACGATTGCGATGTATCAGGTCGTTGGTTTGACGGTATTCACGGACAAGCTTAACCCAGTTATAAACAAGTAATGCCATAACTGGCAGGATAACGGGGAAAAACCAACCTGGCAGAGTGTATTCAATCCTATTCGAGTTGACCTGAATAGATAAACCCGATCCGGCGGTGAAGATGACAAATATAACCGCGATACCGTACAGGTATGCAACAGGAGCCCATTTTCCTTTGTTTGTAAGGTTGGCTTGTACAAAATAAAAAGCACTTAACACAAAGACAACAACCCCAGTCAACCAGATATGAATCCAGCGACTGGAAACCGAAGGGTTGTTGAAAAGCATTAACGAAGCAAACGACCAGAATATTGAGGTAATTAATAATGCGCGAAAAGCTTTCCTCGTTTGTGTGAGAGGTCGCGAAGCACCTACAATTACCAAAAAAAATAAACTAACGATAATGGCAATTGAAGGGATGATTGAACGGATGTCGATGCGCATCTTAATTTGCCAGACAACAAATAATCAACTTACAAGAACCACTGCAAAATTTCAGATTCGATTGAGTTATGGTGAGCGTTTTAGTCTCTAACCCTCGGTTATCATTGTAGCCCATTCTGCCACCTGAAAGATTTACATTTCTGTAAGGCGAATAATTTGTAAGAAATCACTATTCTACTCGATAGTTCCCGATTGGAAAAAACCTGTTCTGACATAAACCAGGTATTGGTTTTTGAATGTTTCACCAGCGGTTTCACTTTTGTGTATTTTTAAATATGTAACGAAAATGGTAAAAAATTATGGATACAAAGGATATAATAAAAAAAACAGGGATAATTGAAATAAGCCAGGTTGATGATTTGAGGAACCCTTTCCCAATTTTACTGGTTTCGGGTATGTTATCAACCCGTGTTGCACGCTGTTGTCGCCCTGTTAGAGGTAAAAGGATATGTTCCCAACCCAAATTCGTGTGATTGATCTTAATTGCGCTGCGGCATGATCAAACCCGTTTTCTTTTCCTTAAAAAAAGCTGGTCTATGTCTTGCACTACAACAGGTTGTTCATCATCAGTAGAAATGGCTTTTGCGAGAAAATTCTGAAACCAAGTTCAGATGAATTCGCCAGGAGAGGTCGGAATGACAAGTGAATTGGCTCTTGGATATTACGTGTCAAAAAAAGGTAAGTTGAAGAGGCAGTATCAGCGTATCCTGAATACCATTCATCCAGTCCTGGTGGAAAGTTGGGGTGAAGAGGATGCTGATGTTTTTCAACAGCAGACGCTCGTGTTGTATAGTGAAGAAATCATCCCCCAGATTCCTTATATCGGCGGAAAGAAGAACCCTTATACACCTTTTCTTTTGCAAACCAGTATGGCGCTGGCTTTATACCGTTCCGTTAAATTGCGGGGCGGTACGTTGGAAGAAGCTGCAGAACTGATGTTTAAAGGGATGTGCCTTATCGCTACCCAAACACCGCGGTTTCTGCTGCATCTTTATGGTTGGTGGACCAACTCAAAAATTAGTTTTCCTCGCATAAGAAGAGAAGCAAAAGAATCACAGCTTCGCCGGTACCCGGAGGATTGGGTTTATTCATTTGTTGAGGGAGATGGACAGGTTTTTGATTACGGCATCGATATGCAGGAATGTGGAATTCTCAAATTCTTAGAAGCGCAAGATGCAATTGAACTGGCGCCCTATCTCTGTGAAGTTGACTATATCTCATTCCATGCGTTGGGCGTTGAATTGCGCCGCACCAAGACGCTGGCATTTGGCTGCGGAACCTGTGATTTTCGATTATCCGTTAACGGGACACCGCGTGTTCCCGTCTATCCGCCTTTGTTTCTGGAAAAAAACTGCGGAAAAGAGACTAAATGACATCGGAGAAATCAATGAGGTGAGCAAGGGGGGGTTTTTTCAAATGTTCCATATCCAGTGCGCCATTTGTTTGGAGTTCTTCAACGACTTCCAAAAAAGCTTTGGCTACTTTGGGGTCAAATTGGGTTCCAATATGCTTTTTAATTTCCTCGACGGCTTCTTGATGTGTGCGTGCTTTTCGATAAACGCGGTTATCGGTGATTGCGCCGTATGAATCCACAATCGTCAAGATACGCGCCCCTAGCGGTATTTCGTCTTTGGACAGGCGATTGGGGTAACCAGTGCCATCATATTTCTCGTGATGTGAACGAATTAACGGTGCAACATCTTCGAGTCGTTTAACCGGTGCGATGATATTTGCACCAATTTCCGGGTGCATTCGGATTAATTCCCATTCTTCGTTCGTTAATCGTCCGGGTTTTTGAAGCACTTCATCTGGGGTGCCGATTTTCCCAATATCATGTAGATGCATTGCCCAATGAATTGCCTGGATTTCACTTTGGGAACAACCTAACCTGCCTGCCGTGGCGGTAGCGAGTTTTGCGAGCCGTACGCTGTGGTCACTGGTGTAGCTGTCGCGGGCGTCAATGGTGTTGGCGAGGGCAATTACCGTTTGGACAAAACTTTCTTCCAGTTGTTCGTGCAGCTTTGCCCGCTGTATAGCATTGGATGCCTGGTCTGCGATTGCAGTTGCCAGGCGAAGTTTATCTGCGTCAAACGGTTCACGGTTGGGGCGTCTTCTTTCGCCCAGAATCAAAATTCCGATTGGTTCTTCACCAATCCTCAACGGGCAAATACAAAGGCTTTGCACATGCTCCATGAACAACGCGGTTTTTTCGGAGGGTGTCAACGATAATTTTCTGCTGTCCAGGACGATCGGTTCATCGGACGATAGGGTGCGATCATAGTAGCGGTAGAGGCTTTTGGGGTCTTTTTGCCCCAGGCGAAGGTCATACGAAAGTCCTGATACGGGCTGTATTGCCCGGCAGGTATAAGACCAGTCCTCTTCGCGCAGCAAGATTCTTGCAAAGGTAACATGGATGCTGTCGAGCGCATGTTCGGCTACCTTGTCCAACACGGTTTTCATCGCGTCGGTTGCAACCAGTTCACGGGAAAGTGTGTAAAGCGAATCCATTTCTCTGCGGCGCGTTTGTTCAACGGTGTAAAGGCGGGCGTTTTCAATGGCTACGGCGGTCTGGTTGGCAAGCGTGATCACGGTTGCCTGGTCATCTTGCGAGTACGGTTGTTCTGAGCGTTTTTGCCCGATGACCAGGATACCGATTAAGTTACCCTGAACCTTTAGGGGAACAAACAATTCAGCGCCCATCTCCTGGATGAAATCTCTTTCTTCCCGACTCAAAGATTTGAACTGCGGGAGGATGTCGATATCGCGTTTCGTGATAATGTCTTCGGTGGTATTTAAACGCAGCGCAACCGGGTGATCGGACCGCCACCTTATGTTTGCATTTTTCCCCAGGTTGATATGTGTAATCAAGCGAAACTCATTGGTTTGGTTGTCCCGTAAAAAGAAACCGGCTTTCTCGATGTGCAGCGCGGAGGCAACTTCATCCAAAATCATGCTCGCAAGGGTGTTGATTTCCAGGAAGGAAGCAGCGTTTTTGCTGATTCGCTGAAGCATCAGGCTGGAATCGTATTTTTCACGGAAGAACATTTTGTCCACCCAGGCTTGTGCTTTGTCCCGCACCGGTTACACAATGATTGCAGAGAGGATGGCAAACAACATGGATGTGATCAGAATTTCTGCACAAGAAAAAAAAGCAAAAACACGAATGACC
>CAYRRA010000183.1:0-8681 GCA_964426355.1 uncultured Anaerolineaceae bacterium
GCTGGGGCGGCAGGTGGCATTCACCTACGACGCCAACGGTAGCCTGCTTTCCAGCACCAGGGCGGATGGGCACACCATCTTGTACCAGTACGATGCCCTGGGGCGGCTGACCCGGGTGGATTATCCCGACGGAAATTCGGAGGTGTGGGAATACGACGCCGGGGGCAGGGTGACGGGCAGCCGTTACGGGGACTGGCAGGCGCAGTACACCCGCGACGCCCTGGGACGGGTGCTGGTCACCGACCTGGCGGAGGAGGGGGTGCAGGTGGCTTATGCGTATGACCCCCTCGGCAACCGGGTGGAGATCGATGTGACCCGCGGCAGCGACCGGCTTTACGCGGCGCGGTACGTTTATGACGCCGCCAACCGCCTGAGCGAAGCCAGCGATGCCCTGAGCGGGTATTCTGTCGCATACCAGTATTACGACAACAATACGCTTGCCGCCATTCTCCATTTCTCCGGCGTCCGGGCGAATTTCATGTACGATGCCGCCGGGCGCATCACCACCCTGGAATACCTGGACGGCGATGGGCAGGTGCAGGAAACGGTGGCGCATGCCTACGACGCGGCAGGTAACCTCATCCGCCGGTCGCAGGATGGCATGGATACCCTGGTCATCGCCTGCGAGTACGATGCCCTCAACCGCCTGGTGAGCGAGGAGCGTGACGGGGCGCGGGTGGAATACGCCTATGACGCGGCGGGCAACCGCACCGCCATGACCACGCTCCAGGAGACGCTGTCGTACACCTACGACGCCGCCGACCAGCTGCTCAACGCGGGGAGCGCCACGTTCACCTACGACGCCAACGGCAACCAGGTCGCGCGCACGGATGCATCCGGGACACATACACTTGCCTATGACGACCGCAACCTGCTTGTCGAAATCACCAACCCGGCTGGCGAGAGCACCACCTATGCCTATGACGCCTACGGGCTGCTGGTTGCCGCCAAGGATGGAAGCGGGACGCAGCGCACGCTGCGCGATGGGTACCTGGAATTGCTCACGGGCACGGAGGACTTCGGCGAGGGCCTGGCGTACCTGTGGGGCGTGGGGCAGCGGGTATTCGACCGCCCGCTTGGCAGCGCGGATACTGAGGCGGTTACCGGCTACCTGGGCGACGGGTTGGGGAATGTGGCTTACATCGCCGATGGGACAGGTACGCTGACCGCCGCCGTTGCGCAGGACGCCTTTGGTCGTTTGCTGGAGCCGTCCGGTGAAGAAACCTCAATTCTCTTCCAGGGGATGCTGGGGGTCGAAACAGTGTCTGCGCTGGATGGGATTTACCTTATGGGACACCGCTATTATGACGCCGCCACCGGGCGATTCCTGACGCGCGACCCGCTGCCCGGGCAGGCTGCCCAGCCACAGACGTTGAACCGCTATGCCTATGCCCTGGCGAACCCGCTGCGCTACGTGGACCCGTGGGGATTGAGCCCGAGCGAAGCAATGAAAGAATGGCTGCAGGCGTATTTCCAGACGATGGGCTACGACCTCAGCCAGGTGCGAGTCTCCACTTCCGGCGGCAGGTACGGATTGGCGGTTGTCCAGATGGGAGCCGAAGCCTTTACGATTGGCTCGCAGGAAATTTTATCTGACCCGAACGCCGAGGTCATCGTGCATGAAGTGCCTCATCAAATATCAGGAATGGATCAGGTTGCAGGACAGGCATCACAGGGCATTGATAGCATAAATGATGGTGATATGATGTGGGATATGGGGCGGATTAGAATTTCTCTAGACTTGGGCTCACAATTTGGTACCGGCAGTGGCACCAGTATCCAGGTGAATGTGTCACCATAAATCAGCAGCGGGTCAACGCCACCCATCTGCGGGTTCTTCGCCCCTGCAGCCGTTCCTGGGCAGTGATAACGTGTGAAACCCATTCTCATGGTTCTCTGTAAGCTGTTCCGAAGCAGGGCATCACTGCCCCCCTGTCCGGGAGGTTGATCTGCGACTTTCAGCTCAATAATCCTCGCGCACCTCGCGCAAGAAACGCGGCGAATTTAGATTGCGCTCCAACAAGTAGGTCAGGTAAAAATTGAGCAGCCCCTCCAGTTCGGCACGCACATGCGCTGGGATGGGCAAACGCAGCGCCTGGCGGTATGTGCTGCGCTGAAGATGACGCAGATGGCGCAGCGCAAGCACGGTGACGGGACGGCTGGCATTCGCCAGCCCGCAGTTGGGGCAGCGCACACCACCCTGCAAAGCAGAAAAATGCTGGTCAGACGGACCGATCTCCTTACCGCACTCCACACAAGTAACCAGGTTGGGTCGGAAACCCAGTAGATCGAGCAAGCGCACCTCGAAGTATCGCACCGCCAGAAAGGGGTCTTCTTCCGTCGAGACGCGGTTGAGTGTATCCGCAAGCAGTTGATACAACCCGCTGTTCTGACCCTCCTCATACGTGAAGCGGTCCAATAGCTCAACCACGTAAGATGCATAAGCGGTGCGCAGCAGGCTCTCACGCAGCGGCTCGTATGCCTCCTGCATCTCAGCCTGCGTCACAATCCAGACATCGCGTCCCTGCGATAGCAACAAGACCGTTCGTGAGAACGGCTCGATGTGACCTGCCTTGCGGGAACGCATCTTGCGCGCTCCCTTAGCCACGGCACGCAGTTTACCCAATTCGCGGGTGAAGAGTACAAGCAAACGATCTGCTTCCCCCCAATCGGCATGGCGCAGGACAACCGCCTCAACTCGCTGGCTTCTAAACCCTTTTGCCATGCCTCATCCAATTTAAATTAGAACTTGAGTGGATCAATCCCAAGTTTATCGGGCGTAAACGCATCCGGCAAAATATCGCCAACGGTCGTTTCACCCACTATTTCAGCGTTCTTGTTCACCAGGAGCAGAACGATGTGCAAACCGAACTCCGCCAATACCTGGCGGCACATACCGCACGGCAAACCGCCCTCTTCGCCAGCAACCGCCATTGCCACAAAAGCACGTTCGCCATCGGAGACCGCGTTGAAAATTGCCACGCGTTCTGCGCATACAGTTGCACCGTAGGAAGCGTTTTCGATATTCAACCCTTCATAAATCTTGCCCGATTTTGTCAGTAAAGCAGCACCGACAAAGTATTTTGAATAGGGGGCATAAGCCCGCTTGCGCGCACGCACAGAGGCATCAGCAAGTTTTTGTTTGGTTGCATCATCCAGCATTGTTTTTTCCATTCTCTTTCTCCTGTTCTTTTTCCTGACGAACCGCCCTCACCAGGCGGATTCTTCTACCAATCACTTTTTCAACGGTCAACAACCAATCACCCAGTTCTACCTTTTCCCCCTCCATCGGAACGCGCCCCACCTGACCGTAAATATACCCGCCCAGCGTGTCGGCTATATCTCGCGTCAAATGGGTGCCCATGATTTCATTGAAATCATCAATGTCGATCCTGCCGTGGAACACCACCTCGTTATCATTTACCGGCTGATAGAGCAGTTCTTCGCTCTGGTCATATTCATCTCGGATTTCGCCGACGATTTCTTCCACAATATCTTCCAATGAAACCAGCCCCGCCATACCGCCGTACTCATCGACCACCACAGCAATATGAACACCACGCGCTTGCATTTCGCGCAGCAGTTCATCCACCTTCTTGGCTTCCGGGACAAAATAAGCGTCGCGCAGCAGTTTATTGATGGGCGTATTCTCATCTATGTCCAGGTGTGAACGCAGCAGGTCTTTTGCGTACAACAAACCAACCACATTGTCGATGACTTCCTCATACACCGGAATGCGCGAATGCCCGGTGTTAACAAAGGAAGGGATGGCGTCTTTCACCGGCGTGCTGGCTTCCAGAGCTACCACATCAATGCGCGGCACCATGATCTCGCGGCAAAGCGTATCGCTGAACTGGAAGATCGAATAGATCATTTGGCGCTCTTCCTGCTCAAGCGTCCCTTCTGGCTGCCCTACCTCAACCCAATTCTTTAATTCATCTTCGATGGTCGCAGGAAGTGAACGAGCTGAATTGTTGGATGATTGGAATAATGCGCTCCCTAACCAGGCAAAGGGTCGGTATAAAAAGTAAAACATTTCACCCAAAGGTGTCAAACGAACCGCCCAACCCTGGCTATCGCGCAAAATGATTCGCTCAATAATCATTTCAAGCAGAAATAGAAATAATGCTGCTAACAACACTACCCCAAGGGTGTACCAAAAGTTCAGGAATATCTGGCTAAACCACTGAGAAAGTATCCATAATGCAGAAGCTGCCAGCAGCAAATGATTGATCACCCAGGCTGCGCCAAGGGTGATGTCAAAATATGGTTTCTCCAGTAAATTAATGGTACGGTCAACTGCCTCCGGTGACTGCTCTCGCAAATGAAACAAGCCGGAAACACGGGCATACTTCCGGCTGGCATTGACCATCAACAGACTCATATCGAACAACAACAAAATGAAAAAGACATAACCAGAATAGCTACTCACTTTTTCCCTTCTTGATTAACGGACGCGCAGGCACCCCCACAACCGTGGTATGGGCGGGCACATCGTGGGTCACCACGGCACCCGCGCCGGTATGCGCCCCTTCTCCCAGGTTTAACGGCGCCACCAGCATGGTGTCACTGCCGATAAACACATTATCTCCAATTACCGTTTTATGCTTTTTTTCACCATCGAAATTACAGGTGATCGTCCCTGCGCCGATATTCACATTCGATCCAATCTGGGCATCACCGATGTATGAAAAATGACCCATCTTGGTTCCCTGACCGAGATAGGAATTTTTTACCTCGCCAAAGTTCCCCATGTGCACGCCATCTGCCAGGTGAGCCCCTTTGCGAAGATGCCCAAACGGTCCAATCTCCACATGATTTTCAAGCACTGCCCTTTCCAGTACCGAACTGAACACAGTGCAGCCGTCACCAACCTGTGTGTCTTCCAGGAGGGAGTTTGGTCCAATATGGCTTTCGCGACCTATCCGCGTCCTGCCGCGCAAATGCGTGTTGGGATAAATGATCGTATCCTGCCCAATCTCCACTCCGGGTTCGATATATGTCGTATCCGGGTCGATCAAAGTTACCCCGGCAATCATCCAACCGGTATTGATGCGTTTTCGCATGATTTTTTCCGCATCTGCCAGGTCTGCGCGCGTGTTAATGCCAATCGCTTCGGTTTCATCGGAAAGTGTATACACCTGCGCAGTTTTTCCATCCGCAACAGCAATCCCCAGTAAATCGGTGAGGTAATATTCACCTTTTGGCGATAATTGAACCCGTTTGAGGGCATCCCACAGCCAGATTGTATCAAAACAATAGATGGCAGCATTCAGTTCTTTAATAGCCAGTTGTTCGGGCGTTGCCTGTGCTTCCTCAATGATGGCAAGCGCTGCTCCGTTGGCAGAGCGCAGCAACCGCCCAAACCCGCGCGGTTTCTCGCTGTAAATCGTTGCCAGGGTCATCACGCTACCCTTTTCTTGCTGCAAAACCAGCATCTTCTCAATTGTTTCAGCAGTCACCAGGGGCATATCCGCGCTGACCACCACAAGCTGCCCGGTCTCACTCAACGATTGTTCCGCCATCATAACGGCATGTGCCGTGCCAAGCTGCGGCGATTGAACCACATAATCTACTTCATCTCCCAGTTCCGCCCGAATCAAATCGGCTCCATGTCCAATCACCACAACCGGGCGGTTAGAAGAAATAGCTTGCGCTGTCTCCAGAGAATAGCGGATAAATGGCTTGCCAGCAAGCCGGTGAAGCACCTTGGGCAATGTAGAACGCATACGCGTCCCCTGACCAGCAGCCAGGATGAGAACAGTGTTCGCCATACAATTACTCCTTTTTTAAACCAGAAACTTTGCGCCCAGACCGGCTACGCAAAGTTTTATAGGTATATATCAGATGGGGCGCCTGGATTCGAACCAGGATCCTCAGTTCCAAAGACTGGTGTGCTGCCGTTGCACCACGCCCCAATGTACCAGCGGTCGCCGGCGTGGGCATATTCTATCACAGATGAATAAAATCGCATAGTTTTGTTTTTATTTGTCACCAACAAACGAATAAATCACCTGAAAGGTAAAAACCCATACCACACAATTGATCTAATCGCTTTGTTCTGGCGTTAAGCCCAACCGGCGTGCCTGTTCATACGTCAATACATCGGGGTCTTCCGCCTCAAGTTCTACGGCGGTCTGCATGGCTGAATCCCAAAACTCTTTCACCTCGCCTTGCTCCACCGCAGAAGCCGTTGCGAACAATGCTTCAAATTCCTGCAAATGCTCATCTGCCTCAGGTGCTTTTGCTGCATTTTCTTGCTCCTCCCCACGTCGTAATTGAGGTGCGGCTTCAAGAGTTGTGGCGACAGGCATCGCCCCCAGACCGAGCTTGTCGATAATTTGCGACAGTTCGTTTTGCGCCTTCGAAACCTCTTCAAAACAAAGCGCAAATTTAAGGTTTGTTGACCCGCTTTCCAGCAGAATAACCACGGCAAAATGTCCCACCGGCGCCAGCACCAGGTCGAACTCTTTTCCACGGCAGACCAGCAGATTTTCTCCTTTTGGTTTCCCTAACAGTTCAGCCACAGATGACATCGCCCCTGCTGCCGTTTTCAAGCCTGCCAGGGTTTCATCCACAAGGAAGTTTTCAGGCATAACCCCTGCCTGCGCAGCGATTCGGGCACGTTCATCTAACAGCGCCACCGTTGAAACATTCAACTGAGCTCGCAGCTCACTGAGCACATCGGCAATTTGCCGCAGCGAAACCTCTTCACCTGCTGGCTTTGTGGCATCCGGGCTGGCTTCCACTGTTGGGGTAAGGCTCAGGCAGCGCCGCGCAGCCTCAGTGAAATCCACCATGCTCAACGGCTTGGTGAAGAAGTAATCAACGCCCAGTTCTTTCACTTCTCTAAACACTTCCCCACTGCTCATACCGGTAATGACAATGATTTTGACATCAGGATGATGTTTTCGAATTTTTTGAACAAGCTCGACCCCAGATATACCCGGCAGACGGATATCCGTCACCAATAAATCCAACGGGTACCGGGTTCCTTCCAGCAAAGCTTCTTCACCAGACGGGACAACCACAATGGGCATCGTTGAATCGATCATAGACAAGGCAGTTTTCAACAATCGTCCCAGGTCTAAAGCATCATCAACAATCAAAACATGTCGCATTTTCAATCCAGCTTCTAAAAAAGAAAGCCCTGCATTACCTGCAGGGCTAACCGTTTCATTCAACTCGCCAGCAGGCAACCCAATGCCCGGGATTGTGTTCCTTGAATTCAGGTTGTTGCTGACTGCAAATATCCATTGCAACGGGACAGCGCGGATGGAAGCGGCAACCAGCCGGTGGGTTCAATGGGCTGGGCACATCACCCTTCAAGATGACACGCTGTCTTTTCGCCTTTGGATCGGCAATCGGGATGGCGGACATCAATGCCTGGGTATAAGGGTGAAGTGGATTGCGGAACAATTCATCTCTGCCGGTCAATTCCACCATTTTTCCCAGGTACATCACCGCTACACGGTCGGAAATGTGCTCAACCACACTCAAGTTATGTGCAATGAAAAGGTAAGTCAGGCTCAGGTTCTGCTGCAAATCTTTCAGAATATTGAGCACCTGTGATTGGATGGACACATCCAAAGCAGATACTGGCTCATCACAAACGATGAAATCCGGGTTGAGCGCCAGGGCGCGGGCAATGCCAATGCGCTGCCGCTGACCGCCCGAAAATTCATGCGGGTAACGGCGGGCATGGTAATCCTCCAAACCCACTTTACGCAGTGTCTCAATGACGAGTTCGAAACGTTCTCGCTGTGTACCAATACCGTGGATTTTCAAACCTTCCATCACCGATTCGCCAATCGGCATTCTTGGATCCAGCGAAGAATATGGATCTTGAAAGATGATTTGCATCTTGCGGCGTAAAGCTTTCATTTCCTTGCCGCGCAAATTTAAAACATCTGTACCGTCAAAAAAGACTTTCCCGCCAGTAGGCTCGATCAGGCGCAACATCGTACGACCAATGGTCGTTTTGCCGCATCCGGATTCGCCCACCATACCCAACGTCTCACCTTCTTTGATCGTAAAAGAGACATCGTCTACTGCCTGCACCCAGGCAACGATCCGCTGGAACAACCCCCCGCGCACCGGGAAAAATTTCTTCAGATTCTCAACACGGATTAAATCCCGTTGTTTGGTCGTGGTATGAGCTTGTTGTGTAGTCATTCCTATCCTCTGATCAATAAGGTTTTTCGCGTGTCACGTCACTTGGGTTCAATGGGGCTTCATGTCCCTCATGATTGGCATACAGCCAGCACCTGACCTTATGCCCAGGATGAACCTCAACCAGTTGAGGTTCTACCTGCTGACAAATTTTGAGACCAAATTTTTCACGTGTGCGACAGCGGGGTGCAAAACGGCACCCAGGTGGGAGATTTACCAGGTTCGGAACCGAACCAGGGATGACATCCAGGCGATCCAAAACCTTACCCAAAACCGGAATGGATCCGAGCAGTCCCTGGGTGTATGGCATTAGAGGTTTTTCGAAAAGGGTATTGACATCCGTTTCCTCGACAATCCGACCTGCATACATCACCGCCACGCGATCTGCCATTTCAGCAATTACACCCAGATCGTGTGTAATAAGAATCACCGAGGTTCCCATTTTTTCACGCAAACCACGCATCAGGTCCAAGATTTGCGCCTGAATGGTCACATCCAACGCAGTGGTC
>CAYRRA010000184.1:0-8631 GCA_964426355.1 uncultured Anaerolineaceae bacterium
GGCGTCGAAAAACTGGCAGGGGTTACCATTTCGCCACGCGCAAATGCGATTCGCACACTGGTCGCAGAACTGGAACGCGTCCACAGCCACATGCTTTGGTGGGGTGTTGCAGCCCATGAAGGCGGCTTTGACACCCTCTTTATGTACACCTGGCGTGACCGTGAAACCATCATGGATATCCTGGAAAGCCTGAGCGGCAACCGGGTGAACTATTCGGTAAATGTATTGGGCGGCGTAAAAATCGATGTCGAACAGAAACAAGCCGACATGATCCGTAAAGGTGTCGACTTCCTGGAAGAACGCACCCATTACTACCTGAAAGTCATCACCACAGATGAGACCTTCCTGCGACGCACCGAGAACATCGGTACGATGACCTTTGAACAAGCAGAACGGCTTGGCGCGGTCGGACCCACCGCCCGTGCATCAGGCGTGATCCGTGATGTGCGCGTGGATGCACCGTATGCAGCGTACAATGACTTTCCAGTCAAGATGATTACCGAAACCAGCGGTGATCTCAAAGCGCGTTTCATCGTCCGCCTGAATGAATTATTCGAATCGTACCGCGTAATCCGTGAGATTCTGGATAACCTGCCCGAAGGCGAACTTCAGGTGAAATTCCCGCGCAAAGTACCCGTAGGCGAGATTATCAGCCGGGTGGAAGCCCCACGCGGCGAGTTATTCTATTACATCGCCAGCAGCGGCGGAGAAACCCCGTCCCGCGTTAAAGTTCGCACCCCAACCCTGCCCAACTGGGCGACCATCTTAACCCTTGTGGTGGGGCACAAACTGGCAGATGTTCCGATGATGCTCGCCGGTATCGATCCTTGCTTCTCCTGTAATGACCGCTCAATGGTCATTCAACGGAACGATGATTCATCCCAATGGAGTTGGGAACAACTAAGAAGATATGGTGTGGAATATTACAAATGACCATCTTAAAAGCCTTATTCCAATTACTCATCTTTCCGGGAGGTCTTTTCCTCCTGGTCGCCAGCACAGCCTATGAGTGGGTCGACCGTAAGCTGGTTGCACGTTATCAAAACCGTATTGGTCCACGTTGGATCCAGCCTATCGCGGATATGGTAAAACTGCTTGCCAAAGAAGAAATCATCCCGCAAGGCGTGCATCGTGGTCTCTTCCTGGGACTGCCCATCATCGCCATGGCAGCCATCCTGACTTCCTCTCTCTATACCCCTATGGCAGGTGTTGAGCCCGTTTTCAGCTTTCGCGGTGACCTGATTGTGGTGGTTTACCTGCTCAGTATGATGACCCTCTGTTTGGGTCTTGCTGGTGCCAACACCCCCAATCGTTTTTCATTAATCGGCGCAACCCGTACCCTGACACAATTGTTCTCGTATGAAGCTCCATTTCTGCTTGCGCTGCTGGGTCCTGCTATCGTAGCTGGTACATGGCAAATCAGCCAAATCAATGACTATGCGAGTACCAACCTCTGGTTTATCGTGACCCAGCCGATTGGTTTCCTGGTCGCACTGATCGGTTTGATGGGCAAACTTGAACTGCCACCATTTGATGCCCCGGAAGCGGAAACTGAAATCGTATCTGGTGCACTCACCGAATACAGCGGACGTGGTTTTGCTCTCTTCCGTCTCGGAAAAGATATTGAGCTGGTGATTGGTCTTACCCTGATTTCCGCTTTTTACCTCGGCGGACTCACGAACCCCATTTCCTTTATCTTGAAGACACTTGCCCTACTGGTGGTCGTGGCAGGGTTACAGTCGCTATTCGCTCGCTTGCGCATCGACCAGACCGTCGGCATGTGGTGGCGTGTCGGCGCATTGCTGGCGCTGCTGCAACTGCTGATCCTGATTATCGTGAGGTTAATATAATGAAAATCGGCGCATTAATAGGTGATGTACTCCGTTCATTATTCAAAAAGCCGGTGACGGTTAAATACCCGGCTGACCCAATCCCTGCCCCAGAACGTTTGCGTGGCAAGCTGGTTTGGGATTACCACCTCTGTATCGGTTGTAATATGTGTGTCAAGGATTGTCCGGCAAATGCTCTCAAGTTGCACATCATCGATCGCAAAGAAAAACGATTCGTGCTCGAATATGACCAAAACCGCTGTATTTACTGCGCGCAGTGTGTTGTAAGCTGCCGTCCGCAAGCCCTGCACATGTCCAACACGGTATGGGAGCTTGCAGCATTGACTCAAGATGATTTCAAAGTACGGTACGGTCGTGATGACGATATCAAAGCACTCGACTCAAATTTGGAAGACCTTGCTGCCAGCGGG
This sequence comes from uncultured Anaerolineaceae bacterium, assembly GCA_964426355.1. GTDB lineage: Bacteria > Chloroflexota > Anaerolineae > Anaerolineales > Anaerolineaceae > JAJFTV01. Next base: position 2,261 of record CAYRRA010000184.1, read on the forward strand.
AACTGACCTGCCGGTTTGCAAACTTGCCATTCTTGGCGTAGGAAATGAATTCAATGGGGATGATGCCGCGGGCGTGCAGTTCGCGCGCATCATCCAAAACCATCTCAAAAATCGGCGCAACCTGCTCATCCTCGATTGCGGGCTTGCGCCGCAAAATTTTACCAGCCCCCTGCGAAAATTTGAACCGGATAAAATCATACTCGTCGATGCCGCAGATATGGGTCTCGAACCCGGGCAGCTTGCGATTTTACAACCCGAACAGATTGACGGCTTGAGCTGCTCCACGCATACATTCCCTCTTTCCATGATCGCAAAATACATGGAGCAAGAAAATAACTGCCCGGTGCATTTGCTTGGCATACAGATTGCTTCAGTAGAGCCCTTCAGCCCAATTTCAGATGCTGTAACTCATGCCGTGCAGCAACTGAGCGAAGATTTCCTTCAATACTTGACTGATCAGCCAGCATAAATCAACAAAAGAAGATCAAATCCACTTCAATACACCGGCAAACACCACCAGCATCAGCACATCCACCACAAAGAGGCTGCCGATCACCCAACGTTGAACTTTCGGTTTCCAGTCATAACAGAGGAATGAGACCACGAAAAAGGGGATATAAACCGTGATAAAAACCGGTAGAGCCCCCCACCAGGGATAGACCCAGTGGAAAGCAGGCGTCATCGCCAGGAAGATCTCAATCACTGAGAACAGCGCTGCGTTCGCCACAGCCATAAAAATCCGGTTGTTGATACCCAGTATCTTTGCTTTGGGGTCGGCAGGCAGGAGCTTGCTCAACACCAACCCGGCAACGGCAAACATAAAACTTAGTTCGATCCCAACACCGACCAGCAGCAAAAAGCTCGTGCCAGTTGGGACGGTCCAAAGTGCATGACCGCTGAAATGCTGAATCAACGCATTGAGGATTTCAAAAAACCAGTGCACCAGGTAAAGGCTCAACCCGGCAGCGATGCCTTTGAAATTGCCTTTGCTGTATTCGTTGGTATAGATATAAACCACCAATGCCAGCAGCGTGATGATAACCCATTGAAAATTGTCCCCGGTCCGCAGAATGGAAAGCGCTTGCTGAGTGAGTTCGGGTTGGTTCATAGTTCCTCCAGAGGTATAGAATGAGTTACTGAATTGGGTTTCCCTACTAAAATTGTACTCGAAGAATTACGAGATGTAAGCGTGAGGGTCAATCGGTTTACATTCAATCTCTTCCCACCCATCAGCCTTTAGGAGTGTTATTACGTGGTTATCTCAAAAGGCAATGACAGCCTCATCGGTTTAAGCTGTAGGATGAATTGCCCACACTGTGGGAAAGAGAAGCTTATCCCACAGCGTGGGTACAGCTACCGGATAGCGTTGGATCAATCCATCTCGATTTTCCAAATATCACAGATGAACAGCTCTGTATGGGCACTGTTTTACAGAAGCTGCCCAAAAAGTTGGGATAGCCTCTGCACGCGAAAATTTGAGCTGGGCGGAACGGTTAATCGAGGTGCTCGCGAGAATCTCTGATCCGAGCTCTGGCACGGCAGTAAACACCACGTCCAAGAAAAAAGCCAACAAGGCTGCCTTTTTAGACAGCCTCTGGATGGTGGGTCATATCTTTCCTCAAGCCACACAGCATCTACCCGGAATGCCTGGGGGATTCCTTGCTCCCCTTCCAATATTTCGCTTGCTGCTTGAGCAGTTACGATAAAATAATAATGACTAGAGATAAGGTTTTTTTTACCCATCCTCTCACCCCAATACCTGTTCACTGATGTGAGGTCATCATGGAAAATGAACTGCACGCAATCGCAACCCGTTTTGGAGCTGATTTCTTTGGCATCGCCGACCTGTCACCCGCTCATCCATTCATTCTCGATCAGGGGGGAGCAGCCGTGGCTGCTTTTCCCAGGGCAGTCTCCATCGGGATCGCCTTGCCGCACAGTCTGGTAGACCCGCTGCCTGCTCAATCTGACCCAGTGGTGATCATGAACTACAACCTGCTCGCCTATGACGTCATCAATGACCGGCTCGACCAGTTGGTCTCCATTCTCAGCGCCGCAATCCAGCCAAAAGGATACCGGGCTATGCCTGTCGCGGCATCCCAGCGGGCAAACGACGAAAAACTTGCGGGAATTATCTCCAACAAATTGGCTGCTTCATTGTGTGGTTTGGGCTGGATCGGTAAAAGCTGTTTACTGGTCACCCCGCAGGCGGGTCCGCGTGTTCGTTGGGCGACGGTGCTCACCAGCGCCCCCTTACAACCAACAGGCAGAATGATCGAACAACACTGCGGAAGCTGCCATGCCTGTGTGGATATCTGCCCGGTAAGCGCTTTCACCGGCGTTCCGTTTAACCCGAATGAACCGCGCGAGATCCGCTATGATGCACATCGTTGCGCGGCATACCTGGAACGGCGGAAAGAGGAGACTGGCTACAAGGTCTGCGGATTATGCCTGTACGCTTGCCCGCACGGCAAGCAAGCTGCGAAAAAGCTCCGGTAAGACCCAATTTGGCAAAGGACACGCCATCCGTCCATCATTGGGACATACCACTCAGAAAAAAGATGTACGGAATCGCCCCGATAAGGAGACTGATAAGAAACCATTCGCAAAGACCAAAGAAAAACCTTCGGGGAACAGGTCATCAACCAAACCCTTCACCAATTGAACCATCAAAGGCGATTCCTCACTCTGTTGAGTATAATAACTCCATGTGACAACCCATTAATTGCAGAAATTTATCCACCGGAGGAAACAAATGAATCAGATGCACAGCATACATCCCGCACTAGAACTTTTTGCAGAACTGCTCAGCGTCCCCGCCCCTTCTGCAAATGAGGAAAAAATCGCTGCAGTTTTGATTAACATCCTGGAAAGGATTGGTTACACCGGAGAAAGAGATTCAGCCGGAAACGTCCTGGTGCGATTGGAGGGAAAAGACCCCTCTGCGGGTGTGTGCATCCTTGCAGCCCACATCGACGAGATCGGTTTTGTGGTCACCCAGGTGCTGCCAGATGGCACGCTGCTGATTGACCGCAGCGGTGGCTTGCACCCCTGGAAGTTAGGTGAACAACCCGTAGAGATCCTCGGCGATGTTGGCGCGATCACCGCTGTGACATCCACCGGGTCCGGGCATTCCCTTTCCCCCGATCACGTCCTTAAATGGAGCGATGTGCGCGTGTTAACCGGTCTCTCGCCATCCCAGCTTGCCGAAGCAGGCATTCGCCCCGGAAGCTGCGGCGTTCCCATGCGCAGCATGTGTACACCGGTTGTCTTCGGCGACCCCGCAGACCCGCTTGTCGGCGCCTGGACGTTTGATGACCGCATGGGCGTGGTTGCACTGTTGCGTTTGTTGCAGGTCATCCAGGCTGAAAAGCTGGTTCCCCACCGCCCCACCATTATCGCGTTCACCACGCAGGAGGAAATTGGCGGGCAAGGTGCAAAGTGGGTTGCCCAACACGAAAAACCCGAAGTCTTTATTGCGATCGACGGCTGCCCCATCCCGCCCAATTCTCACATGAAGCTCGATGGATGCCCAGGAATTTGGAGCAAAGACAGGCTGGGTTATTACGACCAAAGACTCGTCCGCTTTCTGTTGAATGCTGCCCGCCAGGTGGGTGTAGAATTTCAACCAGTGGTCTACGACAGCACCGCCAGCGATGCCGGCATGGTACAGGCATCCGGTTTTGCGCCGCGCGTGGCTGTGTTTGGGCATGTGCGCGAGAACAGCCACGGCTTTGAGGTCGCGCGTCTCTCGGTTTTCGACAACCTTTTTAAAGTACTGGTTCAATTTATTAAAACATGGAAAGGTGAATAACCCAATGGAAAAAGCAGATTGGCAAACCTCCTTCATCGCATCCATCACCGTTTGTGATGCCGATGGCATCATCCTGGAGATGAACGAAGTGTCTTGTAAAGAATTCGCTTCCTACGGGGGACGCGCATTGATTGGCAGCAATGTGCTCGACTGTCATCCTGAACCTTCACGCAGCAAACTTGCTGCGATGCTCAAAGAGAAAAAGGAAAACATCTACAGCATCGAGAAAAACGGTAAGAAAAAGCTGGTCTACCAGACCCCCTGGTACAAAGATGGGCAGTATGCCGGGTTTGTCGAAATGATCCTGCCCCTGCCGGCAGACCTTCCCCATTTTAAACGAGACTGACAGCCATTCCTTATGACCACAACCAGGCATTCAACCCAAAGGATTGTCCTTTCCTCCACCAACCCGGTTAAAGCCCAGGCAACCCTGGGCGCATTTCAGCAAATGTTCCCCGGGGTCATTTTCGAACTCGAACAGGTGAACGTGCCTTCGGGCGTCGCAGATCAGCCGATGTGCCATGCGGAGACCCTGAAAGGCGCCTGCAACCGGGTGGAGAATGCTTTTCATGTTCAACCAGAAGCCGATTTTTGGGTAGGGATTGAGGGCGGTGTGGAAGAAACCAACGGGCAACTTTCTGCTTTCGCCTGGATGGTGGTGAATTCAAAAACCCTGACCGGCAAGAGCTGTTCTGCTTCTTTTCTGCTGCCGCCCAAAGTGGCAGAACTGGTTCGGCAAGGCGTTGAGATGGGCACAGCCGATGACATCGTTTTTAATATGAACAATTCCAAGCAGCAGCTTGGAGCATCCGGCATCTTGACGCATCGTGTGATCGACCGCCGGAAATTGTATGAACATGCATTGATCCTGGCGTTAATCCCGTTTAGAAACCCGGAACTTTATTCGTGATATAGATGAAAGGTGCACTGAATGAACCGGATTTTAACCGTCGCATTTTTAGCTTTCACTCTCATCGCGCTGTCACTTTGCTGTCCGTTTTCCAACTTTCCCGCCGCCCAGGAAACCGCCTCCGAAATCAACCCATCCACAAACACCCCTGACACCGCCCCGACAGTATCGGTACAACCCACCGAAATGCAAAACCCACTGCCAGAAACGCCAGAGGATGCAGCAACCTCAATACCCCCTACCCCAACTGCTACGGAGGAAACGCAAGCCACACGTTCGCAGACATACAGCGTTCAGAATATTGTCGAGTTGATTAACGATGGGCAGGGGGTTGCCAGTCATATCACACTCTGGCTGGCATTGGTCCAAACCATTGAACCATATCAGGTAGTAGAAGCATTCACCGCTTCACCTAACACACTTCAATATGTAACAGACGAACATGGCAATCTCTTCGCACTCATCGAGTTTGATCATGTGCCTGCAGGTGAAACACGCACGATCGTGATGGATTACCTTGTCACAGTTTATCAAATCCGCTATGACACCGATGCGTGCAATGGTGAGCAGATCAGTGTGTACACCAGCCCGGAGATGTACATCGAGTCAAATGATCCATCCATTGTTTCTCTGGCGAATTCGATTACCCAGTCTGCTCAAAATGATTGCCAGAAAGCCAGGGCGATTTATGATTATGTCGGCGACCAGATGCGTTATTCCCAATACACACTGACCGATATGGGCGCCTTGTATGCCCTGGATGGCTTACAAGGTGACTGCACCGAGTTCAGCGACCTTTTCATCGCACTGAACCGTGCAGTCAGCATCCCGGCAAACTTCGTGGAAGGCGTGACGTGCTGCACCGAAAGCGGATATGAGCCGGGGATCAATAAACACGACTGGTCAGAGGTCTATCTCCCCGGTATTGGTTGGGCGCCCGTCGATGCGACCTGGGGGCGCTTCCCCAACCGGCGCAATCAATACTTTGCAGCCATCACCCCTGACCATATCATTGTCACGCGTGGTCGATACCTGGAGACCCTGGATGGATATCATTACTACTATTATCAATACTGGTGGGATTACGTCGTTACCCATATCAGTTCCACAGAGTCCTGGAGCATTCTGCCATATAACCCGTGAAATGCAGGAGCAAAGCAAGACCTTGTCATGAAAAATGCAGGTCATTCATCCATAAAGGTAAAATTGACACATGCTTAAACCGAATTTTTGGAAAGAGAAAACGCTGGACCAAATGACCCCCGAAGAGTGGGAAGCGTTATGCGATGGTTGTGGACGTTGCTGTTTGTACAAGCTCGAAGACGATGAAGGCTTTGTCTACTACACACGCGTCGTCTGCCGGTATATCGACCTGGAGAAATGCTGCTGTACTTCGTATGCCAACCGTTCCGAGGTGATGCCCACCTGCATCCGGTTGGATCCGGAAAAGGTGCATGAATTGGGTTGGCTGCCTCCCACCTGTGCCTACCGCCTGCTGGCGTTGTACCATGACCTGCCACCCTGGCACCCGTTGGTCTCCGGTGACCTTGATTCGGTGCGTCAAGCCGGGGTGTCGATCTGCGACATTGCCATCCTGGAAGACGAAACCAACCTGGAAGAACTGGAGAAATACGTCATCGATTGGTT
>CAYRRA010000185.1:0-8516 GCA_964426355.1 uncultured Anaerolineaceae bacterium
GAACTGATAAAAAACTGATTGTGAAAGTGAGGATTTGTGATGAAAACTTATATTACCGGTGGAACACTCGTTACACCCCACCAGGTTTTCCCCGGGTATTCGTTGATTATTGAGAACGGGAAAATTGCTGATGTGGTGTCAGGAGCTATTCAGCCAGAGCCCGACAGTAAAACGGTTGAGGTGAAAGGATGTTGGGTTACGCCGGGTTTTGTCGATATCCATTTTCACGGGGCAATGGGATCCAGTGCAATGGATTCTACACCTGAAGCATTGCATAAGATTAGCCGGTACATTGCCAGGCATGGTGTGACCAGTTATCTGCCGACCACCTGGAGCGCCTCACCGGAATTGACCCTGGCAAGCATTCGAAACATCGTTGATACTCATCCCGTACCAGATGGGGCAAGGCATCTGGGTGTTCACATTGAAGGACCTTATTTAAATGTTGATTATCGCGGCGCACAGCTTCCTGAGTTAATCCGTAAACCTTCAGCGGATGAATATCGGAAATGGATAGAGACCGGTATGATACGTTTGGTAACGATTGCACCGGAAATTGAAGGAGCAGAGCAATTCATTTCTGAAGGGGTAGAGAGCGGAATTGAATTTACCATTGGTCACAGCGGTGCCACGTATGAACAGGTGATCAAAGCTGCGGACCATGGTGTTCGGCAGGCAACGCATATTTTTAACGGAATGGTCGGTTTGCATCATCGAGATCCCGGTACAGTGGGTGGGATCCTTGCAGACGATCGGATTTATGCGCAAGTGATCTGTGATGGTGTGCATATCCACCCGGCAGTGGTGAAGACCTTGATCCGTGCAAAAGGTTCATCACGGGTCATTTTAATTACGGACGCTATTCGTGGAACCGGGTTGGATGATGGCGATTATGACTTTTTTGGACAGAAGATAATCGTTCGGGGTGGTGTGGCGCGTACCCCTCAGGGGGGTCTATCTGGCAGTACACTCACCATGGATCAAGCAATACGGAATGCGTTGAATTTCACCGGTTTACCTTTCAATGAAGTGCTTTCCATGGCAACATCTGTTCCTGCTGAAGCCATGGGATGGAAAGGTGTTAAAGGAATTCTGGCTCCAGGCGCAGATGCAGATATTAATATCCTTGATGCTGGCTTTAATGTGTTAAGGACAATGATTGCTGGGCAATTCATCAATTGAGATCGTAAAAAAACGTTTTTGAGGAATAGAAATATATTTCAAATGGTAAGGAAATTATTGTGATGTTTTATGAATGAAAAAGGACAACAAACACTTCAAGAGATTTTGAGCCAGCCTAAAGTATGGGCTGAAACGCTGAAATATTTTAACCATCAGGCTCCATTGTTGAGGGAATTTTGGAGTCAGAATCAATTTGACCAGGTCATCTTCACTGGCTGCGGGTCGACACATTACCTGTCATTGTCTGCCTCGGTGATTTTTCAACAATTGACAGGTGTTCACTCTATCGGGCTGCCGGCTTCAGAGTTAAGCCTCTTTACGAATATTTATTTACCCGGAAAGAGAAACACTTTACTTGTTGCAGTTTCACGATCCGGTGAGACAACCGAGACTATTCGGGCGATGCAATTATTTCGAGAGGGTAATTATGGAAAAACTCTCGCCATCACCACAATTCCTGGCAGCAGTGTTACACGTTTAGCAGATATCAGCCTGATTGCTGAAACTGCCCAAGAGATAAGTATTGCTCAGACCCGTTCTTTTGCCAGTATGCAGTTATTGGCTGAAGCGTTTGCTCTGGAAATGAGCGGGCAGAATGCTTATGAAGCAATGGAAAAATTCCCTGATTTGGTTGGACGGTTGTTTGAACGCTATCATCGACTGGCAAAAACTCTGGGGGAAGACAGTCAAATCGAACGGTTCTTCTTCTTGGGTTCTGCCGGACATTATGGCATTGCCAGTGAAGCGATGTTGAAAATGAAGGAAATGTCACTTTCAAATAGCGAGGCTTTCCATACCCTGGAATTCAGGCACGGTCCGAAATCCATGGTGGATGAGAAATCACTCGTAATCGGTTTGATCAGTGAGTCGGCGGATTACCAGGAAATCCCTGTTCTGCAAGAAATGTTTGCTCTCAAAGGTAAGGTGCTTTCCATTGCTGAACGAACGGATAAGAGATTGGAAGCGATCGGAGATGTGATCGAATTGGAAACCGGGGTAATTGAGCCGATACGCGCTCTATTGTTCTTGCCGGTTTTGCAATTATTGGCTTATTACCGCGCGATTGCACGTGGACAGGATCCGGATAATCCTAATAACCTGGACGCCGTGGTGCATATCCCGTCCATGGATAAATAACAATTTTGGTTAGGATGGTAAATGTACCCTGCTGACGGTCTGTTTTTCATTTATCATCACTGTAGAATGATCAATACAACCACATTTCACTGATGTGGTTGTATTATCTCCGCTTTGGAGCGCTACTGAGAAAACTCGTTCGATTTTGAAATCCTCTTTTAAGCGAGTCGGACAGGTTGCTGTTTCTGTATTGAGGTCATATTGGGAAGGAAATCTTGTGTTCCAGCCAGATAAGAAATTTGATGTGTTAGTTGCAGGTGAATTAAACCCGGACTTAATTCTCTCTGACCCCTGCCTCACACCTGAATTTGGGCAGCATGAAATCTTGGTGGAAAATGCAGAGTTAACGATTGGGTCATCATCTGCCATATTTGCTTGCGGGGCAGCCCGTTTGGGGTTAAAAGTTGCTTTTATTGGCGTGGTGGGAACGGATGAGTTTGGATCTTTTATGCTCAAATCCCTTCAAAAGCGGGATGTAGACGTTTCTCACGTCATTGTAGACCCTGGAATAAAAACAGGCTTGAGTGTCATCCTTAATCGAAAAAATGACCGGGCAATTATGACATATTCAGGAGCCATTTCATCTCTTCGTGCAGAGCAGGTGAGTCCCGGTCTTTTGGGTGAGTGTCGACACTTGCATGTCGCCAGTTATTTTCTTCAAGATTCTCTCCGACCAGGTCTATTGGGGCTGTTTCAGAAAGCAAAAGAGATGGGGTTGACAACTTCATTGGATACAAATTGGGACCCTGCAGAGAGATGGGAAGGATTGGATGGTGTTCTGCCTATCACCGATGTTTTTTTACCCAATGAAGCAGAATTGTTATCACTGACCAAAGAAAAATCGATCGAAGAAGCTGTAATGGCTTTGAACCGAGAAGTTTCCATTGTCGCAGTGAAATTAGGCGCTTCAGGGGCTGTTGCTGCAACTGGACGACAATTTATTAAAGCACCTCCAATAAAAATGGAAAAAATCGCCGATACAGTTGGAGCGGGTGATTCTTTTGACGCCGGTTTCATCTATGGCTATTTACATGGTTGGGACTTGAAGAAAATCCTTTCTCTTGCAACGGCTTGTGGGTCGCTTTCCTTACGCAAACATGGCGGGACAGAATCCCAACCCAGCCTGTCCGAGGCATTGCAACTGATTGAAGAATCTGCTCCATCCATTTATGGAAAGAGAATGGTCTTACATGAAACAAAAAAATCCACTTCTTGATGTCGTACAGGCTCAAAAAGCTGGTTATCCCAAAGGGGTGTACAGCATTTGTTCTTCCAATCCGTTTGTGATTGAGGCTTGCATGAAAAAGGCACTGCAGGATAACAGCCTGGTGTTAATTGAGTCAACATCCAACCAGGTAAACCAGTTCGGCGGGTATACGGGTATGAATGCAGCCCAGTTTTCTGTTTTTGTGAAGAAAATCGCTGAAAAGATGAAATTCCCCTGGGAGAATGTTTTGTTGGGGGGTGACCATCTTGGACCGAATGTCTGGACGCAGGAGCTGTCTGCACTTGCCATGCAAAAATCTTGCGAACTGGTGTATAGCTCTGTACAGGCAGGATATTCAAAAATTCACCTGGATGCCAGTATGAAATGCGCGGATGATGCTACCGATAAATCCCTTGATTTGGAATTATCCGCTGAACGGGCGGCTTTGATGTGCAAAGCTGCTGAAGATGCGTATCAGGCTAAGCCAATCACCCAATGGGCGCCTTGTTACATCATCGGCACAGAAGTGCCTGTTCCTGGTGGAGCGCTGATCGGTGAAACTGAAATCACCATTACCACGCCTGCCGATGCTGAAAAAACGATTGATGTCACCCGTAGAGCATTTTTCCGCCTGGGTCTTCAGGATGCCTGGGAGCGAGTTGTTGCGCTTGTTGTTCAACCAGGTGTGGAATTTGGAGATTCTTCACTGCATCACTATAACCGGGAGAAAGCCAAGCCATTGTCAAAATTTATCGAATCGAGTGAGCATTTGATTTATGAAGCCCATTCAACCGATTACCAGACCACGAAATCGTTAAAAGAGATGGTCGAGGATCATTTTGCCATTTTAAAAGTCGGTCCCGCATTGACCTTTTCTTTCCGCGAAGCGGTGTTTGCTCTTGAGATGATGGAAAAAGAACTGCTTTCAGGGGATAAGGGTGTGAGTTTGTCTGGAATGGATTCAGTTTTGGAAGAAGCGATGCAGGAGAACCCGAAACATTGGGTGAGGCATTATTCTGGGGATGAAGGGCAATTGCGTTTTGCACGGAAATATAGTTTCAGCGATCGTTCCCGGTATTACTGGACGGTAGAAAAGGTGCAAAATTCATTAGCAATATTACTCTCTAATCTTAACCTGAACCCGATTCCACTCAGTTTATTGAGTCAATATCTGCCCATCCAGTACAAAAAGGTATGTTCTGGTGAGCTGAAAAATGAGCCGCTTGAGTTGATCTATGACAAAATTATCGACCTGGTTTCGGATTATTCCTACGCCTGTGCTTAAATCGTGTTGAAATGAATAGATCGATTTGACCTGAACAAGAGAATCTTTCATGGCGAGGTTGTGATGAGTGTTACCCCATTTTCGCGTAATTACCACTGCCGAATTTCTGATGCGCTGCATTATTGCGGATTGCAAATGATTGTGATGGAAAACAGCCTGCTAAAGGTAATCATTTTTCCTGAAAAAGGCGGAGAGATATACAGCATCCAATATAAACAACTCGACCTCGATCCGCTTTTGCATTACCGCGCTTTGCAAACGCCAACTGTGTATCCGCCCACGATTCCTCTTTCGGATGGGTCATTTTCGGATGTTTACGATGGGGGCTGGCAGGTAATGTTTCCGACTGCAGGCGGTGCTGGCTTTGCCATGGGGACTGGATTTGGCAGACATGGCGAAGCAGCGTTATTGCCCTGGCATTGGAGGATCGTTGACGACCAGCCAGAACGGGTAAGCGTGAGGCTCTTCGTTACCATGATGCGTTCACCTTTTGTCTTAGAACGGACGATATCTCTTGAGGAGGGAAAAGCACAATTGTCTTTCGTTGAATCTGTGACCAATCAGGGCGGTGAACGGCAGGCTTTTGTATGGGGACATCACCCCGCTTTTGGTGCTCCTTTCCTGGACGGTTCCTGTGTTCTGGATGTCCCGGCAGATTTTGTGGAAACATCACCTCATGAATCGGATGCTGCCAGGGTACCGGCGGGTATCAAAGAACGCTGGTCGCTCATTTCGGGCAAAACCGGGGATGAAATCGATTTGCGTTTGATCCCCGATAACGGATTGCATACTACCGATATGTTGTTTTTGACCGGGTTGAAAGAAGGGTGGTATGCGTTGACAAACCGGAGGCTTGGGCTGGGTTTTGCGTTGACCTGGGAAATCGACATTTTTCCTGTTTTATGGGTCTGGCAGGAACTTGGCGGTTCCAGAGGAAGCCCCTGGCACTTCAACACCTATGCTTTAGGGCTTGAACCGTGTACAAGTTATTCCATTGGGCAAGATGCCGGTCTGGATGGATATATCCAAACTGGACAGGCAAAATGGCTGGAACCTGGAGAAACACTCTCTACTCGCCTGAGAGCTGTTTTGTATCCTTTCGCAACGGCACAAGGTGTATCGCATGTCTCGCCGGAGGGGGATGTAATATTATTCTGATGGTGAAAACGCAAGTAAGTAGCAAGGGGTTGGGACGCGAACCCTTTTTCTACAGGTAGGGTCTTAGAATTTCAACCACGCTGCCCACTACACCTGCCTCCCCTTTTATTTCACCATAACAAATATCGATTTCCGGGTGGTATTCAGGCGCTGAGCTTGTGAGGATATTGAAGAAATTCCCAGCGATTTGGTTGAATTTCCTTCGGCAACTGTCGATCAATACGGGTCCTGCATTGGTGGTTCCTCCCGCCAATGCAATTCTTGTTGGGGCATACACCATTGCCAGTATCGCAATCAGGTGTCCGGTATGTTCTCCAACGCTTTGGATGATCTGCTGTGCGATAGGGTCATTGCCTTCTCGACAGGCGGTGATGACATCGCGCGCGCAAACATCATCTCGATGATAAAGCAGGTGTGCAGCCTGTTCTATCCCTGCGACCCCGCAAAATGCTTCAGCAGAACCTCTCACTTTACCGGCGCAGATGACCTCTGCATCGGGCTCCAGCACAATCCTGCCGCAGTCGCCGGATGTTCCTCCCCACAGTTTGATGGGTTTCCCATCAATCACCGCACCGGCGCCTATTCCCGTTCCCAAGGCGACACAAAGAAATCTTTTTGCTTTTTTTCCACAGCCAAAATAATATTCTGCCAGTGTGTGGGATATCAGATCGTTGGTGATGGTGACCGGAAGCTGTGTAAGTTCTTCCAAACATCCGCGAATATTAAAGTTATTCAACTCAGGCACATTAACAGATAGGTACGCGCCGTTCTCTTCATCGTTTTGAAGACCCAGGCAGGAAACACCTACGCCAACGATATTCTGTTCATCATAACCAGAACTGTTTCTAAAAACCGAGAATACGTGGTCGAAAAACAGTGCAGGATTCTCAACATCTACCTTAGTGGGAATGCGTTGCAGTTGTGAGATTTTCCCTTCAACGTTGACCAGGCAAATCTTGATATCGGTACCGCCGATATCCATACCGATGGCTAAAGGAGTTTTCATGTTCATTATGACTGGTTCCCTGGTAATCCAAATGCTGCTGCGCCTATTAAACCGGCTTTTTTGTTGAGGATGACGTGCACGGGTATGCTTTTCAACAAATCCTCGAATCGTCCTTTATTGTACATCATGGGTAAAAAAGCAGAGGTTTTGAGTTGTTCGACAATGCGCGGGGAGATACCCCCCCCCAGGTAAAGCCCGCCTGTTGCAAGCACTTTTAGCGCAAGGTTGCCCGCCTCTACCCCCAAAATTTCAATAAATAAGTCCAGCACTGCTGAGCAAAGTGCGCTGGACCGCCGCGGGTCTTGTGCTGCTGAAATGATGATGGGTGTGGGGTCTTCAGCCTGGGCGAGCTGTTCAGCCAGCCACGCGGGTTCTTCGCCTGCTTGAATATCTTTTAGAAAAGCGTACAGGTTTGGAATGCCCAAACCGCCAGAACAGACACGCTCGAAGCTGACGTGGGAAAAACCTTTTTGCTCGCGTAGATAGATGAGCAGTTTTTCTTGCGTGGCGCCCATCGGGCTGAAGGAAGCATGACTGCCTTCGGATGGATGGGCGTGGTATTTGCCCTCATGATGGGTCATGAAGGCTTCACCCAAGCCGGTTCCCGGAGCCAGAACAGCGATGCTGCCACCCTGTACTGGTATGCCAGGGTTGAGGGTATAAAGGTCATTGTTTTCCAGAACCGGTATGGCATACGCGACGGCTTCCAGGTCATTGAGCAAACTTGCCGATGCCCAACCGAATTCAGTCATCAGCCGGTTGGCGTCAATTACCCAGGGCAGGTTGGTGATGCGCGCCTGTCCGGCGATCACCGGTCCGGCTACGCCGAAGCAGCCACGCTCAACGGGCAGGTTATTTTCGCTCAGGAATTGATGAACGATGCTTTCCAGGCTGGCGTAGGCTGTGCTGGGGTAAGTCTTTTCAACGAGCGGTTGATGCAACCCCGTTTCGACTGAATAGACTGCCAGGATGGTCTTTGTTCCACCGATATCCCCAACAAGTATCATATCAACCTCATCTTTAATCGTTTTACGACACTAATTTTCTGAAACCTTTTATTGCGCAAGATACCAGGTCAAAGGCACTGAATTTATCAAAAGGTGAAGTATCCGGTTCGTATCCGCTGCTGACAAAAGTATTTGTATGTGCAATATAACTTAAATAGGCAGTGGAATTATAGAGGATGAAGGTTTTTTGAAAAGGTGAATGCCATTTTATTTCCAATCCGGGTTCTACCAGCAATTCGCCCGGAACTCCAACCAGACAGATATCACCAATTAACAGATATTGCAGTTCGGCTTCAATACTTCCTTCTCTTTTCTGAAAGTATTTGCGGTAATTAGAATCACCTTCCCTGAAATTCATCATAAACTTTTCGGTATGCGTTTTAATCTCCGGAGTTATGATCTGGTAACGTTTTTCCGGTTCAGTCTGCAAATAATCATAATAACCGCCAATTGCATAATAGGCGTGGATCACTTTCCTGGCTAGACTTTTCCCCATTTTTTCAGTTGCTGTAAATCCATACTCAAACTCTTTGG
>CAYRRA010000186.1:0-8464 GCA_964426355.1 uncultured Anaerolineaceae bacterium
AACCCTGCTGGCACTGCTACAGAAACCCCCACGGTCACACCCGAACTGATGATACCCACCGGCACGGTCGCCAAAGAACCGTTTCAATGTAATCTAATCCGCACCTCGCCTTCTTATAAGTCCATCCTGCAACGAGGTGAGGAATTTGATGTGAATTGGACGCTGCTCAACAGCGGCACCGAAACCTGGTACAACGAGACGGTCGCCGGCGTTTACCGCAACGGCGTGATCCTGCACAGCTACAGCGGGTCATTCAAGCTCAACTCCGCCGTTAAACCCGGCGAGACCTATGAAGTCATTGTCGACATGAAAGCGCCGCTTGAACCTGGCATTTACTCTTCCATCTGGGTACTCAGGCAAAACAGTAAAGATTTTTGCTGGTTCTCAGTTGATATCGAGGTTAAATAATAATTCCGTGGTTGTGGACACTCAACTAAGGTGTTCCACCTGAGATTTGATAGAGGTTAAAATCATCAAAATTGAAGGTGTTTTCGCCCGGGCTGCAATCCACCTGGATCCCCACGCTGCCTTCCAGTAGATTGTTCTGGCTTCCGGATAAATTAAAAACGGTATAACCGTTGACATAAACCGCCACTGTATCCGAAGTCAGATTTACCTGTAAATGATTGGGTTTCCCTGAAAGAACGTAACAATTCTGCTTACCCGCCAGCACATCTTTAAGTTGCGAAATAGAATTGTATTGGTACACTTCACAGTAGTTGTCATCGCGAATATTTGCAACCTGGAAGTAACCAGTTAACGGGAGATAGTTATAGACAATACCATAGCTGCAGCCATTATGCATCCCGGCTACCCTTTCCGCAGTCAGGGCAATGCTGAGACCATCCTGTGGCATTTCAAAGGCGCTCGAATTGCAGGTTGCGCGATAGCGCGCGTCATTGGTGTTGCGCAATTGCCATTGATAAACGCCATCCACTGCCCTGGTTTCAGCAACACCACCCTTGTACGCATTAAAGGAAATTTCAGCCGGTACGCGTTCATTAAAATCAAACGCGCGCAGCGGGATAATATCCAGTTTCTGCGCGGTGGATTCTACATCGGTTTGGGTAATGCGAATGTTTTCAAAACTAAAAACAGTAGCGGAATCTTTCAAACGAACCGCTAACCCCACCTGCACCGGATAAGCCTTGTTTTGCGGATCCTGCCAGGTGTACACCAGGTTGGTGTTGACATAAAAATCGTACTGGCTGCCCAGCCGGTTGACCTTGAGCCGGTTCACCTTGCCGGTGTAGGTATAACTGATATGCCTGGGGTTAACTATGTTTTCACGCACCCCATCCACCACATTATCCAACGAAAAATAGCCCACATCGAACAGTGAAAAGAGCAGGTATTGGTTTCGGTCAGCAAAATACAACACAAGCCCTGCCGCTGAACCGTCTTCTCCGCTCTCCCGCTTCGCCTGCACCGAGACAGATAAATTTCCCTGGAGCAGCGCTTCCTGATAAAGCTCGTAATGGTAGATTGGACCACTCTCCGGTAGAGGCTGCCAGCGGTAAAGGGATTCCCGTTTTTGCAGTTCCAACGAACCGGACTGGTCTGCCAGGTAAACGATACCCTCATTCCAACCATTCCATGGGTTTTGACTCGCAATACTGCCCTTACTCACCAGTAACAGTATTTCCGTATTGCAGCTTGACAGAGCCGTGCCTGGTTCAGGTTGTGTCGTTATCACCGTGCCAGCATCCACCGAATCGCTGGTGACCTCGCTGATGGTCACACGAAAACCGGCTGCCGTGAGTGTCTTCTCAGCCTGATCGACCGAAAGAGCGTGAACATCCGGCACAACACAGCTTGGTATAAGAGCCGCAGTAAGCGCCGGTGTTTGCTCATGACAGCCTGCAATAAATGAGAACAGGACAATGCAAAGCAATGAAAATAAGGCTTTTTTCCAGAATCGAACCATCGTCAATAATACCCATCCTTATTTTCGGTAATTTTGACGATAACTTTAGATAATTTTGCCTGTAAACGGGTCTTACTGCATCGCCTGGTCGAGGTCTGCGATGATATCCTCCACATTTTCGATACCCACCGAAAAGCGCACCAGCCCAGGTGTGATACCGCTGTGGGCGCGCACCTCTGGCTCAACATGGGAATGGGTCATGCTGGCTGGATGCTCGATCAGGCTGTCCAGGTGCCCCAAGCTGACCGCCAGGCGGCACAACTGCACCCGGTTCATCATCTGCTCACCTGCATGATAACCGCCTTTCAACTCAAAAGACATCATGCCACCAAAGCTTTTCATCTGTTTTTTGGCAAGCTCATGGTATGCAAATGACGGCAGACCGGGGTAGTTCACCTGCGCTACCGCCGGGTGATTTTCCAGGAACTGCGCCACCTGCATGGCGTTCTGACACTGACGTTCAACCCGCAGTTCAAAGGTTTTTAGACCGTTATTGAGTAGCCAGGTATCGAACGGGCTGGAAGTCGCGCCAAACGCTTTATGCACGTCATAGACCTCATGATCCATGAAATCAAGCTGTGTGCTGACCAATGCCCCGCCGATAATCAGACCATGCCCATTGAGATATTTTGTGGTGGAATGTACCACAATATCGGCGCCTAACGTGAGCGGGCGCTGGCAGTATGGCGTGGCAAAGGTATTATCCACCATGCACCAGGCTTGGTGACGGTGTGCAATTTCGGCTGCCGCGGCAATATCCACCACCGCCAGGCTGGGGTTAACCGGGCTTTCCACGTATGCCATAACAGCCTTGGGTTCGGCTGTAAATGCTGCTTCCCAATCCTCGGGCTTCGGGTCGGACAACCAAACCACGCGAATTCCATGCCGCCCGGCATCGTTCAAAAAACCATGCGTTTGCGAGTACAGCGCCTGTTGTGCAATCACTACCTCTCCGCTCTTCACACGCGCCAGGATCGCCGTTGTGATGGCAGCCATCCCAGAAGCGAACACACGCCCGCGCACAACTTCATCAACAGACCGTTCTGGCTGGGCGCGCAGAAGATCAACCCCCTCCAACACTGCCAGTTTCCGTGCCACCTGGTCGAGGGTGGGGTTGCTCAAACGGGTATAGACATAACCGGGGTTCTCGCCCATGAAGATGGCTGCTCCGGTGGATACGTCCGGGATGCGGTAAATGGACGATTGATAAATGGGTGTAACATTGGTATGGTATGGGTTCTCTTCCTCTGTGGCATGGATTGCCAGGGTGCTGAGACCGTGAGATGGATTAATTTTCTGCATACCGTGCTCCTGCAAACGAATGAAATGTTTGAACCGGTAAAGCTGCTCTGCGCGAACGGATGCGCCTGCGCTGTGGCTTTCACCAGGGATGATTATACCGTCAGCGCCGGTGAAAATCATTTTGGTTTCATTAAAGGCAGGATATAATACCCTTTTATGAAAGAAAAAGACAGGAAAACAGCACAATGGCTGGCAAGCCTGGAAGAAAGCCCACTAGGGCAGATCACATGCACTGCCACAGAGAACGGCATTTGCGCGGTCTTCTTTGAACCGGAACCCAAAGTTCGCGCAGAGTTGAAACTAACCGACCAGGTACCGCCACAACCCACCGCAACCCTCCTCCGCGATGCCGTCCTGCAGATTAATGCTTACCTGGCTGGCAATCTTAACCGCTTTGAGCTGCCCATCGATTGGATGCTGTGCAGCCCGTTTCAACAGCGTGTGCTGGAAGTGGTGTGCACCATTCCCTACGGACAGGTTCTGACCTATGGACAGGTGGCGCAAACTCTCGGCGATAAAAACGCACTGCGTGCCGTGGGCGGTGCGGTTGCGCATAACCCCATGCCGTTGATTGTTCCCTGCCACCGGGTACTGTCTCCAAAAAACCGCCTGCGGGGATATTCCGGGCGCGGGGGTGTGAAAACCAAAGCATGGCTGCTTCAACTGGAGGGGCATTTCCTTGTCACCGAAGAACTGGGCTAAATTTATCATCGTCGGTCTGATCTGGGGCTCTACATTCCTCTGGATTAAAATTGCTGTTCAAGAAGTCCCCCCTTACACGTTGGTCGCTTACCGTTCATTAATCACTTTGTTGGTACTGCTGGCGTATATATTACGCAAACCCAGAAAATTGAGCTGGCGAGCGATTTTACCTGCCGCTTTTTTAGCCGTCTTCAACCTGTTGACCCCGCAAACCCTAATTGCCTGGGGAGAGCTGCATATTCCCTCATGGCTTGCATCCATTCTCGTCAGCGCTGTACCCTTTTTCACCACACTGCTCGCCATTCCATTGTTCGCCGATGAACGGCTTTCGCTCCGAAAAGGAATCGGTCTGGCACTGGGCTTTCTGGGTGTGATTGTGTTGGTTGCCGGGCAGATGAATGGCAATGCTTCCATCCATAGGCTGGGTGCATTGGCTGTATTGGGTGCAGCGCTATCCTTCTCTGTCAGTAATGTATTCACCCGGGCAAAGGCGCAGCAGTTTCCTGCGGATGAACTGACTTTTTGGATGATGATCCCTGCTGTGCTGATGATTTTTCCATTGGCATGGGCAGTT
Source organism: uncultured Anaerolineaceae bacterium (assembly GCA_964426355.1). Taxonomy (GTDB): domain Bacteria; phylum Chloroflexota; class Anaerolineae; order Anaerolineales; family Anaerolineaceae; genus JAJFTV01. The sequence continues at coordinate 4,506 of CAYRRA010000186.1, forward strand.
GAAGGTCCATTGGTGCTGCCCAGGCTGCCGCTGACATGGATCGCATTAGCCTGGCTGGGCATTCTCAACGGCGGTGTTGCCATGATCCTGTTCTTTTCGTTAATCCAGTCCGAAGGACCCGGCAAGACTTCGCTGGTAACCTACACGTACCCTTTGGTCGGTGTGTGCCTGGGTATCCTGTTTTTACAGGAGAACCCCGGCATTACGCTCTGGATCGGCAGCGCATTAATTGTGGGGGGTATCCTGGTGTTCAATTGGAAAAAGAGGAAATAATGAAAGAAGAAAAAGTCTTTAAATCGGGTTATGCCGCGCTTGTGGGCAAACCCAATGTTGGAAAATCGACATTGATGAATATGCTGCTTCAACAAAAAGTAGCCGCAGTATCCCCACGACCACAGACCACCCGTCGCCGCCAACTTGGAATCCTGACTACAGAAACCATGCAAGTGATCTTCATGGATACACCGGGCATTCACAAGGCAGTCCACAAACTGGGTGAATATATGAATGAGGAAGCCCTGGCGGTGTTGGAAGATGCCGATGTGCTGCTCTGGCTGGCAGACCTGGCGGAAGAACCCGGCGATGATGATATCACCCTCGCCGAGAAAATGAAAAAGGTAAAAAATCTACCGCCCGTGCTGTTGGTGTTGAACAAAACTGACCAGGTGAACGACGAGCAACGGGCTGCACGCCAGGCTGCATACCAGCAGCTTGCACCCGGTGCTAAAACCCTGCTGATCTCCGCTTTGAATGGCACTGGATGCGACCATCTGCTGGATGCCATCGCCGAACACCTGCCGGAAGGTCCGCTCTATTACGAAACCGAACAGGTGACAGATTTCTACGAGCGTGAAATCGCCATCGATCTGATTCGCGAAGCCGCGCTGTACCTCCTGCGCGATGAGGTTCCCCATGAAATGGCTGTCCGCCTGGACAGTTACCAGGATCGCGGCGAAAAGGTTGCTTATATCTCTGCCACGCTGTTCGTCAACCGTGATTCCCACAAAGGGATCGTAATTGGTAAAAGCGGTAGTATGCTAAAATCAATTGGAAAGAAGGCACGCGAAGAAATCGAAGCGCTCACCGGCAGAAAGGTGTATCTGGAACTGCGCGTCAAGGTGAACAAAAACTGGCGCAATGACGATGATACCCTTCAAAGACTAGGATACGTCCCCAGGAAAAATGAATAAGCTGATCGACTTCTGGTTTTTTCTTGCCTGTGTGCTGGCTGTTCTGCAATGGCTGGCGCGCTGGCGCGAGATCAAATGGCTGCATTACCTCACCAAACCCGGCGTAATGCTGGCACTGATTGCATGGTCTTGGCAGGTTAGCGGCTGGCAGGGCGAAATCCGCTGGTTTGCGTTTGCACTGATCGCTTCTCTGCTGGGCGATGTGTTCCTGATGCTCCCCCCAAGCTTCTTTCTTCCCGGTCTGGCAGCCTTTCTAACCGGGCATATTTTTTACCTGTTAGGGCTCAACACCGCAGCGTTAACCATCTCGCCCCTGTTGTGGATGATGATTTTCGTCGTCGCCCTCTCTACCGCCGGGTTACTGCGTTTCTTCCTGGCGGCGCTCAAAAGGAAGCCTTATTCGTGGCGCGTACGCATCCCCGTCGCTTTCTACATCGTAACCATCCACCTGATGGTGCTTTCGGCGGCTTCCACATTTTTGCGTCCAGAATGGTCACCCGTCAATGCCGCCCTGGTGTGCGGGGGCGCACTGTTCTTTGCGCTTTCAGATACCATGCTCGCCTATGACAGGTTCGTCAACAAGTTACGCAAAGCACATGTCTGGATCATGATGACTTATCACATGGCACAGTTCTTACTGCTGACTGGCGCCCTCCTGCAATTCCGCTGAGACTTGCCCTTGTTTTCCGGCACTTCTGCATAGAGCGCCTTCGCTGAATGGTTCTCTCTTACAATTCCGCTGAGACCCGTTCAATCAACTATCAAATGACTTAAACCCCTCCCCCAGGGTTTCATGCGCCTGCCCAATTACCATGAATGCCTGCGGGTCAGTTTCGCTCACCAGGCTTTTAAGCTGGTTGACCTCGGCACGTGTCACCACGCAATACAGCACCGGGCGAGGTTGTCCAGTATATGCGCCTATCCCCGGCAGGATGGTTGCGCCGCGTTCCAACACACTATCGATCTTGGCAGCGATCTTCTCGGCATGGTTTGTGACAATCATGGCGGAACGGAACACCGCCGAGCCTTCGGAGACCGCCTCGGCTGCCAGCCCGCTGATATAAATCACCACCAGACCGTATAACGCTCGATCCCAGCCAAAGAAGAAGCCGCTGGCAGCCACCACCAACCCATCTGCCAGCAGAAAGCCGGTCGAAATAGGAATGCCCAGGTAGTGGTTCAACATACGGCAGATGATATCGGTGCCGCCGCTGGTGCCGCGACCGCGGTACACAATGCCCAATCCAATCCCCAGGAGCACTCCACCATAAATGGTATCCAGGAACAAATCGGCGGTCAACCCTTTCTCTGGGATGAAAAGGACAAGAAGATCGGTGAACAGAGAAAATGCCCCCAACGCAGCCAATGTCCGCATTGCAAAACGCTTGCCGCCCAGGTAGCGCCAACCCAAAACAAAAAGCGGCAAGTTGCCTGCCAAAGTGATTAAACCAACCGGCAGCCCAAACAGATAGTCGATAATCTGGGCAATACCGCTGATCCCGCCGCTGGTCAATAATGCCGGGATAAGAAACAAACGCATAGCAAGCGCCTGGATGAACGTACCCAACAGGACAAAGAGATAATCCTGCACCGTCCGCCAGTTGAGCCTGAATTTTCCTCTGGTCGTACTCGTAGTCATATTCCCTCGCAAAAACACAAAAAAAATAGCGCATACAGCAAACTGGCTGCACACGCACGATATTTTATCTCATCTGTGTGGTTAAATGGAAATTGATATATCTCAGCACAGGCAAAAGCTGGCTGTGATGATTATTCCGTTCGCAGTTTAACACCGCAAACCCGGCAAAACTTGTCGCCCGGCTGCGATTGTGCCCCACAATTGTGACAAAAAACACTTTTTTCCTGGGTTGCTCCGTTTACCCGGCGAGACGGATGCCGTTTACGGTTCCCCATTTCACGGATCCGGGGAGGCGCCAGGTACCAAAGCCCCACCACCAGGATCAGCGTAACCCCAACTCCCAGGAGTACCCACGGTAACACACTCTTGAATGTGGTTTGAGTGCTTGTAGTGGTGATTCCTTCCGCCGGAAATACCGGGTCGTATCCCTTGCTGAGCGTTTCATCTTCTTTATCGTATTGAATGTCCAGGGCAAAACGCACGCCTGCTCCCACCTCGCCAAACAGCCCTGAATAATACGTCAGTCCATCCTGAAGCACCTGACCTTCACCCAATCCCGGATCGATCAACATTTGTTTTGCGTTGCGCGGCTGCTGCACCTGCACCGATAAAGAATGAACGGTGTAATCTGCCGGATAGTTGAATGTGAAATTCCGGCGGTGTTCACTGCGCAGCATGGAAGGATCATAGTACTCCAACTGGACCTGGCGTGATGGGGTGGTAAAACCAATCACCATCCAATCCTCTCCCTCCACAGAAGCATATTCCATCAGGTACAGCTTGCCGTCATCATCTTTGTATGCCAGGTTGAACAAACCGCCGCTGACCACCGGGATGCGAAAAGTCAGCGAAGCCGGGAGTGGAGTGGTCTCGGCTATTTCGAAACGATAAATCACCAGCACTTCTGGTCGGTCATACTCGGGCCAGATTTCAATTTGCAGGCTATCAATTTCTACGCTTTGCGCCTGTACAGACACAGGCAAAAGCAATACCCATAGAACAACGAAACATGCGTATAAAACACGTCGCATTTTTTCTCCTTGTTCAAATTATACTCGCTCAGAACAGGAAAAATAACCAGAATCAGCAATTCTCAATATAAATTTGACAATATCTATCCGCTTTATTAC